>CAKQMI010000054.1 GCA_934254835.1 uncultured Clostridia bacterium | reverse complement strand
CCCATAAACTCCGGTGTGTAAGCTTTACTCATCTCTGCCATTGCTGTTTTCTCCTTTGAAAATTTGTTTTATAAATATCGTTTCGAGCGCGTCATTTCGTCGCCCTTCCTTGTGCATACGATAAATAATGCGCGCGGCGGGGCTTCAAAATTTTCGCGTCGTTAAAACCTTTTTTGTAAAATCCGGGTGCTTCCGAAACGTCCGTTTTTGCAAGAATTATCGGATTTTCCGTCCGAAATTGCCACATTTTCAATATATCTTTGATATATTTTCGCTTACACTATGAATAATAATACTGAATTTCGGGAATGTAAAGTATTTGCACGATTTTTTGTGATTGTAAACATTTGGTAGAAAACCGAAAAATCCTATCACCGCGCCTTTTTTCAACTCGTTTGTTCCTTTTTTCAACAAAAAACCGCCCGCGTCCGGACGGTTTGTTTATTGTTTTTTGACTTTGCGGTTACTTCTTTTTAAGAACGTCGTCAAAAAGTTTCAGGTTGTCGAAAGACGGCTTATACTTCCCTTCCTCGATACCGCGGATAATTTCCACCACCTTGTCGTTGACGGGGGTTTTAACGCCGACTTTTCTGCCATAGTCGCTGACGACGCCGTTGATTGCCTCGACCTCGCACGGCTTGCCCTTTTCGATATCCTGCAACATACTGGCGCGGATAAGGCGGTGTTTTTTGATGGCGACGGGAATTATCGCAAACGAGATTTTTTGTTTAATCGCGTTGTTGTAGTCCAGAAGTTTGACGACGTCTTTGCCCTGAATCGGCTCGATATGGATACCGCCCGCGTGGGTTGAGTCGATGATTTCTTTTATGATACGTTGCGCGCAAAGTCTGCTTTTTTTGTTGTCCGCGACCTCGCCGAAGTTGCAACCGAGCACCGCCGACATTCCACTGAAAGCGGAGTTTACGAGCAGTTTTGACCACCTTACCCCTATGAAATTGTCCTCAACCTCGACTTTGCCCATTATGGACAGAATGCGGACGATTTCTTTGAAGTGCTTGTCCTCCTGCGCCTTTTTGTTGAGCGCGCCAAGCGCAAATACCAATGCGTCGGGTTCCGACGTCAGCTCGCTTACGCCGGGTGCCGTCATTTGCGCGCCCCAGCCGATTGCGCAACCGTACGTTCTGTCCTCGCCGATTATTTCGGATACGCTGTGCTCGGGCAGTCCGTTTTGCATGGTGCATATGACGCCGTCGTCCGCCAAAAAGTTTGTGAGCATTTTCACCACTTCTTTGTTGTTCAGTTGCTTTGTCATAAGAAAGATGATGTCATATTTTTCGCTCATCTCCTCGGGCAACATTGCGTGCACTTTGACGTTGAAGTTGACCTCGCCGGTGATCGTCGCGCCGTTTTCTTTCAGCGCGGTAACGTGCGCCTTGTTCCTGTTGACAAGGTCGATTTCCTCTCCGCTTTTCGCGACGTATGCTCCAAGTACCGTTCCGAGCGAACCCGCTCCGTAAATACAAACTTTCATATAAACTCCTTAAAATTTTCAATCAAAGATATTTTACCACGAAAAATCCTTATTTACAACGGTTGAAAATAATTTATTC
>CAKQMI010000053.1 GCA_934254835.1 uncultured Clostridia bacterium | reverse complement strand
AGACAATTTGATTTTGTCAGAGAGGAAGATGCGTTTAAGAAACTCATTGTAATGCTGGAACAAAACGCAGAGTAAAAATTGCGGTGTAGCAGGCAAAGAAAAAGCTTTCCGAAAAAAAGAAAGCGGCTTGTGCTGTTAACCATGGCACAAGCCGCTTTTCTGCCGTCAGGGGAATTTGCCGAAGTGGCGTAAAAACATCAATTATAAGTATAAAATCAGCCGAAAGCGGGACGAAAATTTTACTTTAGCTCGATTTACTTGCCTAAAACAACATACGTTGTTGGCATTTCAAGCGGATGCCATGAGGTATTCAAGACATGCCGCTCTATAAGAATCGTGGCGGGAATGCATACTGCATTGATAAACTTGTCCACAGCGGCAATACCTTCAACCTGATTCTGCAAATGCTTTGGCGTGTGCGCACTTAGAATCCGGGCTGCGGTTTTGTCAATGTCGCGGATGATCTCAATCAACTCGAAATTTATAAACTCTTTGGCAATGCCACAAATCTGACGGTACTGGTCGGATGTATAAACAGGAGCTGTCGCTCTGAAAGAGGTATTTTCTTTAATCACATATCCCTTTTTCATCATTTCTGCAATTGCTTCAAGATCATATTCGCCAAAGCATTCCTTCCTGCCACTGCAAATATCACAGAATATGTTGATGTATCGGTCATTTCCGTAAAAATCGCAGTGATTACCTTTACCGCCCTTCAGATAGTCAAAGAAATAAAGGCTGTCTCCATGTTTGCTGCAAACACCACAGTAATTGAATATACGCTTCTCACTGAGTTTATCCACGCACCACAGGTACGCGGATTCTCCCCAACCTGTCTGAGGCGCATCCGTTTTGCCGCAATCAATGCCGCTGATCATTCGGAAAAGAACAGTACAAAGCTGCCAGCGCAACGTGCTTTCAGAAAAATCGCTGCCGATAAACCTGATATTCTTGTATTCAGATAATTTGTTTTCTATAAAAGCTTCCATCTTATCTGCAATTTTTTCATGATACTTTGCGACGGCACGTTGAATTTCGTCTGCACACTCGGCTGTAATTACAATTATGTTTGCCTTATAGTGTGTACCGTCCCTGATAATTATATTTTTTCTTTCCAGTTCATTGATTTCGTCATCAAGATACGGAAGAGGTATTCCTGTTTCAAGACTTATCTGCCGAGCTGTCAATGTATCATTGTAGCAGGCGCTTACTATGTTTTGTCTGATTTTGCTTTGCATGAATTGCCAAAATTGATTCGATCCCTGTCCGCTGTACATTGGAATAAGGGCTTTGGGATTGTAGCTGAGTTCTCCGAGATTTCTTTCCATATTCATTCCTTCTTTCAGTATTTTTCGTGATTTAAAAAGCAGATATTTTACCATGCTTTCGGATATTGCGAGCAAATTTGAAATTTCGGCACAAGAGCGTTCTTCAATGTAGTACAGAACAGTTGCTTTGCGATATTTTGCCGATAGCAAAGTCAGTTCACGCCGGAGAAGATACAAGCGCTCGCTGTCGTCCTCCGAAAGCTGATCTTCCGATGGGATATCTTCCGGTAATTCGCAAGTGTTGTTCTTCAGTTTTTTTCTATACCACTGTTTATAAACGTTCCCTGCAATTCCCCACATAAAAGCGTAAAAAGCGTTTTCATCGCGAATATTTTTAATCGATTTCGCAAGCTCAAGCAGAATATCCTGTGACAGATCTTCGGCATCCTCACGTGTGGATGTTTTGGATACACAATATGAATATATCGTTTTGGATACCTCTGCCATTTTCTCTTTATACGCAATCTCATTCATTTGCTCACCTCCATATCGGTTTTTCAGAAGCTTCTGCCTTAATAGTGAAAGAAAAATGATTTGGTTAAATAATCTTTGAAAAAATTATATCATACTTTTTTGATTCTGTCCATTATAAGCTCGGCAAAAGAAAAAATCAGCCAAAAGTGGGGCGAAAAACCTCATTTTCGGCTGATTTTTGGTCGCCCACATGCGAGTATATCCGAACCGTTGAGTGTTGCATTTATATCG
>CAKQMI010000052.1 GCA_934254835.1 uncultured Clostridia bacterium | reverse complement strand
AAGGTTCTCCCGAATATTGGGTAGCAGTCGTGAAACCCGGTCGCGTTATGTTTGAAATGGCCGGCGTATCCGAAGAGGTTGCAAGAGAAGCATTAAGACTTGCTTCTGCAAAACTTCCCATCAAGTGCAAGATTTACAACAAGGCTCAACTTGAAGCAAAACTTGCCGAAAAAGAAGGCGGTGAAGCGAAATGAAAACAAACGTTTTATACAACAAGACAAACGAAGAGTTGCAACAACAACTGAAAGAGTTGAAGTCGGAATTATTCTATCTTCGCTTCAAACTTGCAACCAACCAGTTGACAAACCCCAACGTCCTTAAAAACTGCAAAAAGGACATCGCAAGGGTACAAACCATTTTGCGTCAACGCGAACTCAACATCTCTGTCGAGCCCGCATCGCCCGCTAAAAAAGCAGGCAGAAAGGCAAAATAGGAGGGACTTAAATGGAAAACACAGTAAATAACGAAAGAAATCTGCGTAAAAACCGCGTCGGCATCGTCGTTTCCGACAAAATGGACAAGACCATCGTCGTCGCTATCGAGCAGAGAGTAAAGCACCCCCTCTACAAGAAAATCGTCAAACGCACCAAGAAATTCAAGGTACACGACGAAAACAACTCGGCAGGCGTAGGCGACAAAGTTCTTATCGCCGAAACCCGTCATCTCAGCAAAGATAAGTGCTGGCGCTTGGTGGAAATCATCAAGAAAGCAGAGTAAGGAGGGCGTGATAAATGATTCAACCGCAAAGTAGATTAAAGGTCGCAGACAACTCCGGCGCAAAAGAAATTATGTGCATCAGAGTTCTTGGCGGCAGTTTCAGAAGAAGTGGCAACATCGGTGACGTTATCGTAGCCTCCGTAAAGAGCGCAACGGTCGGCGGCGTCGTTAAAAAGGGCGACGTTGTCAAGGCGGTTATCGTCAGAACAAGCAAAGGCATTCGTCGTGCAGACGGCAGTCATATTAAGTTCGACGACAACGCGGCAGTCATCATCGACGCACAGAAACAGCCCCGCGGTACTCGTATCTTCGGGCCTGTTGCAAGGGAACTTCGCGATAAAGATTATATGAAAATCATTTCGCTCGCTCCCGAGGTTCTGTAAGGAGGACACACGACAATGTCAGCATTAAACGTTAAAAAAGGCGATAACGTTATGGTTATCACCGGTAAAGATAAAGGCACCGCAGGCGAAGTCCTGAAAGTGTATCCCGAAGACAATCGCATCGTAGTAAAAGGCGTCAACGAGGTTCATAAACACATGAAACCCCGCAAGGCGCAGGACAAGGGCGGTATCGTCAAACAAGAAGGCACTATCGACGTGTCCAACGTCATGGTCATTTGCCCCGCTTGCCACGAAGTAGTTCGCGTCAAACACGCCGAACTTACCGAAGACGGCAAAAACAAAAAGATTCGTGCTTGCGCAAAATGTGGCGCCGATCTTGACGGCAAGAAAGTTTCCGCCAAGAAAGTAGCCAAGAAAGTTGCGAAAAAAGCCGCATCCAAGGCAAAAGACGCCGAATAATACGGAGGTAATATATGGCTGAAAAGAAAAACGATGTTCAAAGAAACTGGTTGCAAGCCCACTATAAGGAGACGGTTGTTCCCGCCCTTATTAAGGAATTCAACTATACGAATATCAATCAAGTTCCTAAACTCGAGAAAATCGTTCTCAACATGGGGCTTGGCGACGTAAGAGACAACGCAAAGAGTTTGCAACTTGCCGTTGACGAGCTCAAACTTATCGCAGGTCAAAAACCTGTCATCACGAAAGCGAAAAAGAGCGTTGCAAACTTCAAAGTCAGAGAAGGACAAAACGTCGGCGCAAAAGTTACGCTCCGTGGACAGAGAATGTACGATTTCTTTGCAAAACTCACCTGCATCGCACTTCCTCGCGTACGTGACTTCAAAGGCGTATCGAGAAAGTCCTTCGACGGACGCGGAAACTACGCGCTCGGCGTAAAAGAGCAGTTGATCTTCCCCGAAATTTCCTATGATCAAATCGAGAAAATCCGCGGTTTCGACATTTGCGTCGTCACCAGCGCGAACACCGATGAAGAGGCAAGGGAACTTCTGAAACTGATGGGCATGCCCTTCGCAAAGAATTAGGAGGCTTAAAATGGCAAAAAAAGCATTA
>CAKQMI010000051.1 GCA_934254835.1 uncultured Clostridia bacterium | reverse complement strand
TGCCGATAATCTTTGCGTCGTCGTTCATCATGTTCCCGCAGATGATAATCAGCTTCATTCCCAAACTTGCCGAAAGCAAATTCGGCGTATGGTGGATGAGAAACCTTACCACTTCCGGCGGAACCTGGTGGGGTAGCCTGATTTACTATATCTTTATGGTTGTTTTCATCATCTTCTTTGCATATTTCTACTCGATGATTCAATTCAACCCCGAAGACGTTTCCAAGAACATTCAGCAATACGGCGGGTTTATCCCCGGAATTCGTCCCGGTAAACCCACGTCTGATTACCTTAAACGTATCAACAACCGTATTACGTTGTTCGGAGCAATCTTCCTTTCAATTATTTGCGTCATACCTACGTTCTTGTTCAACCTTATCGGAAAAGACATAGGTCTTGCAAGTGCCTTCTCGGCAACGGGACTCCTCATCGTAGTATCCGTCGCGCTTGAGTTCAACAAAGCACTTGAATCGCAAATCATGATGAGACACTATAAGGGATTCCTTAAATAATATCAGGTGCGGGAAGCGGTGCAAAGCGTCGCTTCCCAAAACCTTGCTTTTAAGGACTGGGGGAAAGAGTTTTTAAGGAGAGTTTATGAACATTATTCTTTTGGGCGCACCCGGAGCAGGAAAAGGCTCGCAAGCAGTAAAAATATCGGAATATTACAAAATCCCGCACATTTCGACGGGCGACATATTCCGCAAGAACATTAAAGAACAAACGGCTCTTGGCAAACTTGCAAAGACTTTCATCGACGCAGGCAACCTCGTGCCCGACGACGTGGTCATCGACCTCGTTCATGACAGACTTTCAAACGACGACTGCAAAAACGGATATATTCTGGACGGTTTCCCCCGCACCATTCCCCAAGCCATCGCGCTTGACAAGGTTGCAAAAATCGACGTCGTTTTGAACATTGACGTTCCCTTTGACGTCATCGAAGAAAGGCTCACCGGCAGACGCGTCTGCATTTGCGGAGCAACCTATCACGTTTCGCAACTGAACGGCAAGGACACTTGCGACAAGTGCGGACAAAAACTTTTCATTCGCGACGACGACAAAATCGAAACAGTCAAAGCGCGCCTGAAAGTTTACGAGGAACAAACCGCGCCTCTCGTTGAATACTATCAAGGGCTCGGTCTTGTAAAGACTATCAAAGGACGCGACACCGTCGACCAAACTTTTGAGGAAGTCAAGAAAGTACTCGATACGTTATGATTTATCTTAAATCCGCAAGCGACTTTGAAAAAATGCGCGTGGCGGGCGCAATAGTCAGGGACACTCTTTTGCTGATGGAAGAAAAAGCAAAAGAGGGCGTCACTACTTTGGAACTTAATAAATTAGCCGACGCATTCATCAGAAAGCAGGGCGCAGAACCGAGTTTTCTGAACTACAACGGATATCCGTTCAGTATTTGCGCGTCGGTCAACGAAGAAGTCGTCCACGGCTTCCCTTCGAAGAGGGTGCTGAAAGACGGCGACATAGTGAGTATCGACGTGGGAGCGGTTATCAACGGTTTTCACGGCGACGCGGCAAGAACGTTTCTCATCGGCAACGTCAGTGACGAGGTCAAACAACTTGTCGAAGTGACGAAAGAATGTTACTTTAAGGGCATCGACGCTTTCAAGGAAGGCAACAGACTTTCGGACATAGGCATCGCGATTCAGAAGTACGCCGAAAGTTTCGGATACGGCGTCGTGAGAGAGATGGTCGGACACGGCATCGGCAGAAAAATGCACGAAGATCCCGAAGTCCCGAATTACTTTACGGGAAGAAGGGGCGTGCGCTTGGAAGCGGGTATGGCGCTTGCCATCGAGCCTATGATAACGCTGGGCAATCCCGCCATTTGGCAGGACAAAAACGGGTGGACGGTGTCCACTGTTGACGAAAAACCCTCCGCACATTACGAAAATACCACTATTTTAACAAAAAACGGGCTCGAAATATTGACATTATAAAAAATTTAATGTATAGTATGAAAATCAGTGTCGGAAACGTAGTCCTTTCAAAAGCGGGACGCGACAAAGGAAGATATTTCGTCGTGACCGAGGTTATTGATGAAAACTACGTCAAAATTGCCGACGGCGACCTTCGCAAAGCGGAGAACGCAAAACTTAAAAAGGTAAAACACCTGAAGTTCAGCGGTGATAACTTGCCCGATACAGCAATATTGCTGGGAAAGGACAAGGGCGTTGTCAACGCCGAACTTCGTAGCGCGTTAAAAGCGTACAAAAACAACTTGTAAGGAGGAACAATAGTGTCCAAGGAAGACGTCATCGAAGCAGAAGGTCGCGTTGTAGAGGTTATGCCCAACGCCACTTTCAAGGTGCAACTGGCAAACGGCCATATCGTTATCGCCTACTTGTCCGGAAAACTCAGGATGAATTATATCCGTATTCTCGAAGGAGATAAGGTTACTATTGAAATGAGTC
>CAKQMI010000050.1 GCA_934254835.1 uncultured Clostridia bacterium | reverse complement strand
TGAACGTCATCAAAAAACTGTTGAACAAGAAGTACAAAAAATCGCGTCCGATCGTCCCGAGCGAAAACATAAGCATATTTTTCGTGAAAGGTTTTTTCAACTCGGTTTTAAGGCGCGAAACAACGTTTGGTTTTTTCGTGATAATTTCTTCCATAATAAACTCCCTATGTTTTGATTATACCAATAAAAACGGATATAGGCAATAAAAATTTTTATCAAAAGAAAACCGTAATATTGCAAAACGTAAAATAAAGTGTTAATATGGGTTTATCAACGATTTCGAGGTAAGTTTATGGGCAAAAACAAAAAAACGACAAGCATCTCGCTTTCAACGGTTTTCTCGCTTATTTCGATGGTACTTTTCATCGTAAAGACCGTCAACAGTTTTTCGGAAGGCGCAAAGGCGGGCGGAGCGTCGGGCATTATCAAGTTTGCGGTGCTGCCGCTCATTATCGTATTTGCGATTCGATTCTTCTTGCGTACGACGAATACGCGTCGGGCAATATTAAATGGTATAACTTCCGTTATTACTTCACGCTCATTATTTTGCTGTTCACTTTTTTGAGCACCGTATATTATATCGTGAAGACGTCGCTGAAACTCAAAAAGTCGGCAGAAAAACGCAAGGAACAGCAGGCAAAGGCTCTGGAAAAGGCGCAAAAAGCCGAAGAAAGGCAAAAACAAATCGAGGCTGCCACCGCGGAAAAGGAGCGCCGCGCCGAAGAAAGAAGGGCGCAGGAGCAAGCGTCGATGCCGAAAAAAGACCAATCGCACAAACCCGTGAAAAAATTCACGAAAAAATAAACAATTGAAAAGGATTGTTTATTCATAAAATTATTTTATAAACTCGCTTTGACACAAGCGTATATTACAATGTATAATAAAATCAATCTCAGGTAAGGAGGATAGTATGGACAAACAAAAACTTGATTTCCTGACGGCAAAAGCCAGAAAACTCCGTGACGACGCAATCGAAATCATCGGGCACTTCGGTGTCGGACATATCGGTGGCACAATGTCTGTTATGGACGCGCTTACCGTCATCTACTACGACAAAGCAAACGTCGATCCCAAAAACCCCAAAAAGCAAGACCGCGACCGTGTTATTATGTCAAAAGGACACGCCGGTCCCGCAATGTACGCCGTTCTCGGCGATCTCGGGTTTTATCCGCACGAGTGGGAATCCACTTTGAACAGAAACGGCACAAACCTTCCCTCGCACTGCGATATGAATAAAACCCCCGGCATCGACTTCACGGCAGGCTCCTTAGGGCAAGGCTTGTCGGCGGCGGTCGGCATGGCACTTTCCGCAAAAATGGACAACAATCCCGCAACGATTTATTGCTTCATCGGCGACGGTGAATCGCAAGAAGGTCAAATTTGGGAGGCGTCTATGTTCGCGGGCAACCACGGTCTCGACAACCTTATCGTTTTCCTTGACAACAACAAAATGCAACTTGACGGCCCCACCGATACGATTAACTCGCTGGCTCCCGCCGCGGACAAGTGGAAGGCTTTCAACTTCTTCACCCAAGAAATCAACGGTCACGACCTTGTCGCCATTTCCGACGCAATCGACAACGCGAAAGCGCAAAAGGGCAGACCTTCGATGATTGTCCTCGATACGATTAAGGGCTACGGCGCGTCCTTCACCGAAGGCGTTGCAAACTGCCACAGTATGTCGATTCCCGAGGAACTTTGGAGAAAAGAAACGGGGAGGTATGAATAATGACTGACGAAAAAGAAATGAGGCAAGTACTTGCCAACACTTTGGCTGAAATCGCAAATACTGATAAACGCATCGTCGTTCTCGAAGCCGACCTTATGGGCTGTCACGCGACGAAGGCGTTCAAAGAAGCGCACCCCGACAGGTTTGTCAACGTCGGCATTGCCGAAGCGAATATGATCGGTATCGCCGCGGGCATGTCCGCAATGGGCAAAATCCCGTTTGCTTATTCGTTTGCACCGTTTGCAACCCGTCGTTGCTACGACACAATCTTCATCTCGGTCGCTTACGCAAAACAAAACGTAAAAATCGTCGGCTCCGATCCCGGTATCATGGCGGAAGCCAACGGCGGTACCCACATGCCGTTTGAGGATATGGCGATTATGCGCGCAATCCCCAACATGGTTTGCTTCGAGCCCACCGACGGCGCAATGTTGGAAAGGGCAATCCCTGAGATTATCGACTACCCCGGCGCGGTTTATATCAGATTGTTCAGGAAAAAACCCGAGCATATCTTTGACGACGTCCCCGATTTCAAACTTGGCAAAGCCATCACCGTCAAGGACGGCACCGACGTCACCCTCGTCGCCAGCGGTATTATGGTTGAAAAAGCGATTTGCGCCGCCGAAATCCTTGCAGAAGAAGGCATCAGCGCAGGCGTCTTGAATATCCACACCTGGAAACCTATCGACGAAGACGCAATCGTCAACGCGGTCAAGAAAACGGGCGCTCTCGTCACGTGCGAAAACCACACCTTGCAGGGCGGTCTCGGAAGCGCGGTGTCCGAAGTCGTCGTGTCCAAATGCCCGGCTCCCGTCGGCATGATCGGCGTCAACAACACCTTTGGCGAAGTCGGCAAGAAAGAATACCTTGCCGAAA
>CAKQMI010000049.1 GCA_934254835.1 uncultured Clostridia bacterium | reverse complement strand
AAAAAGCCAACTAATTCGCAACATTTTGTGTATGAATTAGTTGGCTAATTTTATAGTATTTACTGAATGTCCCTAAAGAGCCTCAGGCTTTTGTCAGCTGGGCACACACCGAATTAAAGTTACAGGATTTTCATTTGAAGCAATGTCTGTTTGGGGAGCATTTATTGAAGAATTCAACCTCTTATCCTGTGATGCTTGTCGAGAGTGAGAAGACCGCTGTAATCATGAGCTATTTTATTCCCGATTATATATGGCTGGCCACAGGCGGAAAGAATGGCTGCTTCAATAGTGAGGCTATGCAGGTTCTTAAAAACAGGGAGGTTACACTTATCTCGGATTTAGGGGCTACTGAACAATGGAAAGCAAAGTCTGCTTTGTTATTAGATGTTTGTAAAAAGGTTGCTGGCTCTGATATTTTAGAACGGACAGCGACTGAAGAACAACGCAGCCAAGGATTGGATATTGCAGACTTCTTTCTCTTTTCGCCGACCAAACGTCAAATACTTCAACTGATGATAAAGTGTAACCCTGCTTTACAGTTGCTCATTGATGAATTGGATTTGGAACTTATTGAATAGTAAAGGAACTTGTTCCGTGGATTTATAGAAAGTCCATAACACAATAAGGACTTTTTGCCTGACAGCAATAAAGTTCCTCCGGCATCCGGCAGAATCCGGTTCGGAGTGAGCAAGCTCAGACATTAATCATTTATCAAAAGAATACCCTATATGAATACAGATATAAAACAAGCCATGCATGTCGAAGCCGGAAAGTCATTCGGCACGGCAGAGGCAAATGAGAATGAAAGGCGTTGGAACGAGGAAAAGATTGGCAGGAAGAATCAGGATCCGACCAACCATTACGACAAGACCAGAATGAAACTTAACTTCGAGATTGGTTCTGACGGGAAAGTTCATCCGTTAGGTTATCAGGAGAAACCGCTTGAAGTCCGTTTGCAGGAACGGTTGGACGAATTAAGCTGGAAGCCGTTCAAGTCGAACAGCAAGATCCAGCCGAACTGTTGCGCTAAGTTTGTCTTCGGAGGAAACCATGACAGGACGCTTGAAATGGCTTTCGGAAATCAGTCCGTCTATTTGGAGAAAAGTGCGGACAACAGCCATCTGCACCGTTGCGAGGAAATCGAGAATTGGGCGAAGGATGTCTATGACTGGTGTGCCAACAGATACGGACGGGAAAACATTGTCGGTTTTCAGGTGCATCTTGACGAGAGCAGTCCGCATATTCATACCCTGATTGTTCCGGTAGGCATCCGCCCCAAGAGCGGACGGGAGTGTGTGATGTGGTCGGCAAAGTTCGGGAAAGACCGCTATGAATATGGAAGGATATTGAAAGAAATGCACACTTCACTATATGAAGATGTCGGCAGTAAATACGCCTTGAACGCGGAGACAGTATTGACGGGCGCAACGTGCAGCATCTGAACAAGCGAGATTATATCCGCAAGTTGACTAAAGAGGCGAAACAGGCGGAGAAAGCCGTCAAGGGACTTCAATCCATGATGCGGAATCTGGAATCAAGGATTTTCAGTTATAGGCTGCAACTTGAAGAGGCGGAAAAGGAACTAGTTTCCGGCAAGATTACGCTCGACAGATATGAAGCGCAGAAAGCTGATATACAGAAACTCATTGCCGAGTATCAGACCAAACTTGAAGACAAGACCGACAAACTCCACATAAAGGAACAGGAACTTGAGCGATTGACCGCAGATGTGACAAAAGTCCGTTCGGTTGTCCAGCCGTTCCGCAACCACAAGGTCGATTTCACGCCACCGCAAATTACAGAGAAAGTACCCTTGTTCGGTACGGACAAATGGGTCGAGCGTCAGAACCTGTATATAGCCAAACTGTTTACCGAAATTGTCCGCAAGATAGAATCCCTGTATAGAAATGATGCGGCACGGCAAATTGAAGCAGCACAGCGAAATGTATTGGTAGATTATGGGGAGCTTTATCAACTGAGACGGGAGAACAAATCCCTTTCGGACACAAACGAAAGTTTGGAATCGGAATTGAATACACTGCTTGGGCAATTGGCAGTACCATCAGTACGTAACCTGATTTTTGCCGTTGTCGATGCGCTCATCGGTGGCCAACCTGTACCGATTTCCTCCGGTGGCGGAGGCTCAACCTCCGATTTGCCTGGGATGGCCGAAGACCTGACGAGGAAGAAGAAGCGTACCAGAGAAGATGTTTGCTTTGTGCTTCACGAATAGCCAAGACTGTAAGACGTCGATACTATAGAAAGAGTTGAAAATCAGTTTTATTTGTTTATTTATCCCGATGGAGTTGTAATTCCATTGGGATATTTTATTCTGTAATATAGCGAGGATTTAAGAGCAATATTAATTAAAGATTATGATATACGGTTACATTCGTGTCAGTAGTGACAAACAGACCGTTGAAAACCAACGGTTTGAGATAAATAATTTCTGCGAAAAACAGAATATAGTAATTAACGATTGGATAGAAGAAACTATCAGTGGTACAAAGAACTACAGTAAACGTCAACTTGGGCGTTTACTTGGCAAAGTATGTAAAGATGATATTATCATTTGCAGTGAATTGTCGAGGCTTGGTAGGAATCTCTTTATGATTATGGAAATTCTGAATATCTGTATGACAAAGGAATGTCGTGTTTGGACCATCAAAGATAACTATCGACTTGGAGAAGATATTCAAAGTAAGGTACTTGCTTTTGCGTTCGGTTTATCGGCTGAAATTGAACGAAATTTAATCAGTCAGCGAACGAAAGAGGCGTTAGCCCGTAAAAAAGCAGAAGGAGTTGTCTTGGGTCGCCCGGTGGGTAGAAAAACAGGTGAGTCCAAGTACAAACTATATCCGAAAAAGAATTTAATTGCCGAACTTTTGAAAGAAGGTATATCACGGCGAAAAATAGCTAAGATTTGTAAAGTGGACAGGAATACGTTATGCCGTTTTATTAATACTTTTTTGCTGGAAAAATAGGAGCGATTATGTTGAGACACAT
>CAKQMI010000048.1 GCA_934254835.1 uncultured Clostridia bacterium | reverse complement strand
AAGTTCAAGAAACGTTATAATCTTGACTAATTCATTTTGTGCAGATTGTCAGAAGATAATCTGCATTTTTTAAATTATTTAGGTATGAGAAAAACCCAAATCGGCGGACAGGCGGTGATGGAAGGCGTCATGATGCGCGGTAAGAAAAGTATGGCAACCGCGGTCAGAAACTCCGACGGCGATATCGTTGTCGAAAGCAAACGCCTTGTCCCCGTCGAAGAAAAAAACGTCTGTTATCGCATTCCCGTCCTTCGTGGCATCATCAACTTTGCCACAATGCTTTATTCGGGGACGCAAACGCTTTTAAGATCAAGCGAGGTTTACGGCGAGGAAATCGAACCCTCAAAATTCGACAAATGGCTCTCTGAAAAACTGCACATCGACATTATGAAAGTCGTGATATGGTTTTCGGTGCTGTTGGGGGTGGCGTGCGCCGTAGGTCTTTTTGTGTTTTTACCGCAATTTTTGACGGAACTTTTGTTCAAAGTCCCTGCGCTCGGTGCGCTTTCGGGGAGCGTGAGAGACGTCGTATTCAGCGTTATCGAAGGTGTGATAAGGCTTGTCATTTTCGTGGCGTACGTTGCGATTTGCTCGTGCGTGCCCGACGTTAAGCGCGTGTTTATGTATCACGGCGCGGAGCACAAGACCATCAATGCTTTCGAGCACGACGAGGAATTGACCGTCCAAAACGTCCAAAAGTATTCGACGATTCACAACCGTTGCGGTACGACGTTTATGGTGCTTGTCATGGTGGTCAGTATCATCGTTTTGGCATTTGCCGGGTGGCTGACGGTTGATGTTTTCGGCTGGCCCAACAACGCGGGCATTAAGTTTGCGGTGAGGCTTGTGATGATTCCGCTTATCGCGGGCATTTCTTATGAAATTTTGAAACTTTTGGCGCGCTCCGACAATATCATAGTGCGCATTATCCGTTGGCCGGGGCTTCAGCTTCAACGCCTGACAACCAGAAAACCCGATGACGATATGGTGGAAGTTGCAATCGTCGCTTTCAACACAGTGTACGAAATGGACGCCGACGACACTATCCCCGAGCGCACTTTCGACATCGGAAAACCTTATAAGGAAGCGCGCGAGCAGGTGGAAAAAATCCTGCCCGAGGACAAGTTCGATAAATCGGACGTCGACTGGATTTTCGTGGAGGCAACGGGCAAAAACCGCTCGGAACTCCCCCTTCTTAAAACCATAAAAACAAGTCAACTTGACAAGGCTTTGAAATTTGCGACCGAACGCGCGACGGGCAAGCCGTTACAGTACGTTTTCGGCGCGGTCGATTTTTACGACGCCAAAATAGTGGTCAATCAAAGCGTGCTTATCCCGCGTCCCGAGACCGAACTTCTTGCCGAAGCGGTCGTCAAAATCGCAAAGGATAAGTCCGTCCTCGATTTGTGCACCGGAAGCGGAGCGATTGCAATAAGCGTGAAAAAACATGAGCCCACGGCAACCGTCACCGCAAGCGACGTCAGCGCGGACGCGGTACAAGTGGCGCAGATGAACGTGCTGTTTAACGCCGTTGACGTGACAGTCGTCGAAAGCGATTTGTACGAAAAAATCGACGGAAAATTTGACGTTATCGTCACAAATCCGCCGTATATCAAGACCGACGACATTCAAAATCTTGACGTCGAAGTCAGAGATTACGAGCCGATTATCGCGCTGGACGGCGGAAAAGACGGGCTTGATTTTTATCGCCGTATAATCGACGGCGCGTCCGAACACCTGAGCGACGACGGCGTATTGATGGCGGAACTCGGCATCGACGAGGCGCAGGCGGTCAAAGACTTGGCGGAAGGAAAACTCGAGTTTTCCGAATTTATCAAAGACTACGACGGCGTTGACAGAATCGTCGTTTTCAAAAAGAGGTAATTTATGTTCAATAAACTGGAAGAAACCAAAAAAAGATATGAGTTTCTTACCGACGAAATCGTCAAACCCGAGGTCATCGCAAACCAGAGCGAGTGGCAAAAACTCGTGAAAGAGCGCGCCGACATCGAGGAGCTTGTTAATAAATACGCCGAATATAAAGAGGCCGAAAAAAACTTCGAGGATTGCAAAGCGATGATGAGCGACGACGACGCCGACATTCGCGAACTTGCAAAGGAAGAATACGATTCCTTCAAAACCGCGCTTGACAACGTCATCGAGGAGTTGAAAGTTTTGCTTATCCCCAAAGATCCCAACGACGACAAGAACGTCATCGTCGAAATCCGAGGCGGAGCGGGCGGTGACGAGGCCGCGCTGTTCGGGGCGGAGCTTATGCGTATGTACACGCACTACGCCGATGCCAAGCGTTGGAAAGTCGAGGAAATTTCGGCAAATATGACCGAGCTCGGGGGCGTCAAAGAAGTCGTATTTATGGTGTCCGGCAAGGGCGTTTTCGGAAAACTCAAATACGAAAGCGGGGTGCACCGCGTACAGCGCGTGCCCGAAACCGAGTCGCAAGGACGCGTACATACTTCGACGGTCACCGTTGCAGTGCTTCCCGAAGCCGCCGACGTCGAGGTGGAAATACTGGACAAAGACCTGAAAATCGATACTTTCCGTTCGGGCGGAGCGGGCGGTCAGCACGTCAATAAGACCGAGTCCGCCATTCGCATAACGCACCTGCCCACGGGTATGGTCGTCATCTGCGAGGACGAAAGAAGCCAAATTAAAAACCGCGAAAAGGCAATGAAAGTTTTGAAAACCCGCCTTTACGACCACTATCAGCAAATCGCCGACAAGGAAATCACCGACAAACGCAAGGCGCAAATCGGCACGGGCGACAGAAGCGAAAGAATCCGCACTTACAATTATCCGCAAGGTCGCGTCACCGACCACCGCATAGGGTTCACTTTATATTCGCTCACAAACTTCCTAAACGGCGATATGGACGAGATGATCGAGGCGTTGCAAATCGCCGAGCGCAACAAGGCGCTGGAATCGAACGCCGAAGGTTTGTTGTAAAAGCGCGTTCGTAAAAATTGTACTCCCTAACGCGCGCGTACAATATTTATAATAATTTTTACAAATGACTTGAAAAATCTCTTCTTACGGGTTAAAATAGAATTAGTAATTAACGGAGGTATTCAATATTGATACATTTGATTTACGGCGCAAAAGGCTCGGGCAAGACTAAAAGAATAATCGACATGGCAAACGCCAGTATCGAGACTACTACGGGCGATATCGTTTTCATCACCGATACCAACCGATATATGTACGATATCAAGTATCAGATTCGTTTCATCAATA
>CAKQMI010000047.1 GCA_934254835.1 uncultured Clostridia bacterium | reverse complement strand
GCTCAGCAGGTAGAGCGGTTCACTCGTAATGAACAGGTCGGCGGTTCGAATCCGCCCACCAGCTCCAAAAGACCGAGATGTTTTATCTCGGTCTTTTCATTTCCTTATTTTTTCCTTTTCCCATATTTCCTCATTTATTCCGCTCACAACCGCTCTTTTACAAAAAAATGTACAAGATAGTGTATAAGATAATGTACAAGATAATGTACAAGATGTTGACTGAAAAACCCTTATAACATAGTACTCAGCACTGTCGTTCACAACAGAGTGACGTAGTACTCAGCACTGTCATTCTGAGGCATCGCTCGCGATGCCGTGAGAATCCCGTGGGAACGCACCGCTTCATACTCCCTCCTTTTTTTGCGTTTGCTCGGATTTCGTCAAAACGCCACAAGATCGCAAAATTATGACTTTTTTCAGATTTCACACAACATTTCAATATAAAACAACACCCACCTATGCGGTGGGTATCTTGTTAAACAATTAGGTTAAAAAACAACACCCACCTTTGCGGTGGGTGATTTTTGTTAATCGGTTAAAAAAGTCAGAATTTTGATGCTATTACACCCCAAAAGTACAAGTATCTTTTGGGGGCCCCGTGGGGTTGTTGACAAGTTCTCGCGAGGGCGCGTACGCGTCACAAACTGCACTTTAAACAAACAAGCACCGCCTACGGTGCTTATTTTTCTTTTGTTTGTTTGTTCCTTTTCCCCACAAGTACACAGTATCTTGTGGGGGCCCCTGATATGATTTTTCAGGTTCTGCCGAAAAGGCGAAATATCGCAAAATTATGACTTTTTTCAGATTTCACCCACGATTTCAATATAAAACAACACCCACCTTTGCGGTGGGTGATTTTCGTTAATCGGTTAAAAAAGTCAGAATTTTGATGAGATTTTGACGTTTCTTTTGGGGTTCTGAAAATCCTAGTGTACTTAGCGTACACGGATTTTCAGGTTCGCGAAAAAACTCAAAAGATCGCAAAATTATGACTTTTTTGGCACCCCCTAGGAGAATCGAACTCCTGTTTCCGCCGTGAGAGGGCGGCGTCTTAACCGCTTGACCAAGGAGGCACAATTGATATAGCGTTTATAATCTATCATAATTTATCGTTCTTGACAAGCGTTTTTAAGAATTTCGCTCAAAATATTTTCTTGACAACACCCGAAGTTTTGCATATGCTTTTAAGTATGTTATCTTTAAGGCGAAAAAAGAATACTGCCCGATACGACGACGCCGACAAAAGTTTTGTTTTCGGCATTTTGGACGTACTCGGCTTGGCGCACGGCGACGCGGTGTTGGAAATTTCAAGCGAAAGCGTGCTAAGTTGCGACTATTTTGCAGAAAAATTCGGCGCGTACGTCCAACATATCTCCAAAAAAGACGATTTTAACGGCGGAACGTACGAACTCTCCCTGATGATTGACGTGGACGCGGATTTTGAAAACCTTTTCGCGCTCGCGCGGGAGAACGCCGAAAAAGTCGCGGTTATTTTCATCAAAAAGCCGTCCGAAACCGCCCGCGAATTTTTCCTCAACCAAAACCCGACGGCAAACATAGCAAGCGGAAATTACGAATTTTTCTTGTTTTGATAAATTTTAACGTGGAGGAACTTTCCGTCTTTTTTTATTTACTAAACCTTATAAAACGGCAAAAATCGACAAAATTTTGCCGATGTCAAAAAAAGTTCTTTACAAATCAACGATTTCATAATATCATAAATATATATTTGAAAAAAACCTATAATATTTTTGAATTATGAAAAAGACTGAATTTACCAAAAATGCAATCATCACCAGCACCATTAAACTGCTGAAAGCAAACGGCAAAGTCACGATAAAAGAAATTTGCGAGGACGCCGGCGTGAATATCGCTGCGATAAATTATCACTTCACCGACAAAAAAACGCTGATATCGGTGGTGATAAGGCGCACGGTTTCCGACTTCAAAAGAATTGCGGACGACCTTGTGTCAAGGCTTGCCGACCTGCACTCACACCCCGAGGAGGTCATCTCGGACTTTTTTAATTCCTGCAACGATTTTTGCGTCGAAAATCTGAACGTCATCAATTTTATGCTGTCGCCCGAAAACGAGGAGTACAACAAGTTTTTCAACAAAACGATAATCCAAATGTTTTCGATTGACTCGGATTTTTGCTATAAGGTAATCGAGCATATGCGCTCGACCAGTATCGAGAGCGACGAGGAATTAAAGGCGCGCTATCTTCTTATATTGTCGATGTTTATTACGCCGTTTTTCAGCACGTTCAACATTGTCAACGGCAGAAGTTTCGGCAGGTTTTATAAGCTGGACGACGAGGAGTTCAAGCGCGTTTACGTCAGCCAAATCGTAAAGATTATAAAAAGTTAAATCAACAAAAACATTGTTTTATATGGCAAAAATCCACGGATAAACCGTGGATTTTGTTTATATCGTGATTTTATTAAATTATTGATTGTCCTGATGTCTTATCTCGGTGCGACGGATTTTGCCCGAAATCGTCTTTGGAAGTTCCGTCACGAATTCAACGATACGCGGATACTTATACGGTGCGGTCAGGTGCTTGACGTACTGCTGAATTTCCTTTTTGAGTTCCTCGGACGGCGTATAGCCTTTTGCAAGGACGATTGTCGCTTTTACGACTTGTCCGCGCACGGGATCGGGTGCGCCCGTTATCGCACATTCCAAGACCGCGGGGTGCTCCATAAGCACGCTTTCGATTTCAAAAGGTCCGATGCGGTAGCCTGACGATTTGATGATATCATCGGTGCGCCCTACAAACCAATAATAGCCGTCCTCGTCGCGCCAAGCAGTGTCGCCTGTGTGATAAAGACCGTCGTGCATTACGGCTTTGGTGGCTTCCTCGTTGTTGTAATACCCTCTGAAAAGTCCGACGGGGACGCCCTCTGAAATATCCACGCAAATCTCGCCCTCTTCGCCCGTTTCGGCAAGTCTGCCGTCGGCGTTGATGAGTTTGATTTTGTATTGCGGACTCGGCATACCCATACTGCCGGGTTTCGGAGTCATGTGCAAAAGGTTGGCAAGGGTGAGCGTCGTTTCGGTTTGTCCGAAGCCTTCCATAAGTTTGACGCCGGTGAGGTTCAAAAACTGCTTATAGACCTCGGGATTCAACGCTTCGCCCGCAATCGTCGCGTATTTTATGCTGGAAATGTCGTACTTCGACAAATCTTCCTTGATGAGAAAACGGAAAATCGTAGGGGGTGCGCAGAAGGTCGTGATTTTGTGCTTTTCGATGACGGAAAGTATGTCTTCGGCGTTAAAGCGAGTGAAATCGTACACAAAAACGCAACTGCCCATCAGCCATTGTCCATAGAGTTTGCCCCAGACGGCTTTGCCCCAACCGGTGTCGGCGATTGTCAGGTGAATGCCGTTGCCATCGACGTTGTGCCACCATTTGGCGGTGATAAAGTGTCCGATTGCGTAGGCGTGATCGTGCATGACAAGTTTGGGATAGCCCGACGTGCCCGACGTGAAAAACATAATCGCGGGATCGTTTTTATAGGTTGCGTCAACGCCCTCACCGCGCTTGAACTCATCGGAAAACTCCATAAATTCACCGTCGAAATCGTGCCAGCCGTCGCGACTTGAGCCGACGATGATTTTCGTCCTGACGTCGCACTGTTCAAAGGCTTTTCCCGCCTCGTCGACGATAGTGCCCGTCGCACTTATCACAACCGCACTGACGCCCGCCAGTTGGAACCTATAAACCAAGTCTTTTTTCATAAGTTGGTCGGTGGCGGGAATGACGGTTGCGCCGATTTTGTGAAGTGCGACTATGGACAGCCAAAACTGATAATGACGCCTCAAAATCAGCATAACGCGGTCGCCCTTTTTGATGCCCAGCGACCTGAAATAGTTTGCCGTCCTGTTGGTCAGACGCATCATATCCGAAAACGAAAACGACTTTTCCTCATGATGCTCGCCAACCCACAAAAGCGCGGTTTTATCGGGGGCGGTTTTGCCCCAGAAATCCACCACGTCGAACCCGAAGTTGAAGTCGTCGGGAATGTGAAAATCGATTTTTGTCAGCCTGCCCGTTTTCTCATCAACGGTCTCTGTCACGTACTTTTCGTAAAGTTGCATATCTTTTTCCTTATAAAAAATCTCCGTCTCGTTTTGAGACGGAGAATTAGTCCGCGGTACCACTCAAATTGCTTATAAAAAGCCACTTACGCATCCATCAATGCGTTGCTCTGTAACGGGAGCGCCCGTCCCGACTTAATAGTTTCCGTTCTGTCG
>CAKQMI010000046.1 GCA_934254835.1 uncultured Clostridia bacterium | reverse complement strand
CCGCGCCGCCGAAAGTTACGAGATATTCGCCAATCGGCACGTTTACGGCGTTATTTGATACGGTAAACGTCCCGCCCGTACTTTGTGCGGTTTGCGAAATCGGGATAATCGTGTTGGTTGCAACGCTTTCGGTCGCGGCATTTTCCGCATGCACGGTGTAGCTTACGCCGGCAGGTCCCTGCGGTCCCGTTGCGCCCGTTGCTCCCGTCGCACCCTGAGGTCCCTGCGGACCTGTTTCGCCTTGCGGTCCCTGCGGACCGATTGCTCCCGCAGGACCTACTGCACCCGTTGCCCCCGTCGCACCCTGAGGTCCCTGCGGACCTGTTTCACCTTGCGGTCCCTGCGGACCGATTGCTCCCGCAGGACCTTGAGGACCTACCGCACCCGTTTCGCCGGTGTCGCCTTTGGGACCTTGCGGACCTACTGCGCCTGTTGCACCTTGCGGACCTTGAGGTCCTATCGCTCCCGTTGCTCCGGTTGCGCCTTGCGGACCGACAGGGCCTGTTGCTCCTTGCGGTCCCATAGGTCCGACGGGCCCCGGTACTCCCTGAGGTCCGCGGAGACCGTTGAAACCGCGCGGTCCCGGCACGCCTTGCGGTCCAACCGGTCCTCTTGGGCACAGCACGTTGCAAAGCCTTGTCGGCGGATTGCAAGGATAGATATTATTTCTGCAAAAACAACCCATATTACTACCTCCGAAATTTATGTAAACAAGGCTTTTTATATATCTTATGAAAGTGGGCGCGGGCGGTGTGAAAATTTGAGTTTGACATCACAAAAATATTGTGCTATATTTTATATATTCTTTTATGGGAGCTTTTTAGTCAATGAACTACATAATCAGCACCGATGCATGCGGAGACATGCCTGTCGGATATGAAAAGGAACACGAAATACCCATTGTCCCGATGCCGTATAGTTTGATGATGCCGAAGGGCGCGCCGAAAAAACTTGACTTTTTCGGAAAGGCGAATAAGGAATTCGACATTATCGAGTGCCGTACGGACACCACGGGATTTATTGGAAATATGAAAAAGTTTTTCGATACACTGCGCTCGGGCGCAATCCCCAAGACCAGCCAAAGCAATGCGGAAATCACTTTCGAGACGCTTGAACCGTACGTCAAAGCGGGACACGATGTTTTGCACATCGCGTTTTCGTCTGGGATGAGCGGAAGTTTCAACTCGGCGTGCATCGCCGCAACCGAACTTATGGAAAAATACCCCGACCGCAAAGTCAAGGTCGTGGACAGCCTCGGCGGTGTCGGCGGTGAAGGACTGTGCGTCATGGACGCCGTCAAACTCCGCGACGAGGGCGTGAGCATCGAGGAAGCGCACAAAAGACTTACCGAATACGCGCCGAGATATCACCACTATTTCACGGTCGGCGACAAGGCGTATCTTGCCAGAAGCGGACGTATTTCGGGCATCGAATATATGTTTGCGACGCTTTTGAATATCCAAATCATTTTGGGGCTCGACGGCGAGGGCAAAGTCTATCCCGCCGCAAAAGTCAGAGGCACCAAAAACGTTTATAAGAAATTTTTGGAACTCTTCGAGACGCAAAAGGGTGACGAGGACAACTCCGAAATCATTTTGTGCCACGGCGACAACCCCGACGGAATTAAGATTTTGGGCGATATGATGACCGAAAAATTTTCCGAAATCAAAAAAATCGACTACACCTTCGTCAATCAGATGGTTGGCAGTAACTCGGGGCCCGACTCGCTTGCGCTGTTCTTCCACGGGAAACCGCGCGAGGTTTATAAGAAGTAATTGTGACGTTAAAAAGCAAGGCAAACCGCCTTGCTTTTTTCATGCGCCGTGTTTATTCGAAGTCTTCCTTTTTCATTGTTTTGCCCGTTTTTGCCGACTGATAAATGAGATAATATCCTTTTCCGTTTTCGTCGTCGGTGAGGGGCAACCAGTCACAGACGTTTTTGATTTCGTCGGGCGGGGGAGACTTTTTTTCGTAGGGCACGCCGTAGCAGACGTATTCGACCTCGTCCAGATTGTAAATTAACCCCACGACGTAGTTTTCGTCATCGCTGTTTACGCGCACCCATTTGCTGTTGGGGACGGCGTTTTCAAGGGCGGAATCCGCGGGAAAACAGATGAACATTTCGTCAAGTTGCGGTTTTACGGCAAGGTAAAAATCGTTGCCCGAAAAGTTGTTTTTATAGGAAAAGTCGGGGGCGGACGAAGTTGCGCACTCGATGCGGAAGCCCTCGTCTTTGCCGATTTTCGCCGAAAAAGAAAGAGTATCGTCCGCATCGAACCGCGCCGTTTCGGCGGTTTCTATATCCGAAGAAAAGTCTGAAATTTCGTCGTCGCATCGACTGCTTTCGACAGGGTTTTCCATATTTTTCGGCGCGTTGTTTTTGCGTTTTTCAGCCTCTTTTTCAAAGTCCGCAAGCAGGTTGAAACAGCGAAATTTGTCGTTTCCCGTCGTGCCGAAATGCAAGATTTTGCCATTTTTTGCAATAACGCAATCTATGTTGTCGGATAGTGAAAGGTCGCCGAGATTTTTCTCTCCGCTTTCCGCCTTAAATGACAAAATCCTGTTGTCAAGGCGCAACAAAAGGGTGGCGTCGGACAAATCGTCAACGTGCAAAGACGCATTGAAAAAGGTGTTTCCGCCATCATTCACAAACCGCAAAATTCCACTGCCGACGCCGGTTTTCACGTCGGACAAAATCATAACTTTTTTTTGAAAAGACATATTTGTTTCTCCTTATAAGAAATGATATGCCGTTATTTGACAAAAAAATACACTTGTTTTAATTTTGTCAAAACAAGTGCTTTATTGTGCAATATTTGATTGTAAAGTGGCTATTTTGCAACTACGGTTGCGGTTGCAACGACAGCGATACCGTCGCCCGCGCCCACTATGCCAAGCCCCTCGGTAGTCGTGAATGCCAAAGACAAGTCGTCTTTTTCGATGCCTAAAACAAGGGCAAGCGAGGAGCGAATTTTGTCGAAAAACGGGTTGAGTTTCGGACGTTCGCAAGCGACCGTTGCCGACACGTTTTTTACGCGGTAACCGGAGGTTTCAACGTACAACAAAGCTTCTTTCAAAAGAAGCATACTGGATATTCCTTCGTACTGTTCGTCGGTGTCGGGGAACAAAACGCCGATGTCTCTTTCGCCGACGGCGGTGAGCAGAGCGTCCATAATCGCGTGCGTCAAAACGTCCGCGTCGCTGTGTCCGAGCAGTCCTTTTTCAAACGGGATTTCGACACCGCCCAAAACGAGTTTTCGATTTTCGACGAGTTTATGAACGTCGATGCCGACGCCCGTTCTGCAAGGCGAGGTTTGGAGGTCGGCGTATCTTGTGATTTTCATGTTTTTGACGTCGCCGTCCACCGCCGTGACGTCCGAAAAAGAGGTGAGGTAAACCGACGCGTCGTCGGAAAACGTCGTCGTGATATTTTCGTAGGCGGTTTTCAACTTTTCGGTTTTGAAGCCCTGCGGAGTCTGCACTCTGCGATAGTCCTCGCGATTTTGAGCCTTATATCCGTCTTTGACGTTTGCGATGCTGTCGTCCAAAGTGATCACGGGCACCGAAGCGTCGGTTTTTGAAAGCCCGAAAAGCACGTTGTCGATGACTTCCGTCGTGACGAAAGGACGCGCGCCGTCGTGGATAAGGACGTATTCCGCCGTGACGAAGCGCAGGGCGAGCTTTACCGTTTCCGTCCTTGATTTTCCGCCGAGCACGACCGTCACGTTTTCGTATCCCGAGAAAATGGATGAAGCCGTGGAGAAAGAGTCGTCGTTTACGGCGACGTAAATGTGGTTCAGATTTTCAAAATCCAAAAAGGGCAAGACGGAGCGTTCGAGCGCCGTCCTTCCGTTGACCGTGCAAAAAAGTTTATTCAGTTTATTTGAAAAGCGCGAGCTTTCGCCCGCCGCCGGGATAATCACGTCAAACATCAGTCTTCGATAACCTCGTACAAATCGGTGGCGGACGCCTTATTCGCGACGTCGGGAGTGGCGAGGACGCGGATTTTGACGGTGTCGCCACCGAAATGCACGACGACGATATCGCCGACCTTGACGTCCTTTGACGGTTTTGCGTCGCGACCGTTGATTTCGATACGACCGCCGTCGCAGGCGTCCTGCGCTACGGTGCGACGCTTAATAATGCGTGATAATTTCAAAAATTTGTCGATTCTCATTATTTTTTGTATATTTCTGTACTTTTTTAATTTTATTTTATAATATATGCGCAAAACGGTTGACATCTTGTACAAGTTCGTGTAAACTCGTAAAATGCGTAAAAATATGATATAAGTATATTTTTCTTTTCAAACTCATTGAAAAGGGTAGGGGCGAATGTCGCCTTTTTGCGTTGTCGTACTGAGGTTTTAGCCCTCGCGAGGTGCATCAAGACATA
>CAKQMI010000045.1 GCA_934254835.1 uncultured Clostridia bacterium | reverse complement strand
CGAAAAATGCACCTGTTACCGAAGTAAAAGGCTCTTTGCACTATGCTTATTAAGATTTGTCGCACGTTAATAATATCATTTTTTTTATTTTGTGTCAATATTGTGGCTTTCTTCGTTTGATAAAGCAAAAACAACTCTCGGCGGGAACCGAGAGTTGTTTTTTGTTAAGGAATAAATGTTTTTTGGATAAGGGTTTTTTGTTTGGTTTATTTTGTTAAAATTTTGTTTGGTTTTATGATTTTGTGGTTATGTTGTTTGTTTTATTTGGTCAGATTATCTCCGAATAGCCGTTTTTGTAGGTCAACCTATATCCGCCTTCCACTGCCTCGACGTCGATAATCTTTTTGTCTTTGCCCTTTTCGTACTTAATTTTGAACTTGCCGTTCTCGTCGCCTTTGACGATTTTGTATTCGGTGTCGGCATAGGCGTTTTCGATTTTCAATTTGAAGGTGACCTCGGTTTTGCCGTTTTCTTCTTCGATTTCAAGTTTGAACTCGCGCACCTTTTTTCCGTTTTCGTAGATTTCGTACTCGTACTCGATTTCTTTCTCGCCGTCTTCAACTTCTACGGATTGTTTAATCGTGACGTAGTTATTGGGATTTGTTTGGCTTCTGGTGGTGAATTCGATGGAAGTTTCAGTTTCGTCGCCTTCGGTTTCGATTTTTTTCTCGCCGGTCACGTAAAACTCTTTGCCGTCAAATACCATCACGCCCGCCAAAGTCGTGGACACTTCGGTTTCTTCCTCGCCGTCGTCGATTTCGGTTTTCGTGACGGTGTTCACTTCTCTGTAATACATCTTGGCAGAGATGGTGTTGCCGACGGTAATTGTCATAACCAAGGGATAATCTTTGAAATCGCCGTCTTTATCTGTGTTTTCTGCAACGTTCTGGCTGATTCCGCCACCCGAAAGAATGTCGTCAAACATATTAAGACAGTCTTTCATTCCGTTTACATCCGCATCGGTGATGCCGTCGGGACGAGTGAGTTCGGCAGATGCTTTCCCGCTTTCCACTTTTCCCAAATACTCGGCTCCGGTCAGAGCGGACAGCGCATATACGTCTTTTGCATTGACTTTCGTCGCGGTTTTGTTTTTGTCACCCGTCTTGTCGCACGCAACAAGCGCGGTCGTGAGCACTGCGATAAGAGCAAGTGCGCACACTATCGATATGATTTTTTTCTTTTTCATGGGGATGACCTCCTGTGTGTTCTACTTAATATACGGAACACCCCTCAAAAAATTCTAACGATTTTGAAAAATTTTTAATCTTCTTTTTCAAACAGGTCTTCCTTGACGATTTCCAAAAGGTCGGACAACTCGTCGCCGTAGTCGTCGCTGTCGGAATTTTCTATATCTTCGATGCAATCTTCAAGTTCTTCTCCTTTTTCCTTGATGTCCTTATAAAACTCTTTGATTTTGTCTTTTCTGACCTCGTTCCAGTTCAGTTTATAGTCGTCGCAATAAAGTTGAATTTTTTCGTACAACGATTTTTCCGCGTCATTATCAAGATCTTTTACTCGGCGGTTTTTATCCAATCCGTCAAGTAACGTTTTGAGTTCTTCAATTCGCCTGATTTTTTCCTTTATCGCCTCAATTAGATTTTTCTTGAACTCCTTAATCATCTGCTGTTCGTACTTGCCGATATTTCGGTCTTTGTAATAATCCTCGATGGCGTCGATATCCTCATCGCTCAAAATCAACGCGCTGATTTTGCCCGCAAACAGGTTTTGTACGATTTGCACGGCGTGATCTTGCTTGCTTTTTATGGGTTTGCCCGTTTTTTTGTCGGTGATTGAAATTTTGACCTTGCCATTCACAAGTCCAGCCTCGCTCATTTTTTGAAGGACGGTCTTCGTAGCGTCGTCGATATTTTTGCCGACGAAGTCTTCCTTGTAAAGAAAAACTACGCCGTCCTCGTTCATACCCTGTTGCGCCGTGACAACGTCATCTCCCGACACCTCAAATCGCACGGACGGGTTGACGTCGATATGCATGACGTACGCGGACGCTTCTGCCTTTTGCCCGTCTTTCTTTTGCAGTCTTGCGATAATCGGACCAAGCACCGCCATCATCGCTATGAGCGCGACCGACAGCATCGCCGTTGCCCACTTGAAACTTCTAAGGGACTTTTCGGCGGGGGTTTTCTCTTTTTTGAACTGCGAAAAATCGACGTCTTTCTCGATTTTTTCCCTGACGTCGGGCGAATTTTCGTATAATTCGTTTATAATCTTATTCTTATTTTTCATTATAAACCTCGCCGTAAAACTTTTTGACTTTTTTTATTATCCTGTTGTATTTCCAGTTTATCGTTGACACCGGCTCATCAAGCATTTTTGCGACCTCGACACGGCGGTATCCGTAAATCGTCGTGAGTTCCAGTATGCGGAATTCGTCGTCTTCCAGATTTTTTCGGGCGTATTCCAAAAGCGGAAGGTCTTGTATGCTCACGTCCTCGGTTGCGATTTCCACGTTGTCGATACTCTGAAAACTCGTCTTCGCCATGCGACGCGCCTCGTCCAACGCCTTGTTCTTCGCAATTTGCAAAAGATACGAAAACGGGTTTTGCTCGTCGTCGATTTTCAAAAGCGAGTTCAAAAAGGCAACGTAGGTTTCTTGCATCGCGTCCTCGATAAGTCCCGCGTCCGACAAAACCGTGCGGATAACGTAATACACCGACGCCCGCGTCAAGTCGTAAACCTCGTCAAAGTACTCGGTCTTGCCCTTCTTAAGTTGTCTGATAGCCCGCGCTACCCTTTCTTTCACCATAGTATTCCTGTTTTATATACGTTTTTCAACGCCAAAATTTCCAACTGTTTTCAAATTTTTTTCAAAAACCCGCAAAAAGAGAGCCGTGAAAGCCCCCTTTTTTTTCAGTATTCTGTTTTGTTGCGGTTATTCGAAAATATACGTCCTTGCTTCCCACGGACGAGTCGTAAAGCCGTTGTTGACAATCTTGTTGTCCTTGTAGTTGCCGATAAGAAGCCTGCCCTTTTCAAGGTCAAATCCCTCGGGCGCTTTGAACTTCACCGCTTTGTCGGAGAAATTAAGGACGACAAGCATACGTTTCCCTTCATAATTCCTTTCGTACACCCACAGGTTTTTGCTGTTTTTATAGTGCAGTTTATAGTCACCGTAGACGATAATCGGATTTTCTTTTCTTATCCTTATAAGTTCGCGATAATAATTAAGAACGCTGTTTTCGTCGTCGATTTGGCTTTCGACGTTGATTTCCTTATAGTTTTTATTGATATGGAACCACGCGCGATCGCCCGTCGTGAAGCCTGCACACTTGCCGTCCGTCCACTGCACGGGGGTGCGAGCGTTGTCGCGACTGCCGTATGCAAGCATCTTCATCGCAAGCTTTTCGGGAAGCCCCAACTTTTTCATTATGTCGTGCGTACAGAACGCCGCCACGTCAACGTAGTCGCGCATATTTTTGAGGTATATGCTGGTCATGCCGATTTCCTGCCCCTGATACACAAACGGCGTGCCCGACAGGAAGAAATAGGAGTTGGCAAGCACTTTCGCCGACAAATCGTGATACCTCTTTTCGTCGCCGAAGCGGGACACCGAACGGGGTTGGTCGTGGTTTTCCATATAGTTGGCGTTCCAACCGACGCCGTACATTTCGCGTTGCCACGTTGACAAAACTCTTTTCAGTTTTTTGAGTTTGAACCCCGTGTGGACGCAGGCGTTGCCTATGCAATCCGCCTCCATGTGCTGGAAGTGGAACATCATATTAAGGTCTTGTTTGTCGCCCTCTTTTATAAATTCCAGCGCGATATTTGGCGTCATTCCGGGAGCCTCGCCGACGGTCATGCAGTCGTACTTGCCCCAGCCCTCGCGCCTGAATTGTTGCAGATATTCGTGAAGGTGCGGACCTCTGTTGTAGTGCGTCACTCCGCGCATTACGGGAGCAAGCGGATTGCCGTTCGGAAGCCCTTTCTCCTTGCTGATATAAGTGATGACGTCCTCGCGGAACCCGTCAACGCCCATATCGAGCCAGTATTTATAAATGTCGATGACTTCCTCGCGGACTTTCGGGTTGTCGTGGTTAAGGTCGGGTTGCCCGACGGCGAACAGGTGCAGATAGTACTCTTTTCTGACCTCGTCCCACGTCCAGGCGGGACCGGGGAATGAGGACGTCCAGTTGTTGGGATAGCCTTTGCCGTCTTTTCCCGTGCCTTTTCGCCAAATGTAATAGTCCTTATAAGGGTTGTCGTCACCGCCAAGACGAGATTTTTGGAACCACTCGTGCTCGGTCGAAGTGTGGTTGATGACAAGGTCCATTATAACCTTTATGCCCCTTTCCTTGCAACCTTCCAACACCGCCTTGAAGTCGTCAAGCGTGCCGTACTCGGGCGCAATGTCGCGATAGTCGGCAATGTCGTAGCCAAAGTCGCATTGGGGACTTTTGTATATCGGCGAAAACCAGATGGCGTCGATGCCGAGCCACTTGAGATAATCCAGCTTGTCAAGCACGCCTTTGAGGTCGCCTATGCCGTCGCCGTTGCCGTCCTTGAAACTTCTCGGCCAGATTTGGTAAACAGTCATTTCCTTGTACCAACACTTCTTGATATCCATAATTTGCCTCTTTATAAGGATTTTTTATAAGTATATATTATCAAATAAAGCGGTGGCTTTCAACAGATTGCACAAAAAAAACCGCGTCCCCCGACAAAAAAGTTGTGTTTTTTTTATAATATGATATAATCGTTATGGTTTTCTTAACGCTCCTTGGCGAGGTAGCCCGTCGGAGAAGGTAGAAAAGTGCAAAAGCGTAAAAACTTGTTT
>CAKQMI010000044.1 GCA_934254835.1 uncultured Clostridia bacterium | reverse complement strand
CGAACGCCGAAGCGGACGCCGTAAAGCGCCTTCTGAAAGAAAAGAACCTTACAATACCGGACTTTATTCGCGGCGCATATTATCTTCTTCTGAACGGCGATTTCGCCCGCGTGCCGGAAATTGCGACACAACTTAACAAGTAAAATTACGTAAGGGAAAAAAATATGGTACATACTTTTCACGCAAACGAAAAATTCGAACGTGAGATTTCGAAAATCAAAAGCAATGAAAAGAAACTTTTCGACGACGATTTCGTTATTTCCGTATACGATTGGATGTTAAAAATGAATTTAACGCAAGCAGAAGTGCTTGTGTATGCGCTTGTATATCAATACTCACGCCCGGGCAGTAATTCGACCTATTACGGCGGAATAACGTTTATACATAATTCCTTACGTAAAGACAGAAAAACGATAATATGCGCCTTGAATACGCTTGTTTCGCGCGGTCTTGTAGGTAAAGAAAACGTTACTTTCGGCAACAACGTAGCGCGAAATCGTTATTACGTTATAATGCCCAAAATGCCGGCGACGTCGTCGCACGTGTTGCTTTATGGCTGGATGTTTCGACTCGGTCTGACAACGTCTGAACTGCTTGTGTACGCCTTCCTTTTCGCGTACTCTCAACCGGGCGTCGAAGCGGTTTATACTGGAACGTTAAAGCGAATCGAGCGTGAAACCGGTCTTTCGAAAATGACCGTTTTAAGAGCGATAGAGGCGCTGAAATGTCATAATTTACTGGATACTTATAACACAAAACGGCATAAAGCGTACGAGGCAATGTGGACGAAAGACGCCGTGTGCGTTTATAACAAACGAAATCAGACAATTCAGGGATTTAACCCCATAAATATAACCTATACAATAGACTAAACCCTTACATTTTAATGAATCTTTTTAAGGCAAGACAGGCGTCTTGCCATTTTGCTATACAAAAAACCGTAAAAAAACGGTATCAAAATACCACTACCAAAATATCAAAATTCCACTATTTAGGTATCAAAATTCCACTATATGGTATCAAAATTCCACCCATAATATCAAATTATTTTCAAATTAAATATCAAAAAGTTATATTAAGGGCATTTAACAAGACACAGTTAAGAGCGCGCACGTGCTTATACGCGCGTGAACGCGCGAAAAGGTGTCGCTTCGCTCCGATAAATGCCTTTATTCCACGCACCGGCGCCGGAATCACGCCCAGCAACGTCCCCCGGACGACAACGAAAGCCAAAAAGGAAAGAAAAGCCCGTACGGGTACAGCGATATTATTTTATTGAAGAAAAACGCGCCGAAGACGAAATGTCAAGGCGCGTATCTTCATAAAAATTTCGCCGCGCGAACGCCTTATGTAAAAAAGCGTACCTGTACCGCGCCGAAAATATGAAAAAACTTCGAAAAAATTAAAAATTTTTGAGTGTCAAACTCGGCGTCGATTAGATAAAACCCCAATCTGCCCTACGTTTTTTCAATTTTTTTGGAGCCTGTTAACCGAAGGGTCGTCTGTTCGAACCAGACAGGGGGAGCCAAAAAAACTGACTGCAATTTTTGCGGTCAGTTTTTTTATTTTCTTCGTGTATGGTTCGAACAGACGACATGCCGCAGCATTTTTGCAACGCAAAAAGCGCACGAAGGGGTTGCCGCGTATAAAAACAGCACAGTGCGCTGTTTTAGCGAAAGCAACGGGCATTTGCCCCGAGAGTTCGAACCAGACAATTAAAACAATCTTTTATTTGCAACAGCGCACATGTTGTGCTATACTTTGCTTATTCACCAAGGAGAATTGACTTATGTTTTACATCATAATCGGCATTATTACATTTATAAGTTTATGCATTTGTGTTACTGCTTTTGTTTGTTCTCGTATTAAAAAACAATATCGTCAATTTGCCCTTAAAAACAGCATTTCCTTAAAACATCTTGATGAATTAAATAAAGAAAATTGTTTTTTTGATATAATAAATTTAGATGAACAACATATCTATGACAATGAAAAAATGTATGATACTATCAGTTGCAGTGATTACCTAATATATCAATTACAATTTAAACAACGCGAGGCTTTAAACCAAATCGCCAACGCGGATACCAACAGAAAAAAATATGAGGACTATTGTGAAAAGGTTCTTCAAATACAAAAGTTTGGTGATTTTTCCCAGCCGATTGATAAATATAACAAAAAACGTTTGTTAGCCTGCGAAGAAAATATATTTAATCAAAACAAATTACACCCGCAAACCAGCTTTTCGATTAAAGTTTTATTGAGTCGCTCAGACATTAACGGTAGAGTTTTTGAAAGAAAAAGCGAGTCCTTCGATTCAAATCAAATAAAACAATTTATCAAAAAACTCAATAACAAAAACGGTAATTTTTATAATGACAAAACCATATGGGATTCCATATGCAAAGTTGAAAGAGGCAAAGTATCAAATAAGATGAGATTTTCGATTTATAAACGGGATGGCTACCGGTGTCGCATGTGTGGCAAAAGTGGCAACTTTGTTGATTTAGAGATAGATCACATTAAACCAATTGCCAAAGGTGGTAAAAGCACATATGACAATCTTCAAACATTGTGCCATAATTGCAATCAAAAGAAAGGGGACTCTTATTAATTTTTGTAACTGATGTTACAAGTTTTTACTACGAAACATAGGCTGTTTTTACAATCCCAATACTATTAAAAATTTACACGAAAAAGCTGTTTGCACTCTCAAAAATCAAGCTCAAACGAACCGGGCTACCATTCCGTCAATAAAATATTAAAACCCGATAAATTCAGTTGAATTTATCCGCTTGTTTTGTTATAATTAACAATGCTTTATAAGGCAAATCAGGTATATAAAATGGCAATTGAGAAAGTAAGAGAGTATTTTGAGCAATTCGGGATTTCCGACAAAATCAAGGAGTTTGACGAGTCGAGCGCGACGGTTGAACTTGCAGCGCACGCTCTGAACACAGAGCCGTGTCGCATTGCAAAGACGCTGTCTTTTATGCTGAACGACAAGGCAATTTTGATTGTTACGGCGGGCGACGCGAAAATCGACAACCATAAATACAAAGCCTTTTTCGGCGCGAAAGCGAAAATGTTGAAGCCCGAAGAAGTGGACGAACTTGTCGGACACCATATCGGCGGAGTTTGCCCATTTGCGGTCAACGACGGCGTCACGGTTTACCTCGACGAATCGCTGAAACGGTTCGAGACGGTTTTCCCCGCCTGCGGTAGCGGAAACAGCGCAATCGAGCTTACTATCCCCGACCTTGAAAAGTACTCGAACTATCTTGCCTGGATCGATGTCTGCAAACTTTAATTAAAAATCCATTGAAAAAGGCTCACGCAAAGTGAGCCTTTTTGTTTGGTCAAAATACTAAATATCAAATGTGGGTTTTCTTTTTGATTTCGCCGTAAATCGTGCGCCCGGTGAACGCGACAAGGAAAATTAACGTTATCATCGAAATTCCGAACGCCACCATCGGCAGTACGATTTTCGTGCAGACGCCCACCGCGACAAGGATTGCCGGGATAATGCCAAGCAAGCACGTCATCCACATATATCTGAAAAACGAGTTGCCCTTTCTCTTGTGGAAAACGCCCACGAGAATAAGGTGAAGTGCCAACGAAACCATAATGGTTATCGGCATCGCATAAGCAAAGCACCACTCCGTCGTTTTGAAGACGTACTGCGCCGTGATGAAGATAACTGAAAGCATCAAGGTCTGCGAAAAAACCTTTGCGCCGTCCGGTCCTTTGTAAAAAACGGTGGTTTTGAGCGTGAAATAGCCGTATAAAGTAAGGATTAGTGCAAAAACGCTCCAAGGATACTTTGTCGACACGGTAAGGTTCAGCGCTATCGAAATCACCATTACCTGAACCGCAACGATAAAATATATGCCCGCAATCGACACGGGGTGCCCGCTTTTTCTGATGCGCTTTTCGGGATAAAGCGAACGCACGGCAGGCTCGCCTTCGAGGGGGGCTTTGCAAAGGGGACAAACGTCGTAAATTCCGTCAACGCGGACTCCGCAATTCTTGCAATACATCGTCATTCCTCCCAGTAGTTACTGCGCACGGTCACGTCCAAGCCCTCGCCCGAAAGAATGCGGAAGAACTCGCGCTCCACCGACGTATCGACGATTTTCCTTGCGAAAGTGAACGTCGTTTTGCCAAGAGCGGACACGCTCGTAAGCGCACGCGGAGAAGTTTTTGCCGTCGACGCCATAATGGAAATTTCCTCAACGTCCTTTTTCATATCGTCGGGAATTTTGACGACGCCCATGTTTGAAAAAGTCATTGTTTTTTTGCTGTTGCCAAAGAACAGCCCCGACACCTTGAAAATAAATTGCTTAATAGGGAGCGGGAGTATGCGGAACAAAAACAGCCGTTCGGTTTTCGCCGTGACGTTGATTTTATTTTGCAAAGTTTCCTTATCGGTGTCCTTTTTCAAGCAGGTTTCGACGCGTCTTATGATTTCTTCAAAGGACGGCGCGTCGTTGACGTCAACGCCAACTCTCGAAAACAGCGAGAAGTTGAGCATTGTACGGCTTTCAAAGGGTTTCCTGAGGTTTATTGGCACGAACAGCACTATGGGCGGGTTGCCCGCGGGAGCGGTGATTTTTGCCTTGTAAATCGCCTGAATTAGCACTGACGCCGAATACGCCGTGACGGTGGTGTTGTAGGCGTGCGCGCGGTCGAGAAGCGCCGAAGTATCGACAATGCCCTCGATGACGCCACTGCCCTTATATTCGAAGCGCGCGTCGGGGAAAGTATAAGACTTTCCGCCCTGCAACTCCTTGACGCCTTTCAAATGGAAAATGCTGACGTTTTTCGAGTATTTCAAAAATCCGTCTTCCGCCTCGCCTGCAAGAGGTCTGCTGTCGGGGAGCAGAATTTTGCCCTCGTCGTCGATTTTTTCGCCCATCAGAGTGAGATATTCGTAAAGGATCGTCTTGAAAAATTCCATACAGCCGTTGCCGTCGCACAGCGCGTGGAAGCAGTCGATTGAAATTTTATTGTTGAAATAGGACACGCGGAAATTATAGCCGTACGTTTCGATACTTTTGATGTCCTTTATGAGGTAGTCGGAGTCGGGCACGACCTCGGGTTTGCCGTCCAACTCTTCAAGATAATGCCAAAAAATCCCGCGTCGCAGGCATACGTTGAAATAAGGATACCGCTTTATCGAAATCTGAAGCGCGCGTTGCAATGCGTCGGGATCGACGTCCGCCTTCATTATCGCCGATATCCTGAACAGGTTTTGTATATTGCTTTTCAGGCTGAAAGGATAAATCTTTCCCGAATTATCCAGCCTGTGCCATGATTTGATTTTTTCCATCTTTCGCCTTTGTCCATTAAAGTATAAACTTATGCGACGGAAAAGTCAATGATAGTCGCCGGCTTTCGCCCGCGTTTTAAAAACGAAAAGTTGCGAAATAAAGCAAAAAGATTTGACAAATACAAAATAACCGCTTATAATTGCTATTGCTTCAAAAGTAAGTACCATTAGCTCAGCTGGATAGAGCGTTTGGCTACGGACCAAAAGGCCAGGGGTTCGAATCCCTTAT
>CAKQMI010000043.1 GCA_934254835.1 uncultured Clostridia bacterium | reverse complement strand
AGAGGTAAAACAACAGCTTCCCAAGCTGTGGTCACGGGTTCGATTCCCGTTACCCGCTCCATTTTGAGCCTTGCCGAAAATCGGCAAGGTTTTTTTGCGGAAATTTTTCAATAGGCTATTGCAATTTTGATAATAAAGTTGTATCATTTTATCAAATAAACAAAAAGGAAGTTTTATTATGAAACTCAAAAAAATTATTATTGTGGCACTGTGTTTGTCGCTTGTCATGACGTGCGGGGTTTTCTTCAGCGCGTGCAACAAAGGCGACAATGGCGGCGGTAACAACAAAACGCAAATCCGCGACGATTCAAAGTGGTTTTCGGAAGCGGAACTTTCAAAAAAAGGATTGTCCGCTCTCCCCGCTCCCACGGGACTTACGGGCACGATGAACACCAGTGTTTCGTGGCTCCTCGACGGATATTCATTCACCCAACCGTGTCCCGATAAAGACACGTTCACGCAAAACGTCGAAACATATTTTAATTACTTCAATGAAAAATTCAACGGACGTTTCGGCACGAATAATCTTGAAATGACCGGAGACGGCGATAAGGAGTCTTTCTATAAACTCGTGCAGGAAACCAATCTTGACAAATATTCTGTCAATGAAACGAAAACAAGATATTGGTTTTATTACGTCACCGACACCGAAGCAACCCAACAAATTTTTGGTCAAAACTACTTGAAAGACGACGCCGTTTGGAAATTCGACGTGCTGTACGATTTCGATACTACCAAAAACACCTATATGCTCAAAATCTTCATCGAAAACGCCGGCAAAGCCAAAAACGGCAAAACAATAAACTATTATAGGATTGCTGAAAAATAAAGCCAAGAAAAAGGGTGCGGAAATTCCGCACCTTTTCCTTTGATAAAATAATGAGGAGTTAGAAATTGTCATTCATATTCTCGGCGACACCTTCCGCCGACCAACCGCGGTTAAACGCATTCAGCAAATCGCCGTCGTAAAGTTTTATTAGTTTTTCAATGCGCCCTTCTTTGACGTCAAGCCGTCTTAACGCCTCTTTTACCTCGAAAACGTACTTGCCGAAGTCATACTTGAATCTTGACTTTTCGACAGTCTCGTCGTCGCCTGCGCCGTCATTTATGCACTGCACGATGACGCTTGCGATATTTTCCGCAAAATCTTCACCAAGAGCCTCCGCGTCCTCCAAAGTTTCGGTCACAAAGATATGAAAATCCTCCGAAAATTCGTTTTCGGACAACGCCCTTAACAGTTCCTTCCTTTTCTCTTTCAAATTCATTTCCATAACCGTATTATTGCACACTAAATATGACAACGTATGTCACCATTTGCAAATTTTTTCGACAATTTCCAAACATATTTGAAAAAGTCCATTCTTTTGAAAATTCAAGACAAAACGATGTTGACTTTTTATTATTTAATGGTAAAATTCAAAAGAGAATGTTTTACAACGCCGTTTGCGGGGTGGATAAAATGAAAAAATATGATTTGGTACTTCTGAAAAACGCCTATAAATATAAAAAATATAATCTCACGGAAAACTCGCACGGGATTGTCACGGAAATAAACTTTGCCACGGTTTCGGTTTTGTTTTTCAATGATAAAAACGTCGGCGAATACATAATTTCGGAAATCGACAAAAGCGACGTGGAAATAATGAAAGAAAAACTTCCCTCAAATATTATTGCGCAGTTAAATTCGCAAATTGAAAAAATCAAACAAAAATCAAAAGAAAAAATCAAACCGCAAAAAATTGCAAATTATACATTGGTCGAGTTAGTCTCGGAAAAACCGCAATACGTCAAAAACGGAGTTCACAAAGGAGACAGGGGCGTTGTTATCGAAAATAATGCAATTAAAAACTTCGTCGAGGTGGATTTTTCGGAAATTGACGAAGACGGAAATTATTTTGGCGATTGCATAGCGGTAAACTTGGACGACCTAAAAATATTGGAATAATTATGGATATAGGAAAGAAAATCAAAGAATTAAGGACGCAAAAAGGTATCTCCCAGACAGAACTTGCAAAAGCAATCGGCGCAAGTCAGCGCGCGGTTTCTTACTGGGAATCTGGCGTTGCCGAGCCGAACGCAACGATAATATACAATCTTGCGGTTTTCTTTGACGTCAGTGCCGATTATCTTGTCGGCAACGGTGATTATTAAACATTTTTTCTCGCAAGCATCAAAAAACTTAACCCACTGCTTTGGAAACAATGCAGTGGGTATTTTAGTTATATCGTTTACTGCGTAAACGGTTATATTTTTTGCCGTCGGCAAAAAGTTATATTTCGGCTTTCAGCCTAAGTTATATTTTATTTACCTTAACTTCTCGTGAAGCGAGAAATATCACTTTGCTTTTTGCAAAATATCACTGCCGCAAGGCAATATCACTTGCCGCAAGGCAAATAAAACTGCGGCATAGTGAGAGTTTCGCTATGCCGCAAAAGGTGCGTATTGTTTGTTTTGGCGGAATTATTATTCTTCCGTTTTGTCGTTTTCTTCGGCAGTTTCAAAATCTTCGCTTGCCTCGGACAATGCGTCCAACGCGTTTTCCGCGACCGTTTCCGTCGCAATTTCGCCACGCCTTAAAGCAAGTTCTTCACGCATTTGTTTTTTGGTTTTCTCATCGATTTTATAGAAGAACATAACAAGCGAGCTTGCCAGCATACAAAGTCCCGGAAGCAGGAAGTACACCGCCCACGCCTTGTTCTGCATTGAGCCGGGGACGGCGTTGTGAATCGCCTGCGTATGCGCCACGGCATCGACGATAACCTCTTTTTTGTCGATGATTTCGACGCCGACTTTGACCGCAGACGAATAATTGTTTGCGCTGTATCCGATTGCGCCGATGAACAGCAGGCCCAACGACACCGACAAAGCGTTGCTGAGTTTGTTGGACATCGAAAGGATTGCAAACTGCGTACCTTCGGTACGTTTGCCTGTTTTCCACTCCTGATAATCGACGATATCCGCCGTCATGACCATCGGGAGATAGCCGTTGGGGCCGTAGGCAAATCCCAAGAAAAATTGATAAATCCAAATCGCCCAAATGCTCCTCAAAAACGGTACACCGCCCGTTGCGGTTTCGGCAGGCGTGAGAACGTACAACAAAAACGAAATCAAGCTGACCGCAAAGCCGTAAAAGCCCGCAATTATGAAGTATTTCTTTTCGCCGAGTTTTTTGTTGATGACGGGGTTCAGAATTATGGTGACCATACTGGAAATTGCCGAGGTCAAGCCGATTGCCCAACTGCACGCGTCACCGCTCATAACGCCAAGTCCGAGTTTGGTGAGGTCGATGCCGTCGCGAATCATAATGCACGACGCCTGCACCGCAATCGACAAGCCGATGTTCCTGCCAAATCCCAAAAGATAGGTGACCAGCACGATTTGTATCATTCGGTTGCCTTTGAGCTCCTTGAACATTTCCTTGAAACTCATGGCGGAACTTGCATTGACCTTGTATTCTTCCTTGCCCTTGAAATACATCAAAAGTTGCAATATAAGACCGATGCCCGAAAGGATCCCGGCGGAAATGAGGTATTCCTTCCAGCCGACCGCGCCCGAGCCCGTTATCATACAAACGACCGTGATGAATACGCCCGAACACGCAAGCGAAATCGACTTCAACGTGTTTGCCCAGCCGGCGGCGTTGTTGGTGTCCTCGGGGGTGCCCGCCACCATTTTGAGCATGCCTTGCGACGGGATATCCGCCATGGTCATGCTGACGTTCCAAAGCACGAGAATGAAAGCGATATAAATATACTTGCCCACTTCACCGCCCTTCGTCGCGGGGAACGGTATGAACGCAAACGAAAACATCGTAAATACGAAAAGCGGAAACGCCGAGAACAATATCCACGGACGCATTTTTCCCGCCTTGAAATTCGCGCGGTCGATAAGATTTCCGATGACGAAGTCCGCAACAATGCTGATGAACTTTGCGCCAAGAATAATAAGCGCGATTCCGACAAGATTCAGTTGCATGATTTTGTCGAAAAACTCCGCCTGATAACTGTTGACAAGTCCTATTGAAAAGTTGATGCCCATCACGCCAAAGGCGTAAATCCACATGTTGCCCGTAAGACCTAAAACCCGTTTTTTGGGCTTATCGAGTGTTTCTGTCATAATTCCCTTCCTTATAAAAACATAAGGATATCTTATCACATAGTAGCAGTGATTTCAACTTATTTCGTCCAAAAAAAATATAAAACGAAAGATAAGTTAAAGTTGGCGTTAGATACGCTTGCAAGTCGCGACGGGTTGTGATAAAATACCCCCGTTGAAAAGGACGAAAGAAAAATGATTATCGACGCACATGCACACATCTTCCCCGATAAAATTGCCGAAAAAGCAACGTTCGCAATCGGCGATTTTTACGGCATAAAAATGAACGAAAAGGTCGGCACTCCCGAAGTTTTGCTTGCCGAAGGACTGCCCGTCGGCATTTCCAAATTTGTTGTTCATTCGACAGCAACGACAGTTAAACAGGTGGAAAACATCAATAAATATATCATTTCGGAGATTGAGGCTCACGACGAGTTCATCGGATTTATGACGCTTCACCCCGATATGGACGAAAGCGCAATGGAAAAAGAAGTCGATTTTTGCATAAACCACGGCATACGCGGTGTCAAACTTCACCCCGACTTCCAAAAATTTTCAATCGACGAGCCCCGCGCCGAAAAAATCTATCGCGCGGTGGACGCAAGGCTTCCTATTCTTTTCCACACGGGCGACAAAAGATATAAGTTCAGCAACCCCGAAAGGCTTGTGAAAATCGCAAAAAAATTCCCCTCACAAATCGTCATCGGGGCGCACTTCGGCGGGTACTCCGAGTGGGAAAGTTCGCTTCTTTATAAAGGTCTTGACAACGTATATTTCGACACCTCGTCCACGCTTCCGTTCATCGACAAAAACGAGGCGGTCAAACTTTTGCGCGCGCTCGGCACCGACAGATTTTTCTTCGGCACGGATTTTCCGATGTGGCGACCTAAGGACGAACTCGAAAGGTTTTTCAGTCTTCCCCTGTCGGAAGCCGAACAACAACTTATCCTGCACGAAAATTTTGAAAAGGTTTTTATATAAACCTTTTTCTTTTTGCCTTGACACGGCAACCGTTTATTATATATAATACAAATGTATTTTTGAATATAAGTTTTGGAGGACATATATGCTTACAGCAATCGTTGGAATCAACTGGGGCGACGAAGGAAAAGGCCGTATGGTCGATCTTTTGAGCCAAGATTACGATATCGTCGTCAGATATCAGGGCGGAAACAATGCGGGACACACCGTCGTGAACGAGAGGGGCAAATTTATTTTGAACCTTTTGCCGTCGGGAATACTCCGTCCCGAGGTCACATGCGTCATGGGCAACGGTATGGTCATCGACCTTTCTCACCTTCACAAGGAAATCGCAACCCTTCGCGAAAAAGGAATAAGCATTTCTCCCGACAACCTCAAAATCAGCGACCGCGCGATAATTTGCATGCCCTATCACGTCCGTCAAGACTGTCTGGAAGAGGACAGACTCGGCGACGCGAAATACGGCAGTACCCGTCGCGGTATCGCTCCCGTTTACGGCGATAAATATCTGAAAAAAGTCATTCGTATGGGCGACCTGCGCTTCCCTGAGGCTCTCGACAAACACATTGACAGCATCGTCGAATGGAAAAACCTTTTCATCGAAAAGGCTTACGGCAGTACCCCCATCGACGCCGACGAATTGAAAAAACATCTGAAAGAACTTGCCGACGAATTCCTGCCCTACGTCACTGACACTGGCATATACCTTAACGAAAGCAACAAGGCGGGCAAGCGCATTATGTTCGAGGCGCAACTCGGCGCGCTTCGCGATATCGACTTCGGCATCAATCCTTACACCTCGTCGTCGAACACGATTGCGTCGTACGCACCCATCGGCGCGGGCGTTCCCAACCTGAAACTCGACAACGTCATCGGCATTATGAAAGCGTACAGCAGTTGCGTGGGCGAAGGACCTTTCACGGTCGAAGCGTTCGGAAAATTCGCCAACGACCTGCGCGAGGCGGGCGGAGAATACGGCGCGGCAACGGGAAGACCTCGTCGCGTAGGCGCGTTTGACGTCGTTGCAAGCCGTTACGGCATCAGAATGCAAGGCGCGGACGAAATCGCCCTCACCAAACTTGACGTCTTGTCCTTCCTCGACGCCATTCCCGTATGCACCGCGTACGAAGTCGACGACAAAATCACCACCGACTTCCCCTTTGGCGAGGACCTCAATATCGCAAAACCCGAATTCACCGTCTTGAAGGGTTGGAAATGCGATATCAATAAATGCAGAAAACCCGAAGATCTGCCCAAAGAGGCAATCGATTATATCCGCTTCATCGAAAAAGCCACCGACTGCAAAATCAAGTACGTTTCGGTCGGCGCGGAACGCGAAGACTATATCGTAATGTATTAAACAACGCGGGGGGATACCGATTATGTTTGAAACG
>CAKQMI010000042.1 GCA_934254835.1 uncultured Clostridia bacterium | reverse complement strand
TAAAGGAGCTGAAAAATGAAGAAAGTCATAACCATTTTAGCAATGCTGTTCACCCTCGGAGTTTTTGCCGGAGAGGTAGTTATCGTGCCGACTGTTGCGGTATTGCCGTTTGAGTCCCGCGACCGTCAAGCTGCCAGTACCGATATGGGCAAGTCCGTTGCCGAACTTTTAAATATCGCGTTGATGGAATCCGGCAATGCCGATATGGTTGAACGTGCGGAACTTGATGTAGCTCTCAATGAATTGCAACTCTCCGCAGTTGGTTTGACCAGTAAGGAAAGTCAGGTAAAACTCGGCCGCTTCATCGGCGCAAAAATCCTTATCACCGGTTCATTGTGCAAGTCCGGCAGTAAAAATTTTGTCATTGTAAAGATCATCGGAACTGAAACCAGCCGCGTTCTCGGTGCAAGTGCCAGCGGAACTGAAGATTTTACTTCCCTCGTGCCGATGCTTGCCCCGAAAGTTTCCGCTATTTTGGTAAAGCAGAGCGCGAAACTTCTGCCCAAAGAGCAGAATAAAGAAGAGGTTTTAAGCCGGTTGAAAAAGGTCGTTCAGGGCAAACAGCGCAAAGTTTTTGTAAAAGTCAAAGAAGATATTGCTTTAAGTGTGCCTGATCCGGCTGCGGAAACTGAATTGAAAAAACTTTTGCTCGCTCTGGATTTCCAAGTGGTGAATACCCAAAATGAAGCGGACTATGCCGTCATCGGCGAAGCGATCGCCGCCAATGCCGGAAATTATCACAAATTCACCTCGGCAGCTGCCCGCTTGGAACTTTCGATTTACAACAAAGATAAAAAGCTTCTTGCCACCGGCGCGGCAAGAGAAACTCTGGCGGGCGGAACCTATATCATCGCCGCCAAAGAGGCCATTGCCCAGACCGCGTTGAAACTTGCCGGAGACTTTTTCCCGGTGATGAAATAACAGGACGGATTTGCTGATGCGCTCTCTTTTGTGGGGAATATCGGGATTTCTGCTGACCGTGTTTCAATTGTCGGCAGAGATCATTCCGGTTGAGAATTGGACTCTTGACCTAAATCCCGGCAGGACAATCTCCGGACGCCGGGATGAGGAGCCGTTGCGCGACTTTATTGATGTCAAAAACAATACGATTTTCCTCAAACATCCGCTTTACGGCATCAAATCTTATTCCGGCAGTTCCAAAGCCCGTCCGGGGCTTTTACGGATAAGTTTCACCGCTCAAGCATTGAGCGGTGCCGTCTCGCACGGAGTTGTCAAGGTGGTAATGTACGGATACCATTTCAGAAATGACAACTGCACCGGAAAATCCGAAGATCTTTTTTTGGAAAAGGATTTTCCGGTAAGCGGCAAAAAATCTTTGAGCGTGGATTTCAATATCACCCCCGAACAGTTGAAGTGTATTTTTTGCGATGAACAAGTTCCGACATTCCGCTTCTTTACGATGATCTCGCTGAAAGAAAAATCCCCCGGTATCGCTTTGAGCAGCATCAATATTTCTGCCGCTGTTCCACTTTTTGTCTGGGGCAGAAAACAGGTTTCCACCACCAACTGGCTGCTGGATGAATTAGAGGCGGACAAGGCAAAAGATGCCGAACGCGCCGCTTTAAAAAAAGAAGAGGGAACTCCCGTTTCTCCCCGCAATGTTGCCCCCAAGCCAACTCCGGTAAAAAAAGTTGAGCCGGTGGAAGTTGCCATACCCATAGAAAAATTTATTTCCCATATCGAAGCGGATTTCCCCGCATTGTTTGATGCAAAAATCGTAAATGAGCAACTGCGTTTTGACAAAAATCCCTCCAATGGCAATCAGAAAATAACCCTGCTATTAAATCCGCCGGAGATTCCGGAAAACTTTGAATATATAGTGGCACTCGACCGCGTTGTGTGGGGATGGAGTACGGGGATTTTTGATAAAAACGACCGTCCGCTGGATAAAGATGGCGGTTATCTGCCGGATGGAACTCCAATTATGCGTTTGCCGTACAACTGCCGCCGGATCGACTTTGAAAGTGATGGGAAACAAGAATATAAAAAATATATCAAAAGAGTATTTTATCGGGAGATAAAAAAGAAAAAATGAAAAAATTATTATTGGCCATCCTCGCAATTTTGTGCATCGCTCCGGCATTTGCCGACAACCGCAACGCTGAATTGGAAGAGTATCTTCCGGTTGCTCAAAAACTTTATTCAGGAAAGACCGCTGAAGCCTTGCAAATGGCAGAGGAGTTAAGTCCCCGCAACCATTTTGCTTCGATATTGCTTTATTTGGTTTACAGCCGGGGGTACTGCGGTCAAAGCATTGATTACCAAAAGACAGCAAAATATTTTGACCGGATGCTTGCCGGATACAACGACAGTTTTCCGGGGAGCCGCTTTCACAGCGAAGAGTTCCGTGGAGTTTGGCGCAAAATGCTGGTTCCGCCGGTCGGCAATCAGCGTTCTGTAACTCTGAAAGCGTGGAACGCGCACGGCAGAGTTGTCAATCAGAAAATCAATCTTAAAGGCAAACAGCCGCTGAAAAACTGTTACTTTGAAAAGACCCGCATCATGGGCAATATCGCCGGAGCATCCATCTGGGCGGCGATGTCCAGAAGCAATCCTGACCGGAGTGTTTCCGGTGAACATCTGCGGCAGACTGCGGTAAAGTTTGGCAGCATTGATGCGCTGTACGGCATAACATTTTCCAACTTCGAAAATTACAGTACCGATCCCATCGGTTTGGGCAGTAATTATAATGATATCCGCAAAGCCGCCGAAGCCGGACACATTCCGGCAAAAATCATGATCGCGGCAATTCTTATTACACCACAAAACAAATATAATGTATATGATCCTGATAAAGCATATCAACTGCTGAAATCAGCGATCAAAGAGCTTGAAGCGTATAAGAAAACACCCTGCAAACACTATCAGTTGGATTTGGATAAGGCAAAATTTCTGCTTTCTCTGCTCCCTGATCCCAACCAAAGTTCAGCAAAACTTGTTTCGATCTATAATGCAGGAGGTGATAAGCGGAAAGCCGCCGCATATCGGAAAATGCTTGCCAGCCGGAGCGATCACCCGGTCTGTGAAATATTCAAAATTTTCCAGCTTCCGCTCAAAGATCAGGAAAATGCCTTCAAACAGGCGGCAGAACGCGGCAATCCGGAAATTATTGCTATGCTTCTGCGGCAGAAAACTAATCATACCGGATACTGGAAGCTGCTCTATCTGGCAGGAAAATACAATATTCCCGCCCAATACAATCCGCAAAAGGGACAATCGTTTTACGCTCAATCATTATCGGCGTTGGAACGTGAACGCACGATGATGAAAGAGGATGTATACCGCAAAGCCTTGAAACAGCTTGCCGAAGTTTATCCCGAAGCAAAAGCACAATATCGCCGCTATTTCGGTTCTGATGAGGATAACAGCAGTGAGCGTTTCCGTTTTGAAGTCAGCAATCCAGAGGCGATCAAAGTCACACGGGAAAATGTTCCGGCAGGCAATTTCTATCTCCTGGAAATCCGGCAGGATACTCAACAGAATTATGTGGATATTTTTATCAAACCCGGCCGTTTCAACTTCGTCATTATGCCGCACTATGCCAACGGTAAATCGTTCCCGACTCCGCCAAGTTCAGCAATTTGGACACAAATGCAATATTCCGACGGCAAAATATCCACACACAACGGAATGGGAGCCAACACTTACGGTAAATGTCCGCAACGCATCCGCATCAATATCGAACCCGGAAGTAAAAAAGGCTTTTTGAAAATCAGATTATGAAAAAAGTTCTGCTTTTAACAATATTATTCTGTACTTTTGCAGTATTTCCCGGAGAAGTAAAATTCGCCCTGCTCGGATTGGATATTGCCGGAAAAAATGCGGTTGAACTTGTCCAATCGCAACTTTCCGGGCAGGTCGATTTTGTCGAGCGCTCTGACATAAGTGCGATCGATCAGGAACACTTTCTGCTTCAGCGATTCGGTTCCGCCAAACTGGCGCGGCTTTTCGCCGGAGCGGATATTTTTATTGCGGTTCAGAAAAATATCCTGACCGCTTTTGAAACCAGATACGGGTTCCGGCTGGCTTACCGGGATTTATCTGCCGATTTGGACAGCACAAGTGTGGAAATCAAAGCGGAAATATTAAAACTCAAAAGTTCCGGCAAAGATTTTTTCAAACGCCGCATCATCTCCTTTGCCGGTATCCGCAATAATTTACACAATTCGCTCTTCCCCCGGGCGGAAAACTATTCCCGAACCATAAATCAGGCAATCAATCAGACTCCCGCCATGTTGCTGGAACGCGAATATCTGGTCGAACTGCTTCTTGAACAAAATCTGGCTGGAGCTTGCCAAGAGGCGGTCAGCGGTTCAGAGATCATCCACTTTGAACTCAACCCCGGAGCAAATACCGAAGAGATCATCTTTGCCGTTTACGCCATTGATGCAAAAAATAAAACGGTTTTCAAAAAAGAAGATACCGATTTGCAAGCCGTTTTGTCCGAGCTGCATAAACATTGTTCAACTCCATCATCAAAAAAACGTTATACGCTCAAAGATGAAGCCCGCCGCTTCGCTTCCGAAGCCCGTATCGCCAGAGATGACAACAAATATTTACTGGCGGAAAAATTACAGTTTGCCGCCTTTGCACTTGACAGTGATGATCCGCAGTTTTTTGATCTTGGAATTTCCGGAAATGAAAAATTGACCGACCTTTTCCCCTATTGGTTCGCCGCCTTGCAGAAAATAATCCATCACCCCCAATGGCTCAAACCGCACACCGACAGCCGAAGCAACGCTATGCAGATCATATCCGGCATTTATTACCGTCAGTACACTCTGCCGGAAAAGCTGCGCAAAGATTATTGGAACTTTCTCGAAGCCAACCGGAATATCTTTTTACAGGGCGATGATATCTGGCAATTCAACTATGTGAAACCGGAACTTTTTGAAACGTACGCCGGTTATCTGCAAGCCAAAGAAAATGCGTGGCAAACTCTGTTGAGCAAAAAAATCTCTGCCCAAGATATGTACGATGTTTCAGAAGATCTTTTCAAATACCAGAAAGCCATACCATCACTTCAACGGCAGAAGTGGACTCGCACGACGGCAGAACTTTTGCGCAACCGTCCGGGGTTGGAAATCATGGCAAAAAGTCTGGAGTGCAACGCATTTCTTTATACCAAAGAGTGTACGGTCAAATCGGCATCAGCAAAATATGAAGAACTTTTTGCCATGCTGAAAAAATATCAAAATTTGCGTATTGATTCATATCAGCTGTACGACTACCCAAGTGTTAATGCCTATATCGGATTATTGGAAAAAGTAAAATCATCACATAAAAAATATAAGGAGAAGTGACCATGAAAAAGCTTTTACTGCTGTTGATTTTAGCTGCCGCAGGAGGATATTTTTTCTTTTTCAAATCAGATAAAGAGGATAAAACTGTTGCGAAAGAAACGCCATCACAACAGCCAACTGCAAAAAAGGAAACACCGGTAAAAAAAGTGCCGGTAAAAACACTTGATCCATTCGCCCAAATGCCTTCAGGTGGAATGTTTAAGGATCAAGCTCAATTACAAAACTTCTGGCACAGCAGCCGTAATTTTCACCGCCGCGATACCGCCAAAGAAGCTGAATTGCAGGCGAAAAATCCGGCGTGGAAAATAGAAAAACTCTGGCAAGTTACGGGAACACAAAAAATCTATACCTCAACCAGTGATGACAAGGGCAATATCTATTTTCTGACCGCCGACAACTTTGATTATCAGATATACCGTATTTCCGGTAACGCTGCTCCGGAACTCTGCTGGAGTTTGCCTAAATTGCGTGACGGCGGCGGTGATGCTTTGGGAATGTTTATGACAATAAAAGTTGATAAAGATGTCCTGCTTGCCACTGAAGGACGCTATGTGTGGATTTCGCAACCCAGCAAAAAGGTACTGTTCCGGTTGTCGCACTTTCCCTTTATCATCAAGGATCTCTGGCTTCAGGACGACCGTTTGATGCTGCTGGGCGAAAAACAGTTGATGAGCTGTGACCGACAGGGCAAAGCCCGGAAGACCCACTTTGCCGCCAATCAGGCAGGAAAAAGTCTGTCGCTGTTCCAAAATAATCCGCAGGCAAAATTTTTCGCAGGCGGCATGGGGAATGCGCCGGATGAGATAATTCTCTTTTACAGCGGTATGCCAAGCGCACTCGGCAAATATTCTTTGAGCAAAAATGAGTTTACTGAAATCGCTTCATTACCCGGAACCAATGAACAGAATTATATTTATTATGTTACAAAATTCAAGGATTCCTACCTTTACAGCTGGGCGGCAAGACCGGATTGCGGGATAAATATGCAGTTCATTTATTCACTAAAAGAGAACAAATTGACCGTCCTCGGCAGCCGTATCAATGATTATTTGAAGTCATTCTGGAAAGGTATGCCGTCAAATCTGGGTATTACTTGGAATTCGATGCACAATGTCGCAGGTCCCATTGCGTACAACGGCAAATATCTTTTGTATTCCGGGGGCAACGGCACTGGTCATGCCAAATATCAGCGTGAAAGCTCTGCCGGATGTGCCGGGATCGTGGATTTGACCCGATATCCCGAAGGCGTTTCTTTGAAATACCCCGCCGTCAACGGCTTATATTTTGCCAAAGACGGCAAATCCCTACTGGCTGTGGAATACGCTCAAGTAACTCTCATTACCCCAAAAAATTAAAAAGCCGGAAATACACCATGGCAAAAAAGAAAGAGTATATAAACTGGTTCCTTGATGAAATTCCTATTTTGAAAGATAAAGGAATCATTCAGGATGATACCGCAAGTCTTTTCTCAATGCCGATACCGATAGAAACCGGAAGAGCACTGCCGTTTATTTAGTGTCTGCTCAATAAGGCATGATTTTTACGGTGGATGCAGAGATTCAGCGGAAGGGGGCGCGCTTTTGTCATGCCTGAGTTATATGGATCGGCTCTCTGTGTGCATTTACCGGATTTATGAAAAACTGTCATCGTTATCGAAAAACCTCAGGATATGGTGCTTTTTGCCGATGTTTTGCTCATCCCGCAAAAAGATAATAAAAAATGGACCGA
>CAKQMI010000041.1 GCA_934254835.1 uncultured Clostridia bacterium | reverse complement strand
CTCGGCCTTGATCTTCGCAACAAAGACGAGTAAGGAGACTTTTTATGGAACCCAAAAAATTAGGAAGACCTACCGATCAACGTCTTGCCGTCCTTAAAAATCAGGCAAGCGAACTCTTGTGGTATGGCAAAATAGAAACAACCGTTGACCGTGCTAAATCGGTCAGAAGCATCGCTGAAAAACTTATCACCCTTGCTATCAACACTTACGAAGATACCGTTAAGGTCACCAAAACCAAAACGAACCTGAAGGGCGAAAAAGTCGAAGTCGAATTCACCAACGACGGCCCCAAAAAACTTGCTACACGCAGGAAAATGATTGCCGAACTTCGTGATATCCCCGAAGCCAAAGAGGAAAAAGAAACCAAAACCGCTTACGCAAAACGTACCGCGGACATCAGCAATCCTCTTGTCGAAAAACTCTTCAACGAGTATGCTCCCAAGTATGCAAAACGCGCCGAAGAGAAAGGTCAAAAGGGCGGTTACACCCGTATCATCAAACTTGGTGAACGTCGTGGCGACGCAGCGTCCATGTGCATTTTGGAATTGCTGTAATAATTGCAACAAAGAGCACGCAGAAATGCGTGCTTTTTTTGTGCGAAAAATCGTTGATAATATCGCGCGTTTTTTATATAATTGACCTATGCAAAAGATTTTGAGTACAATGCGTCGGGCAATCACCGACTATAATATGATCGAAGACGGCGACAAAATCGTCGTGGGCGTTTCGGGAGGCAAGGACAGTCTTCTGTTACTTTCCGCACTCAAAGCCTTTCAACGCTTTTCTCCCGCTCGTTTTGAACTTTCCGCAATCACTGTCGATATGGGGTTCAAAGACGCGTCAGAAGCCGAAAAACAGGCTCTGTCGGCGTATATCGGCGATTTGGGCGTGCCTTATTACGTTGTCGAAACCGACATCGCCGAAATTATCTTTGAATCGAGAAAAGAAAGCAATCCGTGCAGTCTTTGCAGTAAGATGAGACGGGGCGCGCTCAACAACAAGGCAATCGAGCTGGGCTTCAACAAACTTGCGCTCGGACACCACGCCGACGACGTCGTGCAAACAATGCTGTTGTCGCTTTTGTACGAGGGCAGATTTTCGACTTTTCAACCCGTGTCGTATATGGACAGGAGCGGGATAACTCTCATTCGTCCGCTGATTTACACGAGCGAGGCGGACGTCAAGGGCGTCGTCAAAAAACTTGATTTGCCCGTATTGCACAATCCGTGTCCCGCCAACAAGCACACCCAGCGCGAGTACGTCAATAATCTTGTGAAGCGACTCACCGAAGAAGTCCCGTTCGCGCGCGAAAGAATGTTGGGCGCAATCTATCACCCCGAGCGCGCCAACCTCTGGAAAAAACCTGATAATTATCATGCCAAGTAAGAGTAACACAAGCTTGCCAAATTGTCGCAATTTCCGTGCTTTTTTGCAAAAACTCGCTTGTAGTACAACAAGTACAACTGCGTTCGCTTTTCCCAAAAATCATCGAAAATATCGACGATTTGTGCTATCGCTTGCATTACTCTTGCTTGGCATGCCAAACAAGAGTAATACGAACCTTGTCAAATCGGTGCAATCTCGTTGTAGAACAATTTAATGTCATAAACACCTCGTCCCCCGTCATATCGTATAAGGCAGGGGGAACAAATGGAAAGGAATATCGAAAGGGTTTTGAAAGAAGCCCGCTACGTTTTGGACAATAAGTGCACGGTGCGAGAGGGCGCAAAATATTTCGGAGTGTCGAAAAGCACCTTTCACGCCGACGTCACCTACAAACTGAAAGACGTTGACAAAGATTTGTACGAAAGGGTGCAACGCCTGATGGATTATCACTTTTCAATCCGCCATTTGCGTGGCGGAGAAGCGACGAAAAGAAAGTATAAACAGACAAAACAACAAGTTTAACGACGATTTTTTTGACAATAAAACGCGCGCAACGATATTTCGTGCGCGCTTTTGTATATTATTTATAGTTTATTTGTTGGTTAACACATGGGTCCCGTCTTTTTTATTAAGTCACTAAAAAAGTAGTGCATTCCATCAACAAGAGTATTTCTTTGGATGCATTGCTTTACATCAATTCCAATAGAGGATGCGGCGGGTTTTGAGTCAATATTGGAAGCAATGAAGTAAAATTCCCACGAATGATTATTTATTTGATGTTCGATCATTTGGTGTATTGTGGTTTGTGAAAATTGCTTACTTGCGTTTTCCAATCCGTCTGTCATTATTGCAACCATTACTTGCGAGGGTTGTTTAGATTTGGGCATTTCGTCCAAGTAACTGTTCAAAGTGATAATACCTGTTCCTATTGCGTCGAAAAGAGCAGTTAATCCATTCGGTTGATAAGAAGTTTCATCAAGCAAAGTCATTGTGTTTATGTCTGCATGTTCATATGCTACGCGCGTGTTCGTATTGAAAAAAACAACAGTTAATCGTGTTTCCGTGTTTTGTTTTTGTTGTGCTTTGATAAAAGCATTTAATTCACCAATGGTTTCTTGTCGTAGGCTAAACATAGAACCGCTTTCATCGATAATTAGCAATAATTCAGTAATGTTTTTTTTCATTTTGTTTTTCTCCTATGTTTTTTTATCGGGTTGTATAATCAATTCCAATTGTAAAGTTTTAAATAATTGTATGTTTTTTGTATTAATATAATATAAAATTTCAATACCGTTGCTCATATGGAGTTATTCCCGACATATAATTATTCGAAAAATAATCAAGAATTCCTAATATAATATTAAATAAAATCACATAAAATCATAAAACATTATATTTTATAAAAAAATAACATTGAAAAACTTGACAAAACATACTGATGCCGTTATCATATAATTAATTAAAGATAGCCGAGGTGTGTATGGGTAAAATTAGCATTGAAATAAACGAGGATCTTTATTGTCAAGCGGAATCGATTTTTGTCGATGCAGGCATTGATTCGGGTACGGCAATAAAGATGTTCTTCAAACGAGTTGTCAACGAAGGTTCTTTTGCGTTTTTGTTGCAGAATAGACAAGGTGAAAAAGATGGCCTGTTGGTTGATAACGTTAAAAGATATGTGTCGAGACCGAGAAGTTTGTATAATAATGAAAGTATTGTAGAAGCATATGTAGACCGAGTTGCTGATATCAAAGAAGATGGTAATTTTGACAGAATTCGCAAGGGTAACGCAGTTAGGTTGTTGCAGAGTAAAGGGTATGACTTGTATGATACTATTACATTTGCTTCCAAAAATACTGGCGCATACAATTATTGGGCGAATCCGGATAGTTACTATACCAAACACAATTGGAGTTTGATACTTAATGATTGGAAAGAACGAAAACTCTATTTGTTTAATATTCCTGCAAATTCGATTTCGGATAATATGATAGTAGTGCGTGCCGATAAGCCAGACAAAATCGATTTGCAAATAATGTACAACGATGTAACTTTTACGGATAATAGAAGCGGAATCAGCTTTGCCAAATATCTTGCCGGCGAAGTGAAATATTAATTATTTTTGGAGGGAAAAATGACTGCAAGTGATGTAAAAAGAATGATTGAAAGCCATAACTTATTTTTTACGCAGCGTGCGTGGACAAGGCAAACCAATATGGTAACGTTTGAAAATGATTATATAAGAGTTTGTCGCGTAGATAGCTCAAACAAACCGGTGAATGAGTTTGATATGGAAAAGATGTGGAGCATTATTATAGATCTAAAAAAAGATTTTACAATGTTGCCAAATTATATCGAATTAGCGAGCGTTCTAAATATTGACATCACCCCAGTAACGCGAGGTAGCTTAAAGGGGCGTTATGGAATTAGAATTCGCGGAATGAAACAAGAGCCGAATCGGGATATTATTTTGACGATATTAAAGTTTATTTTTGAAAACTGATAGAGCAGGAGTTGTGTTATTTATAAATATTGACACTGTTTTAAGAAAACGCGCGCAACGATATTTCGTGCGCGCTTTTGTTTTGGATAATTAGTTTTCCGAGTGCTAAATTTTCGGTATTATTCTCGTCCCACAAGTTCGTCAAGGGTAATGTCGAAAATGTCCGCAAGTTCCCAAAGGGTAACTATATCGGGCGTGTTGCGACCTATCTCGTAATTACTGATAAGCGTTTTGCCACTGCCAAAGTGCCGAGCAAGTTGCGCCTGCGTTAACTCCGCTTGCTTGCGATAAAACCTAATATTTTCTGCGATTTTCAATTCTTTCATATCGGAATTATTCACGACCGACAAGTTCGTCAAGGGTGATATCGAAAATGTCGGCAAGTTTTACAAGCGTGTAAATATCGGGCGTGCTGATTCCGTTTTCATAATTCGAAACAAGGTTTTTGCTTCCGCCGAGTTGTTTTGACAATTCTTCTTGGGTAAGGTTATTCGCCTTTCTGAAAAATCTTATATTGTCCGCAATTTTTAATTCTCTCATATTGACAATAGTACAAGAATCTTGTACAATGAAAGAAAAACCACAAGAAACTTGTGACGTTGCATTCGCTTACAATGCATTAAACAGGGCATCAAAAAAGACACTCGGCAGTGCGAGTGTCTTTTGTTTTTGCTGAATTATGCCTTGCCTGCGCAACCCAAGACGTTGATGAGTTTGTGGCGGACGCATTCCTTAATCGCGGTTCTTGCGGGCCCCAAGTATTGACGGGGATCGAAGTGCGAAGGATTGTTATAGAAGTGTTCGCGGATAGCGGCGGTTGCAGCCATACGAAGGTCGCTGTCGACGTTGATTTTGCAGACAGCCATACGAGCGGCTTCGCGGAGCATATCTTCGGGCACGCCCTTTGCGCCGGGCATACTGCCACCGAACTTTTCGATGGTTTCGACGTATTCTTGCGGAATGCTGGATGCGCCGTGCAAAACGATGGGGAAGCCGGGCAGACGTTTGCTGACCTCGTCCAAAATGTCAAAGCGAAGGCGAGGAGCGGTTTTGAACTTGAAAGCGCCGTGGCTGGTGCCGATTGCGATTGCAAGCGAGTCAACGCCCGTACGCGCAACGAATTCCTCAACCTGGTTGGGATCGGTGTAGCAAGCGTCTTTTTCGCTGACGTTTACCGCGTCTTCGATTCCTGCAAGCTGACCGAGTTCCGCCTCGACAACCGCGCCGTGGTCGTGAGCGTATTGTACGACTTCCGACGTGATCTTAATATTTTCTTCAAAAGAGTGATGCGATGCGTCAATCATAACCGAAGTGAAACCGCCGTCAACGCAGGATTTGCAAAGTTCGAAACTGTCGCCGTGGTCAAGGTGCATTACGATGGGCAGACCGCTGACTTCGGATGCCGCCTCGATAAGGTGACGAAGATATACGGGGTTGGCGTACTTTCTTGCGCCTGCGGAAACTTGCAAGATAACGGGAGCGTTTTCTTCGGTGCAAGCCTCGACAATGCCCTGAATGGTTTCCATATTGTTGACGTTGAAAGCACCGATTGCATATCCGCCTTCATACGCTTTTTTGAACATTTCGGTTGATGTAACTATTGGCATAAATAACCTCCGATGATTATTATGTTTATTTTTGTCAAGGCTATTATATATTAAAAGTCGATAAATTTCCACTAAAAGAGGCACAAAAATTGAAAATATATTAAATTTTTACAATCCGCTTAAAATGCCTAAACAAAAGTCCGCGCGCATAAAAAAGCCCGCAACTTTCGTGCGGACTGTCGATTTTCAAAAACTATTGATTTGCGTTGATAGGCTCATAAGGCATATAGGCGTCGTCGTCCTCAATAATCTTGCCCACCTTCACAAGGTGCTTGTATCTCAAAATCTTCAGAACGAGAATGAAAATGCCAACCGCAATGGGTGCGCACGTCGCCACGATGATGACGTAGTACAAAAGCGGATTGAAAATTTTGGCGTAGTACGAAAACCCCGCCAGGTTTTTAATCGACAAGAAATACGTCAAAAACGTTGCGCCCGCCGACGCAAATCCAAAGCCGACGAGGTGATAAATGCGGTTTTTGCCCGTGAGTGCCAGCACGACGACCATTGCGATTGCGTAAATCACGATGATGTACCAGAACTCCGCATACAAAAAGTTGTTGGCATACGACGTGTCGATGGACGCCTTAATCGTCGCGTCGAGGGCGGTGTACGCCGAGGTGCGTATAAACCTGCGTTGTGCAATGCCCGCAACGTTGTTCGCCATAAGATATCCCGCGCCTCCCGCCGTTGCGAAAACGATGAGGAAGCAAAATACGGTATAGACGGTGTAAGCCGTGCGTTTGGAACTCAGATTCTTTTTTTCCTGTTCAAGAGCGGTGTCAACCGGGAACTTCTTCACGTCGCCGTTCTTTGCTTTTTTGTTTTTATCTTTCTTCACCATAATCTAAAAATAAAGATATTCTCCTATCCTTATTTTAAGGCGTAAACACCGAAAATGTCAACACTACTTTGAAAAAATGTGCGCCTTTGATTGAAAACATCGATATAATTGATATAATATATATGAATAATTAAAAAAACAGAGGTAAATTTATGATTTCCGATGAAAGACAAAAGTTACTTGCAAAGAATCTCGTCAACTATTCGATAAGCGTTGAGAAGGGCGAAAAGGTCTGGATTGACGCGTTCGGCATCGACGTTTCGTTTGTGAACGCGCTTGTCGAGGCGGTGTATTCGGCGGGCGGTCAGCCGTACGTTTTCTTGCACGACAGACGCGTCGAGCGCGCGCTCCTTAAAAATATAACCGACGAACAACTTGAAAATATGGCGTCGCACGACAAACAACTTATGTCCGAAATGCAGTGCTATATCGGCGTTCGGGGCGGGCAGAACAGCTATGAACTTTCCGACGTCCCAGAGGATCGTATGCAGGCGTACAACAGAATTTACAACCACCCCGTCCACCACGAACAACGCGTTTGCAAAACCAAATGGGTTGTCCTGCGTTACCCCACCGAGGGCATGGCGCAACTTGCGGGAATGAGTACCGAAGCCTTTGAAGATTTCTATTTCAACGTGTGTTGTTTGGATTACGCAAAAATGGAAAAAGCAATGCAACCGCTTGTTAATCTGATGAATAAGACGGATAAAGTGCGTATTGTGGCAAAAGACACCGATTTGACGTTCAGTATAAAAGGTATCCCCGCCGTCACTTGCGCGGGCAGAATGAATATCCCCGACGGCGAAGTTTACACCGCGCCTGTGAAAGACAGCGTCAACGGCGTTATCCATTACAACGCGCCGAGCATCGAAAACGGGTTCCGCTTCGAGGACGTCCGACTTGTCTTTAAGGACGGCAAAATTATCGAAGCCACCGCCAACAATACCGAGGGTGCCAACGCCATTTTCGATACCGATGAGGGCGCACGCTACGTCGGCGAGTTTGCAATCGGCGTCAATCCGTACGTCAAAAACGCAATCGGCGATATTTTGTTCGATGAGAAAATCAACGGCAGTATCCACTTCACCCCGGGTGCTTGCTACGACGACGCTTACAACGGCAACGTTTCCGCCGTGCACTGGGATTTGGTCTTGCGTCAAACCCCCGACGCCGGTGGAGGGGAGATATACTTTGACGATGTTTTGATTCGTAAGGACGGCGTGTTTGTGGGGGAGGAGTTATTGCCTCTTAACACCCTCGCTTAACTTAACGGCGATATTTTGCGATATTCTGCTTTTTCGGCGGAACCTGAAAATTCGTGAAAACCGGGGGCCCCGCGGGATACTGTGTACTCGCGGGGAGAAGGAGCACACAAGCAAAAGAGTGAGCGTTATCGCTTGCGATAACGTGATTTCGAAAGCGTAGTGTGTGACGCGTACACTAGGATTTTTCAGAACCTGCAAAGAACCCCAAAAATCCATAGAATTCTCGCCGTTAATAAAAAAGTAGTAAAGAGCGAGTGCAAACCCTCGCCGTTAAGAAAGAATTAGCGGTTATTGCGACCTTACGGCGTTTTGACAGAACTTTGCTCAATTACGTACGCCTAAGTACGCGCCTTCGCAAAAACCTGTCAAGAACCCCAAAAAATGGGGCCCCCAAAAGATACTTTTGTACTTTTGGGGTGAAGGAACAAACAAGCGAAAGACAAACAATTGACACTTGTGGCGATTGTTTGGTCAAAAGCGAAGTTTGTGACGCAATCTCGCCGTTAAACAAATAGTTTTGAAAAGCAAGTGCAATCTAATTTTTTAGATTAGTTGGTTTTACGTCATTGCGAGGAGCGAAGTGACGTGAGAATCTCCCGGAAGGGACACCTCATCTTGCCCAAAGGGCAAATATCACTGCAACGCAATATCACTGTCGAAGACAATATCACGCCGAAGGCATATCACTGCGAAGCAACATCGCGCCAAAGGCGCATCGCTTTTGCCACCGAGCAAAAACATCGTTCCTCCATTGTCATTCTGAGGAGCTTATGGGGTCCCCACGAGATACTGACTAATGGGGCCCCCACGGGATACTGTGTACCCTTGGGGAAAAGGAGTATGCGAGCGTAAGACAACCGACTGTCGCTTGCGACAATCGGTTGGTCAAAAACGAAGCATACGACGAGGGGATAAGGAGCAAACGAGCAAAAGACAAACAAAGGAAAGAAATGAGTTTGTTTGGTCAAAAGCGAGATTTGCGACGTGGTGAGAATCTCCCGGAAGGGCACCGCATTATATTTTTCCAAAAGCAGGGAATAATCGGGATTGGATTCAGGCGAAAAATTAAAAAGGGCGGGATTATTTTTGAAATATTATCGATTTACTCAAAGTTTTACGATATATTTGTTAAAAAATAAACAATTGTTGCCAAAAAGTGGGTAAATTCGCTTGTTAAAATTACATTTTAAGGGTAAAATGTACTTGCAATTCGGGAATCGGATTGCCAATCACACTGTAATACAAATTTTGGAGGATATCTATATGTCACAAAACGTCAGAGTTGCTATTAACGGCTTCGGCAGAATCGGCCGTCTTGCTTTCAGACAAATGTTCGGTGCAGAAGGCTATGAAATCGTCGCTATCAACGACCTCACCAGCCCCAAAATGCTCGCTCATCTTTTGAAATACGACTCAACCCAAGGAAACTATGCAAACAACCACAAGGTTGAAAGCGCAGAAGCAGTCCTTAACGAGGACGGCACCGTCAAAGAAGACGGCTACATCGTTGTCGATGGCAAGAAAATCACCATCTACGCACAAAAGAATGCCGTTGACCTTCCTTGGAAAGCCCTCGACGTTGACGTCGTTCTCGAATGCACCGGTTTCTACACCAGCAAGGCGAAAGCGCAAGCGCACATCGACGCAGGCGCAAAGAAAGTCGTTATCTCCGCTCCCGCAGGCAACGATCTTCCCACAATCGTCTACAACGTAAACCACGACACCCTCAAAAAGGACGACAATATTATTTCCGCAGCAAGTTGCACTACCAACTGCCTCGCTCCTATGGCAAAAGCCCTCAACGACTTTGCTCCCATTAAGTCGGGCATCATGGTGACAATCCACGCTTACACCGGCGACCAAATGGTTTTGGACGGACCTCATCGCAAAGGCGACCTCCGTCGCGCTCGCGCGGCAGCCGTCAATATCGTTCCCAACAGCACCGGCGCGGCAAAAGCAATCGGCCTTGTCATTCCTGAACTCAATGGCAAACTTATCGGCTCGGCACAACGCGTTCCCACTCCTACCGGCTCCACCACGATTCTTACCGCTATTGTCGAAGGTACAGTCAAGAAAGAGGACATCAACGCCGCTATGAAATCCGCCGCAAACGAAAGCTTTGGCTACAACGAGGAAGAAATCGTTTCAAGCGATATCGTCGGTATGAGATACGGCAGTTTGTTTGACGCAACTCAAACGATGGTCATCAACCTCGACAACGGCACTTCCGAAGTTCAAGTTATTTCTTGGTACGACAACGAAAACAGCTACACCAGCCAAATGGTCCGCACCATCAAATACTTTGCAAAATTCCTCAACAAATAATTAAAAACGCATTAAACCCTCGGCAAACGCCGAGGGTTTTTGTTTGGAAAAAATCAAAAATCAAAAAGGTTTTTACGCCGTGGGCGACAACTGCGTGACGGTGATAAACGCGTTGTTGAACGACGCGGTGTCTGCCGTCGTGTTGTAAATCGACAGCGTGCCGGGCGATGAAAAATTCAGATAAACCGTCTTCGCCGCGGACGTAATCCCCGTGTCGGAACCGTCGTAAACAACGTTGTTCGACGCCGCTCCGTTGACGTACAAAGTTA
>CAKQMI010000040.1 GCA_934254835.1 uncultured Clostridia bacterium | reverse complement strand
TTAAGCCTTTCTACGCAGATGGTACTTGGCTGGACACGGCCCGGGAGAGTATGTAGCCGCCGAATTCCAAAAAAAAGCACTTACATTTCGTAAGTGCTTTTTCCTTGTGAAAATCCCGATATTTTTGCCCTTTTACGAAAAATACTCACTTGTAGTACGTCAGTACAACTGCGTTCGTATTTTTCAAAAATCATCAAAAATCTCGGGATTTTCAGGAAGATAGGTATTGTTGATTTTAAGAAAGAGTGCAAAATAATGTGCATATAGATATGTTCTTTATTCGGTGGCATGCCAACCGTGAGTAATACGAACTGTGGTCTTGCTCCGTGTTTTTGACCAAAACTTCGTTGCGCTCACGGCTTATACATACAGTATTAACCCGCTCGCGTGCCTTGTTTTCGCCTAAAAACGCGGGGGCAATACTCCTTAGACCAAACCGTCGAGAGTTTCGATGATTTTTGGGAAAGACGAACGCAGTTGTACTTTTTGTACTACAAGTGAGTTTTTGCCGAAAAGCACGGAAATATCGGCGTTTTGGCATAGTTCGTATTACTCACGGTTGGCATATAAACGCCGATAATTTTGCACGAAATATTATTTGAGTACGACGGCGCTCGCCTTTTTCAAAAATCATCGAAGATTTTGGCGTTTTTAGGAAGTTGTCTTTTGACGTTAGTATTGATTATTTATTAGGAAACGAATAACCGTGGCGGGGCTACGGTTTTTTTGTGCGAAAGTTGTTTGAAACAAATTGAAAGTATGGTAAAATCATAATATGGTTATTGAAACGGGAAGGCTCAGGCTTGTTCCGCTTGACGCGGATATGCTGGAAGTTTTGGCAAACGACGTTGCGGAATTTGAAAAGGAATACTCTGCAAAATACGACGGCGAGGAAGTCGTCGGAAGATACAAGGATATCCTTTTGGAGAAGGCGAAAGAGGTGCGCGCGGACGAGGACAACGCGGTGTTTTTGACAATGTGGCTTATCGAACTGAAAGGCGTCGTTATCGGGAGCATCGATTTCAAGCACGCGCCAAAAGACGGAGCAACCGAAATTGCCTATGGGCTGAACAAGAAGTACGAGGGCAAAGGCTATATGACCGAAAGCGTGAAAGGGCTGTTGAAATTCGCGTCATTATTGGGCTTGAAACGAGTTTTTGCCGAGACAAGAGAAGATAACGTAAAATCCGAAAAAGTCCTTAAAAGGTGCGGTTTTGCCCGCCTTTTCAGCGGACAAATCAATAAGTGGGGCAAAGATTTATAATATGCAAGTTGACATTTACGATTTTGACAAAACGGTTGTGCCGTTCGACAGCGCGCTGAAATACTGGGGCTTTTGCATGGTGCATAACCCTTGGATAATCCTGTTGTTACCCCTGCAATTCATCTGGGGAATGATGATGCTGACGCACATAATTTCCGTCAGGACGTGCAAGAAAGTGGCGTTTTTGTATATCCGCCTTATCAACAACGAAAAAAACGTGAAAAAGTACTGGGATAAGTACGAAAAATACGTGTTCGACTGGTTCAAACCCGAAAACCGCAACCGCACCACCGTGCTTATCAGCGCAAGTCCGGACTTCCTGATTGAAGAAATTGCAAGGCGTATGAAGGTCGATTATGTCATCTGCACGACGCACGACAGGAAAAACGGCATAATGCGCTCGGAAGTCTGCCGTCACGCCGAAAAGGTCAGGAGGCTGGAAAAAGAGTTGCCCGACGTCGAGGTCATGGACGTTTACAGCGACAGCATAAAATCCGACCGATACATATTCGCCCTCGGTAAGCGTGATTTCCTTGTGACGAACGGAAAAGTCGAAGAAATCAACCTTGACGAAAAACTGAAAGAACTAAACCTTACCTTATAAAAAAAGAAAGCCCGCAAAAGCGGGCTTTTCAAATGCTTTAAGCGCGTTAAAGCGGATTATTCTGTGATTTGCAATTTAATTAATTCTTTTAATGATGAAACATCCGACGGAGTTTTAACGTTATCGTCATAGTAGCAAGTAATAACTCCGACGGGCGAAATATCAACATTAGTAACATGTTCAATTTCTTTAATTTTATCAAACAACCAGTCTTTATGATATGACTGAAAATTCGATATGCTTATACAAAAAGAGCGAGCATTTTGTGCGGAATCATTATTGGCAAAAGATTTAGGTGAGTTTGTTTCGTTGTCATGTTCGGGATTATTAATATTAATACAATCAAATTGGTCTGCCTTATTAATAGACGTAGTATTGATATAAACAGATTCTTGCGGAGTTGCTATGTCATCAGATATTTGCTTGTCGGGTGATTTCTTTTCAATAGCAATTTGATAATAAAGATTACAACCGGCTACAATTATACAAAGAATTAACGTATAGAAGGCGTTAGTAGTTAATTTAACCTTATACGGAATCTTATTCTGTATTACTAAAAATGAAATTAAATATATAAGTCCTATAACAAACAAAAAAAATGTATCGTTAAAGTAAGTTTTCTTTATTTTTTCAAGTTTTGCATTTGGTTTTGCTACAAGTATTCTGATTCCTGTATAAGCTATACCGATAAAACTTACTATGAACAAAAGCGAGCAAAGTGATGCGATAAATAGTAGTACTTGTATGTCCGTAAATTCGGTTGATTCGATATTAAACGAAAATTTAAGCAAATCAAGCCCCGAAACGATAATTATGCCTCCTATGCTTATAAAATTTCCGAGGATTACAATTAAAACCGTTATTAAAGATAATACTATCGAAAGAATAATTATGATAGAACGGATATTTTTGTTCTGCATATTTTCACCCCATTTATTGATATTAAAAATATTATATATCACCAAACGGTGAAATGTCAAGAAGATGACACCATTCGGTGATATAGTGTGTTTATGTACAAGGAAAGATTTGCAAAGGTTCTGAAAGAATATATAGGGGATAGAAGCATAAATCAAGTGGCAAAAGAGATTGGTATCCCCACGCAAACTTTGCACCGCTACGTCAACTGTCAGCGGGAAATCGGGCTTGAAAACCTTGTGAAGATTGCCGATTATTTTGACGCAACGCTTGACGATATTGTCGGACGAAAATAACAAAAGAGCATAAACAAAAAAACCGAGGCAAACGCTTCGGTTTTTCCGTCTTCCAAAAAAAGTTAATTATTTGTCTTTGCCACAGCCACAGCAGTCGCTTTCGGACTTTGTTGACGTAGCGCGGTTTGCACCGCTTGTAGCTTTCTTGGAAGATGCCTTTTCTTTGGCATTCTGTCTGTTTTTCGCCATACAATCTCTCCTTTTATTTGGTACTTGTAGTATTTGCAAGAAAGGAAGATTATATACGGCTTTAACATTTACATTTTTTAACAAATCAGCAATCGAAAAGGAGGCAAAGGATTTTGTCGGTTTTGTTGTCAACGTCCGTCCAGTCCATGGCGGGCGAATAGATTCTTTCGACCGACGCATGTGAAAGCCGAGCAAGGCGGATATGGGACGTTGCCTTGTCGATTAGTGCGTCGTGAAGGGAATGGGAAGCGTCGATTTCCGCACGCATATCCGCAAAAATCGCAAGGTCGATTTGGACGGTTTCGGAAACGGGAGAGAGCCGTTTTTCGTCTGCGATAATCACGCCGTCCACTTCCAGCGCATCGAAAAAATTCGGCGAATACGGCGCGCGAAAAGCGGTGTATCGGACACCGTGAGCGTCCAAAATTGACGCAAGTTTGGTGATGAAAAGTACGACGATTTCGGGGTACTCCGAATGAATTCCGATTTTGTAATTACCCGAAAAATCGGCATGCAAAAAGTCCACGAACCCATCGTCGGTGTAGGCGCTGACAAAGCGGGTTTCGCGTTTCCCGTGCGAGGTTTCAAGGCGCGAAAAAAACGATGAAACGACGCCAAAAATCTCGTCCTCGAAACCTCTTTCGATTTTGCTTTTGTTGTGTTCAAATATTACGTTTGCGCACTTTAACGCACAATACGCGTCGTTAAAGTGTTGTTTCTTCAAAGATAACGCACGCTTAATTTCTGCGTCGTATGGTGCGATTTTCTTATAATCCGCCTTATCCACAAGGTTGAACAAAAAGCCCGAAAGTAATGGGACGTCCGCCTCGGTGACATGCGGGAAAGTGCCGTCGATGACCGCAAAATTTTTGGACGGAACGAACACCGCGTCAAGGCTTGACACGTCGCTACTGCAACGATAAATTTCGGTGTCGAACCCGGCGTCCTCGGCAATCTCGTTCACCTTTTTCATAAGCGTGGATTTTCCCGTGCCCGCACCGCCTTTCAGCACCACGGTTTTGCTCGCAGTCAAGTGCGAAAAGTCGCCGAAAAACCCCTCTGCCGTATTGCTACCCAAAAAATAAGTTTTCTTCATAACCGCTCCTTTTACAGTATAATAAAAAATTTTGCGCCGTGACACATTCACCGCCCGCCCGCATTGCTCATAGGCTACAATATGGGGTGGTCGATATGTATTTGGTTTTTGGCAACGATGAAAGAATGAACGAGGCAAGAAAACTTTTGGCGGTCGAGAAAACGCGAGATACCGTGTGCGTATTTCAGCCGAACGTGAAGGTCATAAAAGAGGACGTGAAAAAAATTCCGTGGGGCGCGCGGGCGTACGCTTTCGACTTCGACGACGAGGCAAGACGGATTTTGAAAGACAAGTGCGTGACGATGATAAGATACGGCGAAAACGAGGAATTCAAGAAAGAAAACTCGGTTCTCACGGCGGAAAGCGTCCTGATTATCCTTTTGACGAAGTCCAAATCGAAGATAACGGACAAGAGGGTGCTGGTCATCGGCAACGGCGCGTCGGGCAAAGAAATCGTGAAAATGCTGGTCGCGCTGAACGTCGAAGTGGCGGTGATGACCGCCCGAAGCGAGAGCGTAACAAAGGGCGCGACGGCGATGACGTACGGCGACGAAATCGGCGACTTTGACTTTATCGTCAACACCGCGCCATCGCGTATTATTGACGAAGCCCGCCTGAAAAAACTGAAAGCCGACGTTGAAATCATCGACATTGCCTCACCGCCGTACGGGTTTGACAAGGACATAATGGCGGAACTTTCGATAAAATACGGCGTGTATCCCGCGCTCCCTGTGAAGTACAAAAGCGAATCGGCGGGGAAGATTATCGCAAAAATCGTGACGGAGGGGGATTATGACTAAAATCGGGTACGCGGTGACGGGCAGTTTTTGCACGTTTTCAAAGACACTTGACGTGATGAAAGAACTTGTTGAAAGCGGATACGACGTTGTGCCGATTTTTTCCTACAACACGGCGAATCTCGACACCCGCTTTTATAAAGCGCAGGATTTTTTTGACGAGGTGGTGAAAATCACAAAAAAGCGTCCGATATGCGACCTCGTGAACGCCGAGCCGTTGGGCACGAAAGAAAAACTTGACCTTATCGTCGTGTGTCCTTGCACGGGCAACACCTTGTCGAAGCTTGCTAACGGTATAACGGATACGCCCGTGACTCTTGCGGTGAAGGCGCACCTCAGAAATTGCCGTCCGGTGCTAATCGCGCTGTCGAGCAACGACGCTTTGGGCGCAAACGCAAAAAACCTCGGTCATCTTTTCAACACGAAGAACGTATATTTTGTACCGATGGGGCAGGACGCGCCCGAAATCAAGACAAAATCACTAATCGCCGATTTCTCGTGCGTAAAACACGCCGTCGAACTTGCGCTTTCCGGGAAGCAGGCGGAGCCGGTTTTTAAGAATTTGTAATCGATATTGACATCGGAGTGAGATGGTGATAAAATATATCTATCAAATATTTGGAGGAATTGTATGGCATCAAGCAAAAAAGACTACTTGGGGCTTCCAAGAGTAGCAAGCATAATTTTGGCAATTATTCCCGTCACCGCGTGGATTTTGGGCGTCGTGACAAGGTTTTCGGAAGGCAAAATCGTTGCGGGTATAATTCGTATATTCGGCGGATGGCTCATCTGGCTGTTTGACCTTGTATCGATGATTTTGAAGGGCAAGATCTTCCGTCTGTTGAACATATAATTGAAATCAGGAAGGCGTCGCACGAAAGTGCGACGTTTTTTTATCAATAATTCCCCCCGCGTTGATTTTTTATAAATACTATATTATAATACTTAACAAAGGGGAACTTATTATGGGGAATAATTGCAAGAAGAAACAAGAAAAGACGATAAACAAAGGTCTTTATTATACGCTGATGCCGATACTTGTCGGGCTTTCCAAGCTGATAATCGGCGTAAAGACGGACAAATCCGCGCTAAAAGGCGTCGATGGACCTTATCTTATCCTCGGCAACCACACTTCGCCCATCGATTTTTTGTATTTCACGGCGGGCGTATATCCTGAACCCGTCAATTTCGTCGTTGCGGAAAACATGATATACAGGCGCGTTTACGGCAGGTTTATCAGCTCGTACGGCACGATAAAGAAAAAGCAGTTCACGGCGGATTTTTCGTGCATTAAGCAAATCAAGAAAAATATCGACGCGGGTACGCACGTTTTGCTGTTCCCGGAGGGCAGGGTTTCAATCGACGGTACGACGGGATATATTGCGCCGTCAATCGGAAAACTTATCAAATTTTTGGGTTGCACGGTCGTTGCGGGCGTCACGCACGGCGGATATACAAGCACTCCCAAATGGGGCAAAATGCGCCGTACGAAAGTCACGCTCAAATTGAAACCTATCCTTTCAAAGGAAGAAATCAAAGAACTGTCGGCGGGGGATATCGCAAATATCGTCACCAACAGTCTGCGCTTTGACGACAACAGAAATCTTGTGGAAGAAAAAAGGAAAATCACTTGGTGCGCTCGTCGCGCGAAAGGATTGGAAAAAATCTTGTATAAATGCCCGAATTGCGGGGCGGAGTTCAAAAACGTAACGCACGGCAACGTTATGAAATGTACGGCGTGTGGAAACGAGATTAAGTACGGCAAGGACGGAATTCTCCACCTTATTAACGGCAAAACCTTTGACTTTATCAGCGATTGGTATGCCTTTGAAAGAGATGACATCAAAAAACAAGTCGCGGACGAAAACTTCGAGCTTTCGGGCAAAGTCGATTTGTATATAAACAACGAAAAACTGAAAAAATTCAATAAGGTCGGACACGGCGTGCTTTCCGTGTCGAAAGACGGGATAAATTATAAGGGCGAGGACGGCGAATATAAAACGCTTCGTTTCAAAATCGAAAATCGCGATACGATTGCGTTTCGAATGGGCGTAAACCTCGAGGTGTCGGAAGACGACAACATTTATCGCTTCGCCTTTACCGAGGGATTGTACAGCACGAAATTTGTGTTGGCAATCGAGGAAATGCACAAGGTAATTTTAAGCGAGAGGACAAAAAACAATGCCTGAAAAAGCGCGCAAAAATAAGAAAACGGCTTTGGAACAATCGACGATAAATATGCACTCGTATCGCTTTTACGCGTCGATTTTTCGCGTTATCGGAAAAATCAGGTTCAATTTCAAGGTCGATAAATCGGCGATAAAAGACCTGAAAGGACCGTTTTTGGTGCTTGGCAATCACACGTCCTGGATGGACTTTTTGTACTTTTCAAATTGCATTTATCCAAAGCCTTTGAATGTGGTTGTGACCAGCAACATCTTTTATATGAAGGTCTTGGGGCGTATATTCACAAAGTTCGGCGCAATACCGAAAAAGCAGTTTACCAGCGATTTTTCGTGCATAAAGCATATAAAACGTAATCTTGACAACGGCAACAGTGTGTTGCTGTTTCCCGAAGGGCGCATTACCGTGGACGGCACCACGGGGTATATCGCGCCGTCAATAGGCAAACTTATCAAGTTTTTGAACTATCCCGTCGTGAAAGGAATTTCGGTTGGAAGTTACGTCACCCGTCCGAAGTGGGGACACAAGCGACCGGGACAAGTCACCCTCAAAATGGAACCGCTCCTTAGTGCCGAAGAAATCGGCAAAATGTCCAACGAGGAAATCTATCAATATATTTTGAAAGAGTTTTCTTACAACGACAACGTATCTTTCAAAAACGCAAACAGAAAAGTGTACGGATTGCGCCTTGCGGAAACGCTAGAAAAACTTTTGTACAAGTGCCCGAAGTGCGGGGCGGAATATAAAAACGTGTCGAAGTACAGGACGTTCAGATGCACGGAATGCGGAAACACCGTGAAATATAATTCGAACGGGACTTTGCGTCCCGCGGGCGAAAACGACGTGTGCTTCGAGTTTGTCAGCGATTGGTACAAATTCCAGCGCGAGGACGTTGCGCGTCAGGTCGAAAACCCCGATTATTCCTTCCGTGAAAACGTCATTTTGACGCTCACCGACGACAAAACGCACCGCTTTAAGGAAGTCGGGCGGGGCGTGCTCACTCTTGACAAAGAGGGCGTGACCTACGTCGGCACGAAAAACGGCGAGGAATTTTCACGGCTGTTCCGTCTGAAAAACCACGCGACGGTGGCGTATAAACTGGCGCAAAATATCGAAATTGCCGAGGACGACGAGATTTTCAAATTCCTTTTTGAAAATGGTATGCGCACGGCTGAATTCGTGCTTGCCGTTGAGGAATTGCACAAAATATACGCAGTCAACTAAAAACAATAGCCACCGCTCTTTTTTCCCCTGTTTTTGGGGATTTTATAAATTTATTTATAAAGCTTGTATATTTTTTAACGATATTTCTTGTCAATTTTTGTACTCCTGCGTTATAATGTATAAAGAAAATACAAATCGGAGGCAGATTATGGATTACAAAATGCAACTCACACCCGAAGAGGTTGCAATCCTGAACGGAAACGAGGGCGAAACCAAAGCCAAGATTTTGAAAACGCTCGTTATGTTCGGCGATGCGGTCGGCGCAACGAATTTTATCCCCATAAATTGTTGCGGACATCTCGTGACTTCTTTCGGTCTGAAAATGATTGATCCCGTTTACAAAATCATGGACGAAATTATCGATGCGGGACTGAAAGCCCCGAACGGCTTCACCGTCGATCCCCGTCCCTACGATTTTGAAAACGTGAAGTGCAACTTCCTCGAAAAACTCATTTTCACAAAATTTATGTATTCAAAACAAGCCGACTACGAGGCGCAACTTGAAAAAGTCGGTTTGAAAAAGAACGCGTTCACCTGCACCTGCTATCTTCCCGAAGTGGGCAACGTGCCGAAGTACGGCGAGGTCATCGGCTGGGCGGAATCGTCGGCAGTCGTATACGCCAACTCGGTGCTGGGCGCGCGTTGCAACCGAAACAGCGGTATGATCGACTTGTTCCAAAGCATTTTGGGACGCGCCTTAAACTACGGCTTCACCACCGACGAAGGTCGTCGCGCCACCTGGAAAGTCGAGGTCAAAACCACCAAAACCCCCGAGGCACAGATTCTTGGCAGTGCAATCGGTATGAAGGTTATGGAGGACGTCCCCTACATCGTCGGACTGGACAAGTTTATCGGGACCGAACTCAACGACGACGCGAAAGCCTATCTCAAAGATATGGGCGCGGCAACGGCGTCGAACGGCGCGGTCGGACTTTATCACGTCGATAACCTCACGCCCGAGGCAAAAGAAAAGGGCGAAAGCCTCCTTGTCGAAAACGCAAAGACCTACGTCATCGACGACGAGGAACTCGAGCGCGTTTACAAGGGCTATCCCGTAATGTGGAAGAACAAGGACGCAAAGGCGAAAGTCGCATTTATCGGCTGTCCGCATTTGACCTATTCGCAACTCGTCAACTGGACGAAAAACATCGTTGAAGGGCTGAAAAAGAGCGGTAAAGCCAAGGTTACGACACAAGTTGTGCTTACGGCGTCCCCGCAAGTCGCTGAAAAATTCAGAAAAACAAAGGACTATCAGGCACTGCTTGCAACGGGCGCAAGACTGTCGTCCATTTGCCCGCTTATGTACACCAACAACCCCATTTGCGGAAGTAAACCTATCGTGACCAGCAGTAACAAACTTCGCACCTATTCCAAAGCGAAGTATATGAAAGATGAGGAACTTTTGAAACTCATCACCGGACAGGAGGCGTAATATGACAAGAAAAGAATTCAAGGGCAGACCTTTTGCAGGGGGCGCAATCAAAGCCGAAGCAGTCGTTTCGCACCAAGGTTTCAACACCCTTGCGTCCTGCCAAAAAAGCGCGATGGGCATTAAACCCAAAGATACCGAAGCCGGCACCGCGAAAATCTTCGTTTCCGACCAAAACAACCCCGACCTTTTCGGAAAACTTATCACGGGAAAAGCCTTGTGCTTGCCCATAACCATCGGTAGCACGACGGGCGGTATGATTTTGCAGACAATCTGCGCAATGAAGGCGCAACCCTCCGCCATGCTGTTTTCGGAGACGGCGGACAGCCTTGCAACCTCTGGACTTATCCTTGCGAAAGTTTGGGAAAACAGTTTTATCGTCGGCGTTGACCAACTCGGCAAAGAGTTTTTGGACTACGTCAAAGACGGCGATATGATCGAGGTCAAAGAGGACGGCACGGTCATTGTCGAAAGAAACTAACAATAGTTAAACAACCGAAAAAAGCGTTCGCCGGCTGGCGAACGCTTTTTATTTTGAGTTTTGGTTTTTGTGTTATTAGTTTTCCGAGTTTTCCGAGGCGTCCTCGGCGACTTCTTCAACGCTTTCTGCGATTTCCATAAGGGGAGATTCCAAAGAAGTTGCAAGCGCGACTTCTTCCGCAACGGGTTCCTGAAAAGCGACGGGCTCGTCCGTGTTTTCGGTTGCGCCGGCAAGTGCGAGTTTTCTTGCTTCCGTTTCCCTGACCATTTCGGCAAGGCGCGTTTCGGACAGCGTGCATTTTTTCTTGTAAA
>CAKQMI010000039.1 GCA_934254835.1 uncultured Clostridia bacterium | reverse complement strand
ACAATCCGTTGCCCGAGTATCCCCGTCCGCAATTCGAGCGTGACAGTTTCATCAACTTAAACGGCGTTTGGAGTTACCTCATTTCCAAGAAAAAGACGGAAATTCCCGAGGCGTTTGAGGGTGAAATAGTCGTGCCGTTTTCGCCGGAGTGCCAACTTTCGGGCGTCGAGCGCGTTGTTATGCCCGACGACGTTTTGTATTACGAAAGGGATTTTGACCTTCCCGAGGAATTCATAAAAGGGCGCGTCGTTTTGAACTTCGGCGCGGTTGACTACATCGCAAAAGTATATATCAACGGCAAGTACGTCGGCATGCACAAGGGCGGATACAATCCGTTCTCTTTCGATATCACCGATTACATAGTCATCGGCAAAAACCGCATAAACGTCACCGTCACCGATCCCAGCAACACGGGCGATCAGTGCCGTGGAAAACAGACCATCAACGGCAAAGGAATTTGGTATACCCCCCAAAGCGGAATATGGCAGACGGTGTGGCTGGAAAGCACGCCCTTGACCTTTATCGAAAAAATCAAAATCACGCCTAATATTGACGAAGAGGAAGTTAAAGTCGTTGTTTCGACCAATAAAGTGCCCGAAAGCAAAGCGGAGATAATTATTGTGGACGGCGAAAACGTTGTTGCAAGCGTCGGCTTTGAAAGCGGAAAAGAAGTCGTGATACCCATCGAGGATATGAAGTTGTGGTCGCCCGAAGATCCGCATCTTTACGACGTCGTGGTTGTGTGCGACGACGATATGGTCAGAAGTTATTTCGGCATGCGCAAGTTCTCGGAAGGCGTTGACAAGTCGGGCAAAAAACGCTTGTTCCTCAATAACAAACCTTACTTCCAAAAGGGATTGTTGGACCAGGGATACTGGAGCGACGGTATGCTCACCCCGCCGTCCGACGAGGCGATGATTTACGACATTCAGACAATGAAAGACTTGGGCTTCAATATGCTGAGAAAACACATCAAGGTCGAGCCGATGAGGTGGTACTATCACTGCGACAGGCTCGGAATGATCGTGTGGCAAGACATGGTGTCGGGCGGAAGGAAGTACAATTTCTTCTGCATTGCGATTTTGCCGTTTTTGGGCTTTATGTTCGACGACAGCAAGTACGGATTTTTCGGCAGGAAAAACAAGGAAGCACGCGACGAATACACTCAGCAATACTTTGAAATGCTTGACAACCTTTTCAACGTGGTGTCCATCGGAATGTGGGTGCCGTTCAACGAAGGTTGGGGACAGTTCGACAGCGCGTGGTTCTCGGAGCGCACGAAAGAGTTCGATCCGACTCGTACGGTTGACAGCGCAAGCGGTTGGCACGATCAGGGCATAGACGCCAAGAGTATCCACTGCTATTTCACGCCGTTCAAAGTGCCCAAGAAAGAAAAACGCCTTGTCCTGTTGTCGGAGTACGGCGGATACAGCTATCAGGAAAAGGGACACGTTTTCAACAATAAGAAGTTCGGATACCGCATTTATAACGACAAAGAGTCCTTGAATACGGCGTACAAAAAACTGCACGAAACGCTGATTATCCCCGCAATCAAGGACGGGCTTTCGGCAACGGTTTATACGCAAGTGTCCGACGTCGAGAGCGAAATCAACGGTCTTTTGACGTACGACAGACGCGTTTTGAAGGTGGACGCCGATATGGTCAGGGCGGTGAACGCACAATTAAAACTGTAAACCGCGTTGACAACGCGCACGCGTTGTGTTACTATTTATAAATAGGAGAACGTTATGAATTACCTTGCAAGTCATCTTCCGAAAGGGGAAAAACTTTATGCAAAAACCCACAAAAGCGCATTCATCTTTATGCGCGACGTGCTTATCGCCGTGGTGCTTTTCGGTATCGCCGTCGGTATTCATCTGGGCGTAAAGGTCGAAAACAGGATAATGTTGTGGGTGTATATTGCGTGCGCCGTCGTGGTGCTTTTCTTTGTTGCAGGGACGTCTGTTCGTTACGCGTCCACGTTGCTTATCGTCACCACGCACAAGTTTATGTACAAAGAAGACATCATCACAATCAAGGTTTTCGACACGCAACTGCAAAATATCGACTCAATCGAGGTCAGTTACAGGACGCCTCTTCGTCGCGCGTTGAACGTGGGTGATATCACGGTGCGCACCAGAAATTCGGTGCAAACGTTCAAAAACCTTTCGCGCCCCGACCGTTTCAGCGCAGTGCTGAACAAACGTGCGTCCGACGTGCAGGAAGGCAGGATAGCAAGGGCTCGCGTGTCGTTTGCAATCGGCAAATCTCCCGCCCCCTACGTCGAGAAAAAGGACGTCGTAAATGTATGCCAACCGTGAATAATACGAACTGTGCCAAAACGCCGATATTTCCGTGCTTTTCGGAAAAAACTCGCTTGTGGTACAAAAAGTACAACTGCGTTCGTCTTTTCCAAAAATCATCGAAAATCTCGACGGTTTGGTCTAAGGAGTATTGCCCCCGCGTTTTTAGACGAAAACAAGGCACGCGAGCGGGTTAATACTGTATGTATAAACCGTGAGCGCAACGAAGTTTTAGTCAAAAACACGGAGCAAGACCACGGTTCGCATTACTCACAGTTGGCATAACAAAACAAAAACGACCGTGCAGACGGTCGTTTTTCTTTTGATAATATCGATTTGAAAATACCAATTAGAAAATGTCGATTAACCATTGGCGGAAGCCGAGGTAACTTGCAATCTCCAAAATCGCGACGATGAAAATAAGGTGCACGACGTACACGAAAAGCGTGTTGCGCCCGATAAAGCACAGCGGTTTATTCCACTTTCCGTCGAGTTTTGAAAGGAGGGATTTTTTGTCGGCGTAAAGGTAGGGCGATATTGCCGAGGCAAAGAAGAATATCCCCGCGTACGGGAAAATCGGCCAGAAGTCGCCGGGGGACATCGCGAAAGTCCCGTCGGTGAAAACGAAAACGAAAGCGTCCGAGGCGACTTTTGACTGAAAGTCCAAGTCAAACGTCGCTTTCATCGACAGTCCCGCAATGATAAGTCCAAGCGTAATGCCCAATAAAAAATTCAGCCGTTTATTGTGGCGGGTGATAAGCTCGACGACAGCCCAGGTCGCGACGCACGTTGCAAGCAGGTGGATAATGCCGAAGCGGATAATAAACCCGGGTTCGTAGGTTTCGGCAACCGCGGTCACCGTCGTAATGCCTATGGAGATAAGCGCGAGAGTGCAGGCGCGTTTCAGGTTATTTCTGGAAAACCCCGTCGAAAGTCCGCAAAGGGTGATGAACGTCAAAACGACGATGGGGTGGATAACTTCGCGCGCGGGGTGGCCGATATAGTACGCAGATGCGTTGTAAAACTTCGTAAATCCGTTGGTCGCGCCGTTCGATAAATTCATCCACACAGGGCCGAAAAAGTAATCGACCGTCATAAAAAGATGGTCGAGAATCATCAAAAGTATCAAAAATCCGCGCAGGAAATCGAGTTCCCAAATCCTTGCGCGCTTTTTTATAAGTGGTTTTTCCACGACGTCAACGTCGGTCATAAAATCAAACGACGTCATCGTTTCGCCTCGGTGCGGAGATAAGAAAGCCGTCCGTTGTGCTCGCGGTAAACCTCATAGCGGTTGTCGTATTCATAGATGATGAGGTCGGGCATAAGTTCACTGCGATAGACCATCGGTTTTTCGGGACGACGTCTGCTGTCGTAGAATTTGAGCGCGCTCTTTAGGGGCGTCAAGATAATGTTTCTAACGCTTATTATGACCGACGACACACAGCACAGCAACAGCCCCAAAAGGTATAGTTGCGAGTTTGTCGAAAAGTCGAACAATACGACGCCCAAAGTCAGGTGAATAATCAATCCGTACAGAAAGTAAAAAAACGGGACGTAAAGACCGAAGTAAAGCATTATCGTCGATAAAAACCTGACGACATAGCCCAAAAACTTCATCAAAATGCTCAAAAGCCCCGCTCCCGCGAAGCCGGCAATAAATCCCGGTTTGCTCATAATTTTTATTTTATTTGTCGATAATCAGCGACACAAGGCGTTTCGTGTCGATATTTTCAATGCCGACAAGGTCCTGCACGATAAGACCGTCGATAAGAGTGAGCAGTAAATCGGCATATCCTTCGGCTTTTTCCTTTTCGTCGATTCTTTCCTCGATGCTTTTTTTGATGATTTCGCGCCAAGAAAGGTATTTTTCGCGGAACAAGTCGCACAGTTGTTTGTTGTCGGACAAAGCCTTGTTGACAAGATAAATGTGGACTTTGCTTCTTTCGCCAAAGCGCGCGCCAAAGTCCAAGACGTATTTTGCAAGGCGAGGGAAAGAAGTGTCTTTGTCGGCATTGTTGATCCAGTCGTAGTAGCGTTTTGCAAGCCCGTTCAAGTATTCCAAGGTGATGTCCTCGAAGATGAGATCTTTGGAATTATAGTAGTAAAACAGCGTGCCTTTCGTGATGTTGGACGCGTTTGCGATGTCTTGCAAGGAAATCTCGTTGACGTCGCGCGTGGAGATGAGCGCAAGGGTGCTGTCGATTATTTTTTGTTTTGTGTCGGTTTTGAGTGTTGCTGCCAATTCTTGCCTCCGAATTATTTCGCGGTACCGGTCGAAAACTAAATATACATTTTTTGCATTGTTTGCATTATTTTCAGTTGGTATGCCAGCCGAGAATGATGCGGACATTGGTCTTGCGCCTCGTTTTTGCCTAAAAACGAAGTGCAATACTCCTTGACCAAAAGCCGTTAGTTTCGATGATTTTCGGAAAAGGCGAACGCAGTCGTACTTTTTGTACCACAAGCGAGCATTTTGCAAAAAGCGCGGAAATATCGGCATTTTGGCATTGGTTGCATTATTTTCAGCTGGCATAAGTATACCACAACGCGCGCACGACTGTCAAATAAGAATAATATTACTACACTTTATCGCGCGCGCAAAAAATGTACGTCAAGCATTGATTTTGACGGAATTTATGATATAATTACAAGTAGATATTGCCGTTTTGGAGGAGTATTTATGAGAATTATCCCTTGCCCGAAAGAGTTTGCAAAACGCGACGGCGTTTTCCGCTTTGACGAAAAGTCGGGATTTTCCTGCGAGTATAAAAACGTCGAAAACACCCTTTCGATTTTCCTGAAAACGATGGGGCTTAATATGAATTTCGGCGACGACGTAAGGTTTATCGCCGACAACACGGACGAGTCGTCCGAGGCGTATTCTTTGACGGTGTCAAGCGACGGCGTCACGGTGTCCGCAAAGGGCGAGCGAGGGCTTTTTTACGGCGCGCAAACGCTGAAACAAATTATATTTGCGTCGTTTAATGCAAAAACCAAGTCGGCGGATATTCCTTTTATTGAAATCAATGACGAACCGCGCTTTTCTTATCGCGGGTTTATGTTCGACACCGTCCGCCACTTTTTCTCGGTGGACGTCGTCAAAAAATATATCGAGGCAATCTCGCTTTTGAAACTCAACGTATTCCACTGGCACCTGACCGACGACCAAGGTTGGCGCGTGCAAATCGATGAATATCCGCGCCTCACCGAAAACGGCGCGATGCGTCGCGAAACCAAGGGCGACGGAAAACCTCACGGCGGGTTCTATACAAAGGAAGAAATCAAAGACGTCGTTGAGTTTGCAAAAGAAAGATTCATCACGGTTATTCCCGAGTTCGACATTCCCGGTCACACTCGCGCAGCCGTTTCGTCTTATCCTGAACTTTGGTGCAGACAGACGCCCGTCGAGGTGTCAACCAAGTTTGGTATCCACAGCGAAATTCTTTGCGCGGGACGCGAATCTTCTTATGAATTCGTGAAAAACGTTTTGAAGGAATTTGCCGAAATGTTCCCGTCTAAGTTTGTCCATATCGGCGGTGACGAGGCGGTCAAGCACGAGTGGTACAAGTGCAAAGATTGCCAACAAAAAATGAAAGAACTGGGGCTTAATAACGAAGAAGAATTGCAGGCTTATTTCACCAAAGTGACCGTTGATTATCTGAAAACGCTTGGTAAAACCGCGATTTGTTGGAATGAGAGCGCAAACAGCGGTGAACTTGCGGAAGACGTAATACTGCAATTCTGGCAGGACGGAAAGAAAAATATCAACGTTATTCGCGAGGTCAAAAACGGCAGAAAAATCATTGTGTCCAAGTTCAATCCTTATTACCTCGATTACCCGTATCCCATGCATTCGTTGAAAGCGACGTATGAGTTCGAGCCCGTGTTTCAAGGCATCGAAGGATACGAGAAAAACGTCATCGGCGTCGAAAGTCCCATCTGGACGGAGTGGATTGCGGGCACCGATATTTTGTCGTTCAGGGTTTTCCCGCGACTTATTGCGGTTGCAGAAAGCGCCTGGTGCGATAAGCAAAAAAAGGACTATCTCGCTTTTGTCAATATCCTCAAAAACGTCACGAGTATTATCGAAAAAACAACAGGTATAAAATCCGCACCGCTTAAAGAATGCAACGTCAAAAACCCCTTTAAGCGCGCGCTGATTATGACGAAATTCGGCTTGGATATGTTCGATATCGAAACAATCAACCGCTCGAACCGCGCCAACAAAGAAATGATAAAAATGCGCTCCATTCGCGCAAAGGAGAATAAAAAATGATTACCAAAAGATACAAACTTTACAAAAACTTTGGAAAATGTCTGGAAATCAGCAACGGCAAAGTCAAAGCCCTTGTGACCGTCGATATCGGACCGCGCGTCATTTACTACGGCGTGAAAGGTATGAATATCATGTTCGAGGACGTCGACAGGCTGACGAATAAGGGTGGCGAATTCTTTGACAGAAACTTCAAAGACGGCGAAAAGTGGTATCTTTACGGCGGACACCGCATTTGGAAAGCCGAGGAAGACTTGTGCTCCTACGTCCCCGACAACTATCCCGTCAAAGTCGATAGGTTGGAAAACGGCGCAATCTTCACGCCCGCGCCCCAAAAACTCACGGGGCTTCAACAAGTTATGCGTGTCGAAATGGCGGAAGACGGCGCGCTCACCGTCACCGAGTCGCTGACGAATATCGGCGAAAATCCTTTTGAATTGTCGATTTGGGGATTGTCCGTGCTCCGTCAGGGTGGCACCGAAATTATCCCGCTCAACACCGTCGATACGGGCTTTTTACCGCAACAAAATATGGTGTTTTGGCCGTATAACGACAAAAACGATAAGAGGTTTTCAATAAATACCAAATACGCGGTGCTCAAACAAAAGAAGACTATCGAGCGTGCGTTCAAGCTGGGGCTGTACAATCATCACGGCTGGTGCGCCTATCATTACAACAAATTCCTTTTCGTGAAAAAGTTCAGGGTTCAGGGAGGAAGACTTCCCGATTATCAATGCAATTTCGAGACTTACACCAACGAAAATATTATGGAAATGGAGGTGCTGTCGCCCGTGACAACCCTCGCCCCCGGCGAGACCGTGTCGCAAGAAGAAATTTTCACGATTTATTCCGACGTGCGACTTCTGAAAACCACCGACGAAGAAATCGACAAAATGCTGGACAGCGTAGGCTTCAATGGATAAGTTTATAAAAATCGACAAAGGTTTTGTGCCGATTTACGAATTCAATAAATGCTTTGACAAAAAAGTCGAAAGCGACGGTGCGGATTTGTTCGCGCTGTCTGTTGTAAGGAACGACGGCTATGCGGAAAGTTACCGCCTAAACGTGCTGAAAGAAGGCGTCGATGACGCACTGAATTTTAAGCGCGTCGAAAGATTTATAAAGACGGTTTTGTGGACGGTCGGAGGATACAAACTCAAAATCGTCGCAAACGATACCTTGTATTCCGCCATCGAAAAAGCCTATTCGCACGGCGGATTGCGCGATTTTGACGTTAATTTCTTTGAAAAAGTCTACGGAGTGCCGTTTTCTGTCGAAAGAGTTTTTTCGGTTCAAGACGGCAGGCGCGAGTTTATTTCGGCAAGTAAAAACGAGCGTGGCGAAAGAATCGGATTGGACGCCGGCGGAAGCGATATAAAAATTTCGGCGGTGACGGACGGCAAAGTCCTGTTTTCAAAAGAAATTTTGTGGCAACCGAAAGTCAATTCCGATCCCGATTACCACGTCAAATTCATAAACGACGCATTGGACGAGGCGTCGTCGCACCTTAAACGCGTTGACGCAATCGGCGTAAGCAGTGCCGGGATTTACGTCAACAACGAAGCGCGCGTCGCAAGCCTGTTTATCAAGGTTGCCGACCGCGACTACGACAAAGTCAGGACGATTTACGTCGATTCGGCAAAAAGGCTCGGCGCGCCCGTTACGGTTGCAAACGACGGCGACGTCGCTGCAATGGCAGGCGCGATAAGTATGAATATCTCGGGCGTCTTGGGAATTGCGATGGGCACGTCCGAGGCGGTTGGATTTGTCGATGACGACAACAACCTTTGGGGCTGGCTGAATGAGCTTGCGTTCGTCCCCGTCGATATGAACGAAAACGCGATGGTTGACGAATGGTCGGGCGACGTCGGCGTCGGCGTCAAATACCTGTCGCAAGACGGCGTTATCAAACTTTCCGAAATGGCGGGGATAAAATTTTCAAGCGACGTGCCGTCCGAAAGGCTCAAAGCCGTGCAATCCCTTCTTGAAAACGGCGACGAAACCGCAAAAACCGTTTTCGAGGACGTCGGAGTGTATCTTGCGTACTCGCTTTTATATTATTACGACCTTTACAATTTCAAAAACGTATTGCTGATGGGACGCGTAATGAGCGGAGTCGGCGGAGAAATAATAATCAATAAGGCAAAAGAAGTGTTGTGTTATTATAACGCCGACAAAAAATTCAGATTATTGTTGCCCGACGAGAATTTCAGACGGCTCGGTCAATCGGTCGTCGCCTCGTATCTTGGATAAAAGGCTGTTTCTCGCATTTTGGTAAAAACACAATTTTGTACGGCGTAAAACATAATCGCATACGCCTATACAAAAAAACATCGAATAAAGCCGTCGCAATGCGACGGTTTTCTTTTTGAAAAATCCAAAGAAAACAATTAAAATTATCTAATTATCGCATTAAGACTGTCACAATGACACAAATATTATAAATATCGTGTCAATATGACAGGAGATATGACACAAAATCAAAAATGCGAAAAGTAACGGAAAACGCTTACCTTATTAAATTCGCGCGCACGCGCGCACGCGTAAGGTAATTTATAATAAGCGCAAAACGTCGGAAGCGGTAAACAGAGCGAAAAACAAGATTATTTGTTAAAAAAACGAAGATGCGACGAAATTCTTTCGTCCGACAAGATTTTTGAGCGGTTTTTATTTATAAAATTTCACGAAATTTGTCGAAATCGGAAGAAAATTAAAAATTTTCAGAGAAGTTTTGTGACGAATATGGTCGAAATACGGGTTTTGGACGGAATTTAACCAAAAAAGTCAAAATTCGGTCAAAAAAATGAATATATTGCGAAAAATTGCTTGACGAGTATTGATTTTTATTATATATTAATTAGGCTGTTTGATTTTGGGATGATGCAGGAAGTTACTTGGGTTCAAGAGAATTTCTGCGGACAAGAGTGCGATGTGATTCGTGCGACTAACGGAAGCGGGCGCCCCGCTTTTATTTAACGGACAGCGTGACACACACGGAAGTGTGTAAGAAGTTAGGAAAATCTGGAGGTAAAAAAATGGCAGGACAAAAAATCAGAATTAAGTTAAAGGCTTACGACCACACCTTAATCGACGCATCGGCAGACAAAATTGTCGAAACGGTAAAAAGAGCAGGAACGAAGGTTTCCGGACCTATCCCTCTTCCCACCGAGAAAGAAATCATCACGATTCTTCGCGCGCCCCACAAATATAAGGACAGCCGTGAGCAATTTGAATTGAGAACCCATAAACGTTTGATCGATATCTACAATCCCAGCAGTAAGACGGTTGATTCTCTTATGAAACTCGACCTTCCCGCCGGCGTCGATATCAGCATCAAACTGTAACTTTAAATACATTCGGAGGTGAACTTTATCTATGAATAAAGCAATCATTGGAAAGAAACTTGGCATGAGCCAAATCTTCACGGCAGACGGCACCGTCATACCCGTAACGGTTGTCGAGGCAGGTCCCTGTCCCGTCGTGCAGGTCAAGACGAAAGACCGCGACGGATACGAAGCCGTAAAAGTAGCGTTCGGCGCTATCAAGAAAAACAACGTCAACAAACCCGATGCCGGTCAGTTCAAGAAAGCCGGAATCGAAGCAAAGCGCGTACTTAAAGAGTTCAAACTCGAAAACGCGACTGAATACAAAGTCGGCGACGAAATCAAATGCACGGTTTTCGCAGAAGGCGATCACGTGGACGTTGTCGGCACCTCGAAGGGCCGTGGCTTTTCGGGCGTCATTCAAAGATGGAACGCGCAACGCGTCGGCAGTATGTCGCACGGTACCGGTCCTATCCACAGAAGCGTAGGTTCAATGGCTGCAAACAGCGATCCGTCGCGTGTTTTCAAAAACAAACACATGGCAGGTCAATGGGGCGCGGAACAAGTTACCGTTCAGAACCTCACCATCGCACGCGTTGACGAAGCAAGAAATTTGCTTTTGATTAAGGGCGGTATTCCCGGTCCTCGCGGTGGCTACGTTTTCGTCAAACAATCAATCAAGGGCTAATCGGAGGGTACAGAGATGAAATTAAACGTTATGAATATGACCGGCAAGAAAGTCGGCACCGTCGAACTTAACGACGAGTTGTTCAATATCGAGTACAACGAGCCTCTTATCCACCAGATTGTCGTTGCGCAACTTGCCAACAAACGCCAAGGCACGAAATGCACGCTCACCCGCGCAGAAGTCCGTGGCGGTGGCGTAAAACCTTATCGTCAAAAGGGCACCGGTCGCGCTCGTCAAGGCTCGATTCGCGCACCTCAATTCATCAAGGGCGGTGTCGTATTCGCGCCGAAGCCCCGTGATTTCTCAAAGAGGACCAACAAATTCGCAAGACGTCTTGCATTATTGTCGGCACTTTCCGAGAAAATCCGTTCCAACGAAGTTACCGTTATCGACAACATCGAATTGAAAGACGCAAAAACCAAAGAGGTCGTTGCAGTGTTGAAAGCTCTCGGCCTTGATAAATCCACCCTTATCGTTACTGCAGACAAGGACGAACTCGTGCTTCGTGCGGCGGGCAACCTTGAAAAAGTGCAAGTAACGACCGCCGACCTTATCAACGTCTACGAAGTCGTTAAGAACAACAACTGCTTGTTCACCAAGGCGGCAATCGAAAAAATCGAGGAGGCAAATGCATAATGACTGCTTACGATATCATTATTAAACCTATCCTCTCCGAAAAGAGTTA
>CAKQMI010000038.1 GCA_934254835.1 uncultured Clostridia bacterium | reverse complement strand
TCGTGTCAAGAGTTACCGTTTTGTTTTTGCAGGTCATTATGCAGTGCATCGTGCCGTGAAAAATCCCCGAGTTTTGCTCAAGACGATATAAAGTCATATCGTGTTCTTTCAACAGAGATTGGATTCTGATTTTTACCGCTTCGCAACTTGTCATAAACTCACCATGTAAGTAAAGTTTAACAATTACGCAGATAAATATACACAGATAAATCTGCATAGTTGGTTGCATTTTATTATGAAAGGTGTTATTGTGAAGATAAATCTGCGTATAATGGGGGAAATATGGAATTCAAGGTAGATACGAAAATCAGCGAGGATATCACTGTTTGTAAAACCAACTTAACAATTAACAAATATGCGGTTGTTTTCGGGGAGTTGGATAAACCCGTTTTCGTCGCATTAAGGAAAAGCAAAATATCTGCGATAAAAGTTGCTGAAAAAGCGTTAAAAAAAACAACGGCTTAAACACCGTTGTTTTTTATTTGTCGTTGTTATTTCTTTGCGATGCACTCGACCTCGACCAAGACATTTTTGGGAAGTTTGGAAACCTCGACGCAACTTCTTGCAGGGAAGGGCGCGACAAAATAGGACGCGTATATTTCGTTGAATGTCGCAAAGTTGGAAAGGTCGGTCAAAAATGCCGTCGTTTTCACCACGTTTGAGAAGTCCATATCGGCGGAGGCGAGCACGGCTTTCATATTTTCAAAGACTTGTTTGCTTTGTTCGACGATGCCGTCCGCGACCTCTCCGCTTTGGGGGTTGACGGGGATATTGCCGGAAACGTACAGCGTGTCGTCGGCGAGTATCGCCTGCGAGTAAGGGCCGATTGCTTTGGGAGCGTTGCAACTTTCGATTTTGGTTTTCATCATGTTTCTCCTGACTAATAATTACAATTATTATAATTCGGTCGGGCGGTAAAAGTCAATAACGCGACAGGGCAAAGTTTTTGTTGATTTTTCGGGCGTAAAATAGTAAGATTATGGAAGAAAATATTAAGGACGATTTTATGAAAGTTAATGAATTTTTGGACAAGTCGCTGACCGCCTACCACGCGGTGAAGTTCGGCGAGAAAATGCTGAAAGACGCGGGTTTTGTAAAACTCGATATGAAAGACAAGTGGAATCTTGAAAAACACGTCGGCTATTACGTCACCGAGGGCGGGACATGCCTGTTCGCGTTCAAGGCGGGCGAAAACCACGTTTTCAATATCGTGGAAAGCCACACCGATTCCCCTGCACTCAAAGTCAAGGGCAATAAACTTGTCGACAGCGCAGAGGGCAAACGCCTGAATGTCGAAAAGTACGGCGGACTGTTGCTGTATAGCTTTTTGGACGCACCATTGAAAGTCGCGGGCAGGATTGCCTATCTCGAAGACGGCGAGGTAAAAACCGAGGTCGTCGAAAGCGGATACAACGTCGTCATTCCGAGCCTTGCGATACACCACAACCCCGACGCCAACACAAAACTTTCGCTGTCGGTGCAAAAAGACATGCTCCCCCTTATAGGCGACGCCGAAAACGTATATTCGACGCTGTCCGAAAAAAACGTTGTGGACGCCGACCTTTTCGTGGTGCCTGCCGTCCCCGCGTTTTCAAGCGGAGTGAATAATGAATTCTTTTGCGCACCGCGACTGGACAATTTATTGAGCGTCTTTGCGTCGATAAACGCAGTCATAAATTCCACGCCGAAAGATATTGCGGTGTGTTGCTGTTTCGACAACGAAGAAGTGGGCAGTGGCACAAAGCAAGGCGCAGAATCCAGTGTTTTAAGCACGCTTTTATTGAAGATAAACCGCGCGTTTGGTAAAAACGACGATGATTTTATATGCGCTGTCGAAAACGGATTTTTGCTGTCCGCGGACAACGCGCACGCCGTCCACCCGGCAAATCCCGACAAAAGCGACCTCACCGAAAAGGTCTATCTCAACAAGGGCGTCGTGATTAAACGTCACACGAATTACTCGACCGACGCACTGTCGTCCGCCGTTGTAAAAAGCCTGTTGAAAGACGAAAAAATCGAAGCGCAAGACTACTACAACAACTCGGATATTCGTTGCGGAAGCACGATCGGGCTTGTGACAAGCGCAAACTTGAATATGACCGCGTGCGACGTGGGTATCGCGCAACTTGCCATGCACTCGGGCGTTGAAACGGCGGGAGCAAGCGACGTCGAAAAAATGCAAAAATTTATGACCGCTTTTATGAACGCCAAGTTTTCAAAGACCGAAAGCGGGGTAAAAATCAACTGATATGTACGAAGTTTATCTGAAAAAAGGCGAAGAAAAACGTATCCTTGCGGGGCACAGTTGGGTGTACGCAAACGAGGTGCAAAGTATCGTCGGCAAGGACAAAAACGGAAGCCTTGCCACGGTTTTCACGCACGACAAAAAATATATCGGCAAAGGATATATCAATCATTTGTCGAAAATTCTCGTGCGGATTTTCATCAGAGACGACGCCGTAGACGATGAGGAATTTTATAAAAACCGCATAAAAAAGGCAAACGATATGCGCCTCGATTTGGGCTTTGACAACGCCTATCGCATGGTGTTTGCCGAAAGCGACGATTTGCCCGCGCTCATCATCGACAAATACGCCGATGTCCTCGTTATGGAGTGCTTGTCCTTGGGCATATCGCAACGAAAAGAACTTATCGCAAAGTGTCTTGTCGATTTGTTCCGCCCGAAAGGTATCTTTGAAAAAAGTGAGGCGCAGGTTCTGAAAAAAGAGGGCGTGCCCGAAACGCAGGGCGTTTTGTACGGCGAAGTCCCCGAAAAAATCGAAATCGTCGAAAACGGAATAAAAATGCTCGTGGACGTCAGGCAGGGGCAAAAGACGGGATATTTTTTGGATCAAAAGGAAAACCGTATGGCAATCCGCCGTTACGCAAAAGGCAAAACCGTGTTGGATTGCTTTTCAAACTCGGGCGGATTTTCGCTGAACGCTTCGACCGTTGCAAAAGAAGTCACCGCCGTCGATATTTCGCAATTTGCGGTTGACACCGTCCTTGAAAATGCAAAGTTGAACGGGTTTGACAATATAACCGCCGTGCGCGCCGACGTTTTCGAGTATCTGCGCCAAATGAAAAAGGAAAACAAAAAGTTCGGCGTCGTGGTGCTGGATCCGCCCGCGTTCACGAAAAGCGCGTCCGAGGTCAACGACGCGTACAGAGGATATAAGGACATAAACGTTTTGGGACTGAAGCTCGTCGAAAGCGGGGGCTACCTCGTGACGTCGTCCTGCTCGCACTATATGACGCCCGCGCTGTTCCAAAAAATGCTGGTCGAAAGTGCAAGGGAAAGCGGAAGGCGAGTGCGCCTTGTCGAAATCAAAACGCAGGCTCCCGACCACCCGTCCCTGCTCACCGCCGAAGAAACGCAATACCTCAAATTTTTCGTTCTGCGCGTCGATTAAATTGTCTGTTGACTTTTCGTGGGCGCGGTGGTAAAATAATGGGGTACTCCGAATTCATCATTGACGGGGCATAATCTAACGGGAGGTATTTGATATTGAGCAACGGAACTGTAAAATGGTTCAACGCGTCAAAAGGCTATGGCTTCATCGCAAACGATGAGGGCGGTGACGATGTTTTCGTACATTTCAGCGCAATCCAAGGCGAAGGCTTCAAGACACTGCAAGAAGGTCAGAAAGTGTCCTTTGACACAGAAGCGGATCCGAACAATTCGGCAAAACTTCGCGCAATCAACGTGTTGGCAAAATAACATATATGACCGACGGTATCCCCGTCGGTTTTTTATTGCTTCTTGTCGGCAAAAACCAAAAACAATAATAAGCCGTAAAAAATATGCCGTTAAGGGTGCGTTTTGTAACTTTTTTAATCGGCAAATACTTGAAAAACCTTTTTCAATTTGATAAACTAAAAGAAGAAAAATATCGGAGCGAATTATGTGCGATACAATCGTTGCAACCCCCGCTTACACCAAAAACGGCAAAATGCTTTTTGCGAAAAACAGCGACAGAAGCCCCAACGAACCGCAGTTTATTGAGCATATCGTTGCCAAGGATTACGACCTTTCAAAAACGCCGACGCTGAAAATGACGTACGTTTCGGTGCCACAGGTCGAGCATACCTACGAGATTATGATTTCCCGCCCGTCTTGGATGTGGGGCGCGGAGTTTGGCGCAAACGAGTTTGGTTTAAACATAGGCAACGAGGCGGTTTTCACCAAGGAAAAGTACATAAAAACCGACGGCATAACAGGTATGGATTTGTTGCGTCTTGCGCTGGAGCGTTGCAAAACCGCGCGCAAGGCGTTGGACTTTTTGACAGGGTTTATCGAGAAGTATCCGCAGGGAGGAAACTGCGGTTACGGCAAGAATTTTTATTATCACAATTCCTTTTTGATTGCGGACAGTTCAGAGGCGTTCGTTTTGGAAACCGCCGGCAAGTTCTGGGTGTGGAAAGAAGTGAAAGACTACTTTGCGATTTCCAACTTTCTGTGCCTCGAAGAGTATGACGGGTGCAGTTCGGGGCTTGTCGAAAATGCCATTGAAAAAGGCTGGTGCAAGTCAAAAGAGGACTTTAACTTTGTAAAATGTTATACTGAACCGCTGTTTACGAAATTTGCCAAGGGCAGGGAACGCCGTGCAAAAGCAATGGAAACGCTAAAAAGCGGTGCACCCGACGTTCACACGTTCATTTCGATTTTGCGCACCCACGGCGGTAAAGCCAAAAGCGGATTTCAGGAAGTCGGCAGTATTTGTATGCACGCGGGCGGTATCGTCGGCGACCAAACCACGGCAAGTTACGTCGCGGAAATCGACGGGAAAGACAGCGTCTATTTCGTGACGGGCGCGTCGATGCCGTGCATAAATTTGTTCAAGCCGTACGTCCTTGAAAAGAACGATTACGTCGCGGAAGACGGCGAGGACAAAAAGGGCGTCGAGTTTTGGCTGACGCGCGAAAAGATGATCAGGTATTTCATAAGCGGTACGCTGTCGCTCAACGAGTTTTCAAAAACGGGGCGCGACGCCGAAGCCGAATGGATAAATAAATTCCTGTCGGCAAATAAGGAAGAGAGAAATAAACTTTCAGAGGACGCTTTCGAAAAGGAAGAAAGACTTGTCCTAAAACAACTGGACGTCGCCCGCACAAAAAGGCTTGCCTTCACAAGGGGCGGTGCGTATTACAGGCTCTTTTGGAAACGGAAAACGAAAGAACTTTACGAATTCATCAAAAAAGAAAACAGACAATAAACCATCAAAATACCGCCGAACGCTCGGCGGTTTTTAGTTGCTTTATTTTTTGAAAAGGTAAACCAGTTTTTGTTTTTTATTTTTTGAAAAGGTAAACCAGCATATCGATGACGATATCACGCATGCGCGCGTAATCGATATAAGAGTGCTTGTCAAAGACGCACTCGTGGGCGTAAGACTGCGCCGTTTCCATTGCAAGGTGGACTCGCTCGAAAATATCGTTGCGGTCGTATCCCAAGGAGCGCAACTTTTCCACGAACTTATTCGTCATATCGTTTTCAAGCGACATAAATTTATCGCGGACGATTTTGTCCGTGGAGGACAGGGAGTGCAACGCCTCGTGTATGGCGGAGTTTTTTTCGTGGACTTTCACCGCGCTGTCCACGGCGTGTGCGACAAGGAAATCGAAGTCGATGGGGGCGGTGATTTTGTCGAACATTTGAAGCACGGGATAAAACACGTTGTCAACGTAAATATCCAGCACCTCGATGAGGATATCGCGCTTGTCGCGGAAGTATCCGTACACGATGCCGGTGGACACGCCCGCCTTTTTTGCAATTTCCGACGTGTTGGTATTGAAGTAGCCGACCTCGGCAAAAAGTTCATAGCCGGCGTCGATAATTCTGTTTTTCTTGTCGATTGAGCGCTGTTGTTGTGGCTCGCGAACGTCTTTTGACATATTTTTACCTCAAAGCCATTATACAATATCCTTTATTAAAAAGTAAATAAAAACGCCTTATAAAAATATGAAAAAAATTTCAGATTTTTGTTAAAAAGTATTGACAAACTAAAAGCGAAAGCATATACTTACCTTGCAAATATGAAAGAAAATTCATATTCATATAAATCGGAGGTGGATTATGCCGTTGGTAGTCGCGCCAATTATGAAGGAAGTGCGCGTGGTAAAAATCCTTGCGGACGAAAAAACGAAAAAACATTTGGAAAACCTCGGGATTACCATTGACTCGGTACTCACGGTTGTTTCGACAAGCGGGGGCAGTGTGATTTGCATCGTGAAAGACGGCAGGCTCGCCCTCGACAAGGAAATGGCAACAAAAATCCTTATCGCATAGCATTGCACAGGAGGTATTTATGGATAAAAGATTAAGCGAATTTTCGATTGGCGAGTCGGGCACGATTCGTATGGTCGGAGGAGACGGCAAGATAAGGCGTCGTCTTTTTGACATGGGCGTCACCCCGGGCGCGGAAGTATATCTGAGAAAGCGCGCACCCTTGGGCGATCCCATCGAAGTCACTTTGCGCGGATACGAACTGACGCTCAGGAAAAGCGAGGCGGACGTCGTGACGATGGAGGTTGAAAAATGAAAAAGTTTGCACTTGCGGGAAACCCGAATTCAGGCAAAACAACTCTGTTCAACTCTCTGACGGGTTCGACGGCGCACGTCGGCAACTGGCCGGGCGTAACCGTCGATAAGCGCGAGGGCGTATACAAAAAATGCGAGCAACCGGTGGCAATCGTTGACCTGCCGGGCATTTATTCGTTGTCGCCGTACACGCCCGAAGAGGTCATTTCCAGAAACTATATTTTGGACGAAAAACCCGACTGCGTCATCAATATCGTTGACGCCACCAATTTAGAGCGCAACCTTTATCTCACCACGCAGATTATGGAAATCGACGTGCCTATGGTCATCGCGCTCAACATGATGGACGAGGTGGAAAAGCAGGGCGACAAAATCGACGCCAAAACTTTGGAAAAAAAGATTGGCATTCCCGTCGTCCCCATTTCCGCGCTGAAAGAGAAAGGACTTAATGAATTGATGGAGCGCGCGTACTCGGCGTCCAGCGAAAAACGCAAAGGAAAAACCGTGTTGGAAGGGAGCGCGCTTATGCACCTTATCGGCGATTGCAAAATCGCTTTGGAGGGACAAAACGTAGATAATGCGCTGTTTCACGCAATTAAACTGGTGGAATTGGACGAAATCGAGGTGAAAGCCCACCCGCAATCGACGGCTATGGTCGAAGAATTTAAGAAGACTTTTTCGGACGATACGTTCGGCAACGACTTCGAGGCAATCGTCGCCGACAGCAGGTATAAATACATCTCGAAACACTACTCGTCCGTGCTGACGAAAAGCGAGCAAAGACAAAAAGAAAAACTGTCGCGCTCGGACAAGGCGGACAAGGTTTTGACGCACAAGGTATGGGGTATTCCCATCTTTTTGGTTATTCTGTTTTTGGTGTTCCACCTGACGTTTGCCGAGGACTTTTTGTTCCTTGGAGCGGGCGGAGTTTTTGACAAAAAGGCGGTCGCTTATGACCAAAACAAAAACGTCATCGAAGTCACCGAGGACACCTACGATCCCGACAATTTCAAATATTACGACGCGGACGGCAACGAAGCCGAATTAACTTTTGAAAACGGCAAACTGACGGCGGTCGAAGCAAAGCCTTTCGTATTCACGGGAGACGGCAAAAAAGTGTTGGTCGAGGACGCCTCGTCCATGCCCGAAGGCACAAAGTTTTACGCCGACGAAAAGGGCAAGCGCGAAGTCAATATCGAAAAAACCGAATTTGTATACTGGAAAAACAGCATTGGCGAAATCACCAGAATTTCGGCAGAGGACGCAACGAATTTGCCGACGGGCACGAAGATTTTTGCCGACAATAAACTTTTGCACGAAGTCACCATAAACGACAAAGGCGAAGTTGAAGGACATTCGGAAATCGAAACGGAATACGAATCGAAATTCCTTTCGGGTATCGACGAATTTTTGGCGGGGGTGACCGTCAACACCTTCTTCGGCTACGAGGAAAGCGTATTCGGCCCCGGCGTCATTCTTGCGAATATCCTCAATACGTTCACCGAATTTTTGAGCACCTGCATTAACGAAGGGCTTGTGAAATCGGGTGCGCCCGACTGGCTGACGGGACTTATTGTGGACGGTATTTTCGGCGGATTGTTCGCAGTGCTCGGCTTCTTACCGCAAATCTTATTGCTGTTCCTGTTCTTCTCGATTTTGGAAGACAGCGGATATATGGCGCGCGTGGCGTTCATACTCGACAGAATTTTCCGTCGTTTCGGACTTTCGGGCAGGGCGTTTATGCCGATGATAATGGGCTTCGGTTGCTCGGTGCCCGCGTTCATCAACACCCGAACGCTCGCCGACGAAAAGGAAAGAGTGGCGACGATAAGGGTAATTCCGTTTTTCAGTTGCGGGGCAAAACTGCCGATACTCACCGCAATCGCCGGCGGAATCGCGACAATGACGGGGCTGAAAAATCCCGACGTAATCACTTATTGCATGTATATTTTGGGCGTGGTTGTGGCAATCGCCTGCGTGATTTTGATGAGAGCCACCACGATGAAAGGCGACGTACCGCCGTTTATTATGGAACTTCCCGCCTATCACGTACCGCAACCCAAAAACCTTATGTTGCACCTGTGGGATAAGACGAAGCACTTTGTCAAAAAGGCTTTCACGATTATTTTGGCGTCGACGATTATCATTTGGTTTATGAGTCATTTCAGCTGGAACTGGAACTACCTTGAGGACACGCAGATGAACCAAAGTATTCTGGCGGGAATCGGCGGATTGTTAAGACCTTTGTTCACCCCGCTCGGCTTCGGCTCGCAACTTGCAAAAGACTTCGGCTGGGTGTTCGCGGTGGCGGCAATCACGGGACTTATCGCCAAAGAAAACGTCATCGCAACGTTTGGTACCCTCGCCGCGTGCATAGTCGGCGGTATCATCGACGTCGAGGCGGACGGCGGACTTATGGCGGTTGCCGAAATGATAAAAGCAACAGGAATAAACGTACCCGCGCTTCTTGCCTTCATCGCTTTCAATATGCTGACCATACCGTGTTTTGCGGCGGTCGCGACGGCAAAGGCGGAACTCCCCTCAAAGAAGTCTTATAGAAACACTTTGTTGTTCTGGGTTGGCACAAGTTACGTCGTGTCGATGATGATTTACCTTATCGGCACTTGGTGGTGGACGGTGTTCATCTTTGCGGTGCTGTGGGCGGTCATAATCACCCTCATCGTCCTGAACAACAAGGGCAAAATAAATATGGACGGCTTTTTCAAAAATCACAAGTTTAATTTGAAAAAAGCAAAGGAGTAATAATATGTGGACATGGCTTGCGCCGTTAATCGGTGTTTTAATCGCTCTGTTTGCCGTCGCGGTTATCGTCGGTGACAGGCGGAAAAAGAAAAAAGGGAAATCGTCTTGTTGCAGTGATTGCGGGTGCTGTCCGCATTGCAGTGCCTGTCAAGGGCAAGACGACGAACTGAAAAAACTTGAAGAAATAAGAAACAAAGACCAAGAAGATTGACAAAGTTCTCTCCTAAGAAAAATCCCTCGCAGTGATTTGCGGGGGATTTTCTTTGAGCCGGTTGTTGATTATTATTGTTATTTTAATGAAATGAAATCGTTGAAAAGCGACGGTGCGTCGGAATAAAAAATACCGCTGTCTTTTGCGACTTTTTCGTTGAAGTCGGAGTTTTCGCCAAGCTTTTCGCGCGAGGAATACATCAAAAACGGCACGGGATTTTTAGTGTGCGTTTTGAGGGCGCAAGGCGTCGGGTGGTCGGGCAAAAACATCACGGCAAAGTCCTCGTGTTTTGCGTGCAATCCATCGACAACCGTCCCTAAGACGTATTTATCAATCATTTCGATGCTGTAAACCTTGCGTTCTGCATCGTCGCGGTGTCCGCACTCGTCGGGTGCCTCGACGTGGATATAACAAAAATCGTTTGTTTCGAGAGCGTGAAGCGCGCTTTCGCCTTTGCCTGAAAAGTTGGTGTCCCAGTTGCCCGTCGCGCCCGGGACTTCGATGACTTGCATGCCTGAACCTTTGCCGATACCTTTCAACAAGTCGACCGCCGAAATCATCGCCCCCTTAAGCCCCGTCTTTTCGAAAAACGGAGAGAGCGCGGGTTTGACACCGCCACCCCAGAACCAAATGCAGTTGGCGGGGTTTTTGCCCATTGCTTTTCTTTTTACGTTGATGGGGTGATTTTCAAGAATTTCGTACGACTTTTTGTAAAGGTCAAGGAACAAATCCTTGTAAACGCCCTTTGGGAGGTACGCAGTGATTTTTTGTCCCGTGATGTCGTGTGGTGGCGTGACCTCGTCCGAAACGACGCCGTTGTTTATGATGAGGCAGTGTCTGTAACTTACGCCCGCATAAAAGTGCAACGTTTCGGTCTCGAGATATTTTTTGAGGTGTTCGACAAGCGCGGTGGCTTCCGCCGTCGAAATTTCGCCCGCGCTGTAATCGACCATTGTCTTTTCTTCAAAGGGGGTGTCGTCGGACAGCGTGACAAGATTCATGCGATAGGCGACGTCGGTGTCTTTCATATCGACGCCGATACTCAACGCTTCAAGCGGGGAACGACCGCTGTAATACTTTTCGGGGGCGTATCCGAGCACGGCAAGATTTGCGACGTCGCTTGCGGGTTTGAGCCCGTCGGGCACCGTTTTCACAAGCCCGATTTTTGCGGACTTTGCAAGTTTGCGGGCGTTTTCGATATTTGCTTTTTCCAGGGGCGTTCCCGAAAGTGACGGTATATATTCGTCCGCCATTCCGTCGCCCAAAACGATAACGTACTTCATACCGTTAAAGTATAATTCATCGGCGGGACATTGTCAAACGATGAAGAAAGCGAATGTGTTTTGACGGCGCAATATATTGAATATACTTGCGCGGGCGGATAAAAAAATATATAATATATATACTTTGGAATAACGGATTATGGCAGAAAGTAAAGAAAAACTCAAAAAACTTCCTCTTGGAGAGATAAAACCGTTGGGCTGGCTCAAACGGGAACTCGAGTTGCAGGCGTCGGGACTTACCGGGCGTCTGGACGAGTTGTGGGACGATGTTTCCAAAAAATCGGCGTGGCTTGGAGGTCACGGCGAGGCGTGGGAGCGCGGACCATATTATCTTGACGGGCTTATATCGCTTGCATATCTTTTGGACGACCGCCGTCTTATCGACCGCGTGGGCGTATGGATTGAAAAGATATTGTCGTCGGTGGACGCCAACGGCTTTTTCGGTCCCTCGCGCACCAACGACTGGTGGCCTCGTATTCTTGCGCTCAGGTCGCTGTGGTCGTACTACGAGGTGACGGGCGACAAGCAGATTTTGCCGTTTATCAGAGGATTTCTGAAATACGAATTCAACAACCTTGACGAGCAACCCTTTTACGTTTGGGCGGCGGCCAGGTCGTTCGAGCAGTTTATCCCCATGAAGTCCCTTTTCGACGAAACGGGCGACGAGATGATAAATCAACTTGTCGATAAAATCGTGGACGGCTCTTACGACTGGTTTTCGGTGTACGAAAAATTCCGCTATAAAAAACCCGCCTCGACGTATATCAGCCGTGGCATCGTCAATTTTAGTATAAAGGTCGGGGCAAAAGCCGACCACAAAAGAAAGTACGGCGCAAATCCCCCGAAAAAGAAGATGAGCGCGCGCAAAATTATGTCGCAAAACAAATTGCCCACCGTCCGCAAAATGATGCTGTTGCACGGCGTAAACAATGCGATGGCGGTGAAATATCCCGTTTTGCTGAACGATTTCCGCCCCGATCCCGAGCTTGTCGCTCTGTCGAAACGCACGGTCGAAAATCTGATGAAATATCACGGCACGGCGACGGGTATGTTCACGTCGGACGAAACGCTGGACGGCACCAACCCGTCAAAAGGTATCGAACTTTGCGGTGTGGTTGAGTTTATGCGCAGTCTTGAAACCCTCATCGAAAAAACGGGCGACACCTACTACGCCGACCTTTTGGAACTCAACTGTTTCAACGCGCTTCCCGCAATGGTTACCAAAGATTTCACGGCGCACCAGTACGTCCAACAACCCAACGCGATTTCGGCAAGCCGTATGAAACGCGACTTTTTCAACGTGCGCGACGACGGCACTGTCTACGGTTTGGAGCCGAACTTCGGCTGTTGCACCGCAAATATGCACCAAGGTTTTCCGAAATTCACCGAAAATCTGTGCTACAAGACCGACGAAGGTTTTTGCTTTATGGTGTATTCGCCGTGCAAAATCTCGACGCTTTTTAAGGGCGTGCGCGTCATCATGAGCGAAACCACCGATTATCCCTTCAAAAATTCCTCGAAAATCGTTGTGGAGGCGGTGTCGGGCAATCCCGAAATCAAGTTTTCGTTCCGCGTACCGCAATATACGAGTCTGAGCGTGCTTGTCAACGGCAAAAAAGTCGTGTCGGGCGACAAGGGTATCATTGCGTTCAAAAAGAAAATCGAGGCGGGCGACGTCATCGAGCTGTTGTTCGACATGCCTTTGACTACCGTCACCAACCCCGACAAGTCGATAAGTTTCAGAAAAGGCTCGTTGCTGTTTGCGACGAAATTGCGCGCAAAGTGCGATACCCGCGGGAAAATCCCGTTCTGCGACTACGAATACAAAACCGTGTCGCAGTGGCGCACCTTGCCCGAACTTCAGCATAAAAAACACTTGGTCGTCGTTTCGACAAAGGAAAACGAGGTGTCGGCAATGCCTTTCGACGAGGACAATCCCCCCGTTGAGATTGTCTATCGCGCCCACTACGTCCAAAACTGGAACGAAGTCAAAAACAGCGCGGGACGCGTTCCCCGCCGTGCAAGAAGCGGAAAGGAAACGTTCGAGAGAGTATTAGTGCCTTATGGTTGTACGAGGATACGCATCTCTCACCACCCCGTTTTCAAGTGAAATAAGGCACGTCTTTTTGACTGCGTGCACGGTATTTTTTCGGTTACGTACGCTCATGTACGCGCCCTCAAAAATCCGTACCTGCCGTCACAAATACATACCTTCTTTCACTTGAAAAGGCAGAGAGGGGAAAATGAGGCACGTCTTTTTGACTGCGTGCACGGTATTTTTTCGGTTGCGTACGTCTGTGTACGCGCCCTCAAAAATCCGTACCTGCCGTCACAAATACATACCTTCTTTCACTTGAAAAGGCAGAGAGGGGAAA
>CAKQMI010000037.1 GCA_934254835.1 uncultured Clostridia bacterium | reverse complement strand
AAAAAACTAAACGCTATCGCAATCAAGCAAGGCAAGTGTGATATTGTTTATGGCGACGTATCGTCTATGCCGTTTGACAACGAGACTTTTGATTGTGTTTCTGCTTTTGAGACGGTATATTTTTGGACAGACATCGAAAAATGCTTTGCCGAAGTAAATCGTGTCATGAAAAGCGGTGGTACGTTCCTTATCTGCAACGAGAGTGACGGAACAAATTCCGCAGATGAAAAATGGACAAAAAAAATAGGCGGAATGATAATTTACAGCGAAAAGCAGTTACATACCGCGCTGGAAAAGACGGGGTTCTGCAATATTAAAAGTTATGCAAATGCTAAAAAACATTGGTTATGTATCGTTGCGAACAAATAAATGTTTAAGATAACTAAGTAAAGTAATTATTAACTATTACTGCGCAAGAATTTGTAGCTATTTCGTACTATAAAGCCAAAGCAAAAAAAAACGAACCGAATAATTTCGGTTCGTTTTTTCATATCTTGGTTTGCACCAGGACTTGTGACAATGCGTCGCATTGTCTGCGTTGCTAATTATAAAGTGCAAAAGAATATGCAAAACGAGGAAGAGATGATATAATAAAAAGCGTTATGATATGTTGTGTATGAAAACGGGGAAGGTGACAAATGAGAAAGATCGAGAGCGAATACGAAATCGATAAACAGAAAAGGAAGCAACGACTTGTCAGGAACGAGTTTTTGTATAACGGGGAAAGCGTCGGGAAATATGATATACCGCTCATAAGAAAGCAGGAAATCGATGTTGAAAAAATACAACTTCTTTGCTATGCGGACGCAAGAAACGACGACGAAAAAAACAAGGATAAAACCATTCATTTTTTCACGTACAAGGGAGAGAAACGGTCGTGTTTTGCTCGGAAGATATGCAACAGGAGTATGCCAACCATGAATAATACGAACTATGGTCTTGCTCCGCGTTTTTGACCAAAACTTCGTTACGCTCACGGCTTATACATACAGTATTAACCCGCTCGCGTGCCTTGTTTTCGCCTAAAAACGCGGGGGCAATACTCCTTAGACCAAATCGTCGAGAGTTTCGATGATTTTTGGAAAAAACGAGCGCAGTTGTACTTTTTGTACTACAAGCAAGTTTTTGCCGAAAAGCACGGAAATATCGGCGTTTTGGCATAGTTCGTATTATTCACGGTTGGCATGGTTCAAGGAAGGAGTTTGAAGCAAAAGCGAACATTGACGGAGTGCTTTTAAAAGACCTTTGGGCGGACGTGAGTTTCGCGGGATTTATGTACTGCGGATAACGAGTGCGTGTCGCGGGCAATATCCGTATCTCGACAAAAAACAATGTTTAACACTCAAAAAAAGACCGATAAAACGTCGGTCTTTTGTTTTTGCGGTTTGAGGGAATGGGATTATTTTTCGTCGGCGAAAATCTTTTCCTGCTTTTTGAAAGCGGTTTTGAAGGTGAGGAAAGAGAAATCCTCTTTCATCTTGCGGAAGCTGTCGGGTTTTGCTTTGTACCAGATAAGCCCGACGATTGACACCGCGACAACGGCGATACCTATGCCCGAAAGCGAGCCTAAAAAGTCGATGCCGACGTCCGCCCAAGTCGCATAGCGTCCGCTTGTGAAAACGGGGAGCTGGAACATTTCGGAAATGCCCGCCGTAACGAACGCCGAAAACAGCGACAACGGAAGCGACGCCCAGCGCGGTTTAATAAGCAGGAAAAAGGTGCCGAAAAGTCCAAATCCCAGCACCAAAAACAGCGAAAAGTGCCCAAGTCCCTTTCTGATGAGGGTGTGGAAGGTGTCGAAAATGGACACGGTGATGGTTTTTTCAAAGGTGAGGTCGGGGCGACCGACGTACGTTGCGCGCACGACGACTTTGCCCGATTTGTCGGATGTAAAGGTGCCGTTTTTGTCGATGGAGCCTTCGCCCTTGACGACTTCCCACGTGACGTTTTTGGTGGCGCAACCCCCGGTGTAGGCGGTGAGTTTGATTTTGTTGCCTTTGACGCACCTGTCCGAGCCGACGACGGTAAGCCCGTCCACGACGTCGGGCACGGTGACGTGCAATATCGCTTTCACATCGTTGTAAATGGAAGTATAGGTGATTGTTGCGGTGCCCGGGCTATAGGCGTGCAGGTGCGTTGTGGAGGAGTTGACGACGTGTGAATCGGACGTTTTGTCGATTATGTTTGCCGGTGCGCCGTCGTTTGTCGCCTTGAAACCAAGGTCTCTTGTGATGACCAAGTGTTCGCCTTTTTTCATTGTAAGACTGAACGAGTCGTCGTCGGGGTTATATTTGACGCGTTTATTATTATTATCAAAAGTGAATCCTGTGGGCTTCGGTTTTGTGCCTTTTTCAATCTGTATTGTTCGAGTGACGGAAACTTCATCGTTAAGTTTTATTTTAAGAGTCAATGGTTTATTAGTTGTTTCTCGCGGATAAAACCACTGATTTGCAGGCAGGAAAAAGATCTTGCCGTCGTTATTTTGTTCTTCCTCGTCGATCAAAATTTTCGTTTCGATAGTAGAGACACCGTTGTATTTGTCGTCGGTGTCTGTGACTGCGGTCACCGAAAGGAAGTATTCTTCACAGGTGTACAACTTGGTTATTCCGCCTACTTCGGGAACGGGTTCGTTGTCAAGGGAGATATTGGCTATTAACCCGTTGATTCTGTCGGGGTTGACGCCTTTGTTATATATTTTGAAATCGTACAGCGCGTTGTCGGGGTTGTCTTTTGACTTAATAACCACCCTGCGATAGCCCCATGCGAGAAGCGTGACTTTGCCGTTTTCTTCGACCGTTATGTATTCTTCGGGCTCGTCAATACCGCGCTCGAAGTAAAGTTTTGAGGTGTCGGCGTTTGTCGGAAGACATTCGATGCCAAGTTCCAGAACGTCGCCCGTATAATAGCTGTTTGTGTCGGGCAGTGGTATGCCGTCGCGTGTGACGCTTTTGACAAAATATCCGGTAACGGCGGAAACGGGGGGAGCGGGCTCGTTGGTTTTTATCGCCGATTCGATTTTGTCGGCGGTGCCGATCGACTGCGACGCGCTTTTATCGCCCGGCACCAAAGACTCGCCCCAAATAAAGAGGGTGAGCGCAATGGTACAAAAAAGGGCTGTAAGCGCGAGAATGCGAAGCCCTTTGAAAAATTTTAATCCACTTGTATTTTCCACAAAATCCCCCTGTCCGAAAGTTATTGTTTTTCGGTTTTGTTGTATGCTTTCACCGATTTATCCAGCATTTCTTTGGTGATTTTCGAGTTGCAGTACGGGCAGACGCCGACGTCGTTGATAAGCTCGAACTTGGCGTTGCAGAAAGGGCAGTGCACAAGATTGAGCGTGCCGGCGCGTTCCGCCTCCATCATCTCATAGTCCTTGTTTTGCATGGCGGATTTGTCGATAATTCTTTCGTCGTCCAGCACGAGATAGCCCTCGAGAAAGCCTTTTTGCACCATGGTTTTGACGTCGTTTGCCATAAGCTCGGGTTTTTTGTTGTGGACTTCGGCAAGCATTTTTACGCTTTTGATGCCTTCACCTACGATTTGCTGACGAAGACGCACGAAATATTTGAGTTGTCCAAACTGAATCCATACAATCGGCGCGCCGTAAAACCCCAATACAATGAGGATAATGCCGACGATGCCCATTGCGCGCATGTCTTGTCCGCGCGTAAATCCCAGCACCGTCATCACGATGCCCAGAGGGAAGCCTATCGAAAGTGCTATTCCCCACATAAGTTTCTTTTTTGTTTTTATGTCAAGTTTGTTCATAATCGCCTCTTAAATTGTGTCTTTCAGTCCCAAAAGATAGTCGGACGATACGCTGAATATCTTCGCCACCGCCACGATGTAACTTGCCTTCGGCTCGTTCACGCCGTTTTCCCAAAAGGAAACCGTGCTTTTGGTAACGCCGATTTTCTTTGCGAGTTGGTCGATAGTCATGCCTGCGTCGATGCGCAAGTCTTTCAGTCTTTCGGAAAAAGCGGATATAGTCATATTATACACCTCGTATAAAGTATTGTAAAGATTTCAAAACAAATGTGAATATCGGTTTTGATTTCTAAACGCAAAGACGCCTCTTTTATCGGGAATACGGAAAGCATATAAAGCATATTTGTTGGCGTTTTATAAAAAGTGTGATAAAATAAGCGGTATGAAAGTCACGGATACTTACCTTGCCGAAATCACCGACTTCGGTCTTGACGGCAAGGGTTTTTCAAAAATCGAAGATATCGCGGTGTTCACGCCTTATACGGCGGAGGGCGACCTTGTCAAAATCAAAATAAAAAAGATTTTCAAAGGAATTGCCGAGGCGGACGCGGTCAAAATCGTGCGGAAAAGCCAAAATCGCGTCGATGCGCCGTGCAAGTACTATAAAACGTGCGGTGGGTGCGTCCTTCAGCATGTCGATTTCTTAACGGAAAACGACCTCAAAAAAAGACTGCTTGCAACCACGCTGAAAAAGGCGGGCATCGATAAGGAAGTCGCAGACACCGTTTTCGACAAAGAGTACGAATACCGCAATAAATTGCAAATGCCGTTCACCGTGGCGGACGGGAAAACGACGCTCGGGTTTTTCAAAAGGAATACGCACGACGTCGTCGCTTTGAGCGAGTGTATGCTCCACGGCGAGTTCGCAAAAAAAATCATAAACGCCGTCAACGAGTGGGCAAACGACGAAAACCGAAAACAAAAACTGACGGTGTATGACGAATCCGCGGGCAAAGGACTTTTGCGACATTTCGTTGCAAGATACGTTGACGGATTGTTGTTTGCAACCGTCGTGATAAACGGAAAAAACTTGCCGTATTCCAAAAGCCTTTTTGAGATTTTGTCCAAAGAGTTCGAGTGCGTTTTGTACGTTTCGGTCAATGAAAAACACAACAACGTCATTATGGGCGACAGCGTGCAAAAACTTTGTGGGCAGGAGCGCGACGTCGATATCGACGGGGTGAAAACGAGCCTTTCGCCCAAGTCGTTTTTGCAGGTCAACGACGGCGTCAGACGAAAACTGTATGCGGGCGTGAACGGCGCGGTGCAAAACGCAGACGTCATCATCGACGTTTATTCGGGCGTCGGAATACTTACCGCAATACTTGCAAAAAACAACGAAAACGCAAAAGTCTATGGTGTGGAAATTGTCAAAGAGGCGGTTGAAAACGCCGACGGACTGATGGCGAAAAACGGACTGTCCGAGCGCGTCGAAAACATTTGCGGTGACGCAACAAAAGTGTTGCCAAAACTCGTAAACGATATTTTAAGCAATAAAAAATCGGGTGTAAAACCCGAAATATGTGTGGTTATCGATCCGCCAAGGAAGGGCGCAACCGAGGAAGTGTTGGACGCAATCGTGTTCTCCGGTGCGCAAAAACTCGTGTACGTTTCCTGCAATCCCAAAACCTTGCAACGCGATTTGAGATATATAAAAGACGCTTTCGACGTAGTGTCGATCACGCCTTATAATATGTTTCCGAAAACGGCGGAACTTGAAACGCTGTGCGTGTTGGAACGGAAGCCCTAAGACATGTTTTTTAGATAAGGCAGGGCGAATTTGAAAAAGGTTTTGTACGCCTTGCACCTTTCGACGTCACGTCTTTCGCGCTTGCAACCGCCCTTGCAAAGCATATAATATTCGCACGATTTGCATGCCTCGTCCACGACGAGGCTTTCTTTTATGAAGTTAATGGCGACGGGCGAATGTTCGAGCGTGAAAAAGTCCTTTTCCAAAATATTGCCAAGGAGATATTCATCGGTGCAATAGAAGTCGCAGGGATACACCGCGCCGTCCGCCTCGATGACGAACTGATGTGTGCAGTGCCCGTTCATACCGCATTGTTCGGCGCGCTCGAAGTGGGCAAGTCGCACGAAGTTGTCAAACTGGCGAATGGAGGTGTAATTTCCTTCCGCCATATCCTTTTGGTACAGCGCGAACGCCGACAGCAAAAACAGGGTATAGCTTTTTTCGTTCAGATAAAAGTCGGGATTTTCGATTTCTCCGCTCAAAGGTTTCAGACACGGGATAAATTGCAACCGCTTGAAGCCGTGCGACGTGAAAAAGGGATAAATCTTGCCGATTCTCATCGCGACGTCGCGGGTGAGCACGGTGAGGATATTGAAGTTGACGTCGTGTTTTTGCAGAAGTTGCGCCGACGCCATTATTTTGTCGAAAGTGGGGTTGCCGTCCTTGTCGATACGGTTGGCGTTTGCGATTTCGTCGCCGTCCAGAGAAAGTCCGACAAGGAAATCGTTTGCCTTGAAAATTTCGCACCACTCGTCGTCGATGAGGGTGCCGTTGGTTTGCAAGCCCAAAAACACGGGCGATTTTTTGATATTCGTCCGTGCAATCATATTTGCGGTGGCTTTGAAAAATTGTTTGCCGATTAAAAGAGGTTCGCCTCCTTGGAAATTGATGTAAACGGGACTGCCCGAAGCGTACGCAAACGCCTTTTTGACGATAGTTTCCATCGTTTGCAGGCTCATTGCGCCGTGCGAGGGCATTTCTCGATTTTTCGCCACGTCGTGATAAAAGCAGTATTTGCAACGCATATTGCAACTGCCCGACGCCGGTTTAATCATTATCGAAATCGGTGGCACTACTATTTAATCCCCCTTCTGTTTTCTTTCAAGGAACGTCTGAAATCAAGCAAGGCTTTAAGAAGCGTGTCGGCGACGTCCGGGTGTTTCATTGAAAGGTTGTAACCCTCGGCGGGATCGGTGTCGAGATTGAAAAGGTAGTTTTTGTATTTTTGGTCTATGAACGCCGAGTTTTCGGTGCGGACGTTTTGATAGTACTTGAAGTCGTAAACGGTGCCGTCGACCTCAACGGGCATTTGCACTGCCTGCACCGTTCCTTTTTTCATATAATAAAGAGCGTCGTGTACCCTTGCGTCGGGATCGAGGTCGCCACTCCAAAGAGGCTTCAGGTCAACGCCGTCGATAATGCGGTCGGAGGGAAGAGTATTGACGCCCGCGTACGACAATATCGTCGGGAACAGGTCGGTGAGCATTGCGCTCGACTCGATTTTATATCCTTGGGGCGCGCCTTTCATCGTGCCGTTTGCAACGCCCGCGGGGTAACTGACGATCATCGGCACTTTCATACCGCCGTCAAATGTGGTATTCTTTCTTCCGCGAAGACTTCCCGTAACGCCTTCACGCCCCGGACCGTTGTCGGACGTAAAGATTATCATCGTGTTGTCATAGACGCCCTCGGCTTTGAGCATATCGAAAACTTCGCCGAGCGACTCGTCGAATTCCTCGATACAAGCGATGTAGTTGTCGTCGGTGGTATCGCCTTTGCCGTTGCCGTTTTTGTCCGAGAAGATGGGGTAATGTGGCCACGGCATTGCATAGAACGAGAAGAATTTGTTGTCTTTATCGATGGAGGTTTTGATGGTCGAAATAAGTTCTTCGGTGAAGAGTTTTGTGGACTCGGACTGGTCGAGATTTTCGGCGTGAGTGCGCACTTCTTCGGCCTTGCCACCGACTTCGCGCACCCAGTTGTAGGGCGTCATATCGTTGACGTAGTAACTGCCGTAGAAGTAATCGAAGCCCTGGTTTGTGGGGAGATATTCGCCGTAGTCGCCAAGGTTCCACTTGCCGATGCACGACGTGTCGTAGCCAACCGCCTTCAACGCCTCGGCAATGGTGATTTCGTCGCCCAAAATACCGTCCACGTTGTGTAAGAACTGATATGGGTTGACAAAGTGCGTGAATGAATAAGGTTCGCTGTCGCAAGGCGTCGGGAAAATGACGTTGTCGATGTATCCGCGCGTTGCATATCTGCCCGTCAAAAGGCTGAACCTTGACGGAGTGCAGACGGGAGCGGACGCATAAAAGTTTTCCATAAAAATACCGTTGTCGGCAAGTTTGTCGATGTTGGGCGTTTTTATGGTGGCGTTTTCTTTTCCGAGATAGCTGTACGCCGAAATATCCGAATATGCCATATCGTCCATAAGTATTATGAGGACGTTGGGCGCGTCGTCGGAAGCGCGCATTTCGGACAGTTGTTTAAGATATGCGTCGTGTCCTTCTTGCAAACTCACGACAGAGGGGCGCACGCGCAAGGACATAAAGAAGACGTAGCACAAAGACGTCGCCGTCATCGCAAGGGACAGCGTGACCGTCGCAAACTTTTTCAACGTACATTCGGACAGTTTTTTGTCGAGGTTGTAAAGAACAAGTCCCGTAAAAATCGGAAGCGCGGACAAGCACAGGTTGTGCAGTATCACGACGCCGAGGTCTTCCGCGCCCCAGAACACGAAATATACGAATAATTCCAAAATCGTGTAAAGATAGGATACGACGAAAAGCGGTTCAAACCTCTTGTTTAACAGCGCGCGCAGTAGCACGAAAAGCGACGTTACGCCTGCAATCGCCGCCGCGAACGGAGCAAGAAAATTGAACCCCGTGCCGAGTAATACCACGGAATAAACGATTGAAAATGCAAACCATACGAGTGCAAATGTTGAATGTTTTGATGAATTTTTAATCATAATTTAACCTCTTATGCGAAAATTATATCACAATAGGATAAGTATTTCAAGCGATTAAAGCAGTGGGTATTATACATTTGTATAACATTTCCGCTTTTGCTTAATTTCTTGACACCTAAATTCATATTTGTTAGAATAATAACGTATTTTTTTATACACTATTCTACAAAAGGAGCGGTTAATGCTTAAATTAAAACACATTATCAAGGATTACGTCACAAAACAAAACACGACTCACGTTTTGAAAGATATAACCTTGAACTTCCGCGAGTGCGAATTCGTCACCATTTTGGGACAGAGCGGTTGCGGAAAAACCACGTTATTGAACATTATCGGTGGTCTTGACAGATACACCGACGGCGATATTATTATTAACGGCAAGTCCACAAAGGATTTCGACGACAGAGATTGGGACAGATACCGCAATAAACAAATCGGATTCGTTTTCCAAAGTTACAACCTTATCCCGCACCTTAGCGTGCTTTCCAACGTCGAGCTTGCCTTGACGCTCGCAGGACGCAAAAAGGAAGAGCGCGAGGCAATCGCTCTCGACGCGCTCAAAAAAGTCGGGCTTGAAGATCAGGCTTATAAAAAACCCAATCAGTTGTCGGGCGGTCAGATGCAGAGGGTGGCAATCGCCAGAGCACTTGTCAACAACCCCTCGATTATCCTCGCCGACGAACCGACGGGCGCGCTTGATACCGAAAGCGGTAAGATGGTCATGGAACTTTTGAAAGAAGTTGCAAAAGACCGTCTTGTCATTATGGTGTCGCACAACGCCGACCTCGCCGAGGAATATAGCACGCGTACCGTCAAAATCGTTGACGGCAGAGTAGTGGACGACACCGATCCTCTTATCGATCCCGACGACGTCGAGGAGGAAGAAGAGGTCGTTATCGACGAGAGCGGAGAGGTCGTTCCTAAAAAGAAAACCATCCGCCAACGCATTAAAAAATCCTATCAGCAAATTAGATACGAAAGAAGGGAAGAACGCAAGGTTTCGATGAACGGCGCAACTACGATGAAGCTGTCCGCCAAAAACCTTTACAGCAAAAAATGGCGCACTTTCCTGACCTCGTTTGCGGGAAGTATCGGTATCATCGGTATATCGCTTGTTTTGGCGCTGTCCACGGGCGTGAGGACGTATATCCGCCACACCGAAGAAAGCGCGCTTTCCCTTTATCCCCTTGAAATCAAACAAAGCGACACCGATATTATGGAACTTGCCAACATGCTTTTGGCAAAAAGTGGCAAGCAAAAATACCCGTCCGGCGCAACCATCGGCATAAACCCCGTTGCAGGACTTCTCGTAAAAGACTTTGACAATATCAAAAACTTTGTAAGTAGCAGTAACTTGTTCTTCAACAACGACCTTAAAGAAATCAAGACTTACCTTGATGACGAAAACGTCGGTTTGAAAGAAACGGACGGCTATGTAAAATATATTTATTCATCGGGAATGAACGTTTACAGGCGTATCCCCACAAGAGATCCGGACACCGGGAAAATTTACTACACAACAGGAAAGAAGACGAACAATAAACTTGATAATGCGGCGGAAACCGCATTGGATGTAAACGGCAATATTGATTGGTCGAAAGTACCGTATACAAAAATTAACCCGTTTGCAGACTCCGTTGATCCTATGTTGAAACAAATGGAGTTGGAAAGTTTCAGTAGTATGCTTGGCTCGTTCAGCGGATATCTCGATGTATTCAGCGTATTTTCGGAGCTTATTTCCAACCAAAAAATTCTGGATCAGCAATACGACGTCATTGCTGGCGAATGGCCCGAGGACACTAAACAAGGTCGCATCGAAGTCGGCGCGGACGGCAAAGAATATAAGGTCTATAACTGCGTGTTGCAGGTTGACGGCAACAACATGATTCAAGACTTTATGCTGTTTGCATGCGGACTCGTGCACCCCAACGAAGTCCAAGATATGTTCGGCGGTATGGACGAAAAAGATCCGTACAGCTTCTATAAACGTAATTTCTCGGAAGAAGAACTTTTGGGCGTCGAATATGCGGTCCTTTGCGACAGCGATTACTTTGACGTAAAAGAAGACGGTCAGGTCACCGATCTTCGCATAGACGGCAAACGCATTAACGACAGCGGTTCGTTCATCGACGGTCACTGTGGCATTAAAATGAAGGTGTCGGGTATCGTGCGTCCCAAAGAAAACGCGTCGGCATCGGCAATTCAGGGCGTCGTCGGGTATCCTCACGGCATTATCGAGTCGATTGTCGAGCGTTGCCAACAAATCGGTATTATCGACTTGCAACGCACGAAGTGCTATATAGTTGAAGATTATAAGATTGAAAGCACCGGCGAAGAATGTTATAAAATAATCGGCGACAATCCCGTTGTAACCGGCGTTGACGACGAAGGAAACCTTATTTACGATAAAAATCTCGATGACTTGGATAAAATTGCATTCATCAGCGCATTGCACAAAGATCCCATCAAAAACGGCTCGATAATCAGCAAAAAGGACGTAATTGCGACCGATGAGTACGGCAAAAAATCAGAAGTCGAAAAGAAAGCAACGTCGTATATGAAGAAGACGTTTGGCTATGCCGAACTTGACAACCCCGACAGTATTCAGATTTTTGCGGCGAATTTCGACGGCAAAAAGAATATCTTGAAAGTCCTTGACGAGTATCAATATTTCGAGAAGAAGGACAACGGCGACGGTACTTTCACTTGGGTGAGGAATGAAAAACCGAATCCTAACCACTCGATTAAATACACCGATATGTTGCAAACGATTATGGGCTATGTCGAGCAAATGACTAACGCCATGATAACGGCACTCATTGCATTCTCGGCGGTGTCGCTCATCGTATCGTCCATAATGATTTCGATTATCACTTATACGTCGGTGCTTGAGCGTCGCAAGGAAATCGGCGTATTGCGAAGTATCGGCGCAAGGAAGCTGGACGTCAGCAACCTGTTCATAGCCGAAACGTCGATTATCGGTATGATATCGGGCGTGCTGGGCATCTCATTCGGATATTTGTTGACGTACATTGCCAACATAATAATCGCCAAGGTCATCGGAATACCGAATCTGTTGCATCTCAACTGGTACTTTGCTATTTCGCTTGTCGTAATCAGTTTTGCGTTGTCGATGGTGGCGGGCATCATTCCTGCGGCGATCGCGGCGAAGAAAGATCCTGTCGAGTGCTTGCGCTCCGAATAGCAAATTAAAAAACTACTGCCGTGTTTTCCGCACGGCAGTTTTTTATTGTAATGCCAACCGTGGTCTTGCTCCGTGTTTTTGACTAAAACTTCGTTACGCTTACGGCTTATACATACAGTATTAACCCGCTCGCGTGCCTTGTTTTCGTCTAAAAACGCGGGGCAATACTCCTTAGACCAAACCACCGAGAGTTTCGATGATTTTTGGAAAAGACGAACGCAGTTGTACTTTTTGTAAAGAAGCGAGTATTTTTGAAAAAGCGCGGAAATATCGGCGTTTTCTAACAATTCGCATTATTCACAGTTTGCATACCAACCGTGAATAATAACGAAAAATATTGACTTTGCATAATTTTAGTACTATAGTTATTTAATATTCAAGTTTTATATCGTCTTAAAAGAGGTCGTGTTATGAACTATTACGAAATCTTATTACCGCTTGCGCTGATACTGTTGTTGTCCAAACTTATGTCGATTTTGTTCAAAAAGTTGGGACTTCCGCAGGTTGTCGGCATGTTGTTGGCGGGCATACTGCTGGGACTTATCAAGTTTATCCCGGGGCAGAACATATTCAACTCAACCGCAATGGAGGGGCTGTCTTTCCTTGCGAAAATCGGCGTTGTGTTCATAATGTTTTCGGCGGGTATCGAGACCGACTTAAAGCAGTTCAAGGCAACGGGTGTGGCGTCCGTCGTCATCACGGCACTGGGCGTACTGTTCCCGCTGTTGTTCGGATTTTTGGTGGCAAGCGCATTCAACGGAGGCTTCCACGTATCCCACTCGCAGATTTTGTCCAACCTTTTTTACGGCACTATTTTGGCGGCGACGTCGGTCAGTATAACGGTTGCCGCACTTAAAGAACTCGGCAAACTCCAAACGCGCGTCGGCACGTCGATTGTCAGCGCGGCAATTCTTGACGATATTATCGGTATCGTCCTGCTTTCTCTTATGATAAGTTTGGATAAAAGCGGAAATCCCGCGGATGTCTGGGTTGTCGTCGCAAAGCTTATCGGATTCTTTGCCATGGTGATACCTCTCGGATACGTTGCGCTGTTCATAATCGGCAGAATCGATATGAAGTATCCGCACACAAGGCGTATCCCGATACTGTGCGTCGTGGTGTGCTTTGTGTTTGCATATTCCGCCGAAAAGTTGTTTGGCGTTGCCGATATCACGGGCGCGTACGTTGCGGGACTTATGCTTTCGGGCATTTCCGACAGGTTTTACGTTGACCGCCATATCGAAATCAGCAACTATATGATTTTCGCCCCCGCATTTTTCGCAAATATAGGGATAAACCTTAATTTTGACCACTTTAACCCCGCTTTTGTGGGATTTGGCTTTGCATTCGTTGTCGCGGGGATACTCGGGAAAATTGTCGGTTGCGGTCTTGGCGGGTTGATTTGCGGATACGGAATAAAAGACAGTTACCGCGTGGGTATCGGTATGATGGTGCGCGCCGAAGTCGTGCTTGTCTGCACGCAAAAGGGCATTGACTATAACATGGTCAACCCCAGCATTATGCCGTTCGTACTCATACTTATTCTTGTGACGTCGCTTGTCACGCCGCTTCTTTTAAGGTTGTCTTATAAAAAGGAAGAAAACGGCGGCAAACTTCCGCCGATAGATCCCAACAAAAAAATACGTCTTGTCAACACTGACGACAACGAATCGGACTTCATAAAAACCGACACGGACAAGACAATCTGATATGATGCTGAAAGATACGATTTATAACGGGGCTGACGAAAAAACAAAAGCGTTCAGCGCAAAACTGATACCGACGAATAAGGCGATAATCGGGCTAAAAACGCCTTTTGTCGAAAGCGTCGCAAAAGATATCGCGGCGGGAAAATACGGCGATGTACGCGTGGCTGCCGGTTCTCTTTCCGACGACGTGTACGAAGAACTTTTGATAAAAAGTTTTGTCGTTGCAAGGCTCAAAACCGACGACGAAACGAAAAGGGCGGACGTGAAAAACATTGTTGCGGAAATGGACAACTGGGCGAATTGCGATATGTTCGTCGCAAGGTGCAAGTTCATCGGGAAAGACCGCGAAAAATGGTTTGATTTTCTGACGGCATATCTTGAAAGCGATAAAGAATACGACCTGCGCTTTGCAATCGTCGCGATGATGACCTATTATCTCACCGACGAATATATCGACCGCGTGCTGACGCTTTCGTCAGGCGTGAAAAGCGATAAGTATTACGTAAAGATGGCGGTTGCCTGGCTTATGGCGACTGCGCTTTGTAAATTTCCCGACAAAGCTCTTG
>CAKQMI010000036.1 GCA_934254835.1 uncultured Clostridia bacterium | reverse complement strand
TTGTGTACAATGCGTTGACCGGCTCGGAGATTAACATTAATAAGGTCAATGAAAAGCAGTACACATTCGACGCGATTGCAGGCAATACCAAGTTCTACGTTTACGTTGAAGGCGTTGGTGGCGACAACCAGGTCACTCTTAAAGTCACGCTGACGTGCGCTTTGAACGAAGGCACCCCGACAAGGCTTGCATTTTCCGAGGGCGTAGATGAAATTTCGTCCGGAGAATTGACCTATTCGGCAGGCGAAGAAAAGAGATTTGTTATCAGTGTCAGTTCCGGCATAAATTTTGGAATGAAGTACACGTTTTCAAATATCCCCGCAGGCGCAACCATAAAGGTTTATAGAGATAACGGTACAGAGGTGACTTTGTCGGCGGACAATTCTTTTGAGCTTCTGAGAAATATGTCCGTAAGAGATTATACCATCGTTGTCACAAACACCACCGACAACAATCTGAACATTAATTTTAGTATAACAAGAGAACAGACGTCAGGCGTGATTGTGGTTCCCTGATTGAAAGCAGAGCAACAAAATAACAACAACAAAAGATCGGATAAGCGGGGTAAAACCCGCTTGTCCGAAAAACATTTTACTTAAGAAGAAAATAATTAAATTAACATATAAAAGATAATAAAGGTTTTAAGTCGCGATTTTCGGCGATTTGGAATAAATCACTTAAATCAAAAAGGAGCAAGACTATGAAAAGAAAATCAATCATTGCAGTGCTGGCGTTGGTATTAGTGTTGGCGTTGTCGTTGTCGATATTCTCGGCATGCAACAAGAAACACAAGTATTCCAGCGAGTGGAAGTATGACGAAAAAACCCACTGGCACGAATGCACCACGAAAAAGCACACCGACACATCGGAGAAACTCCCGCATGAGTTCAAGGAAGACATTGTGAAAGAAGCGGGCTACGGCGTGGCCGGCGAAAAGAAATGCACTTGTAAGGAATGCGGATATAGCTATACCCAAGAAATTCCCGCCCTTAACGCAAAAGATCGTGACATTAAGTTTGCCGACAGCGTTGTGTTGGACAAAGTGTATGACGGCATGCCGGTGTCTTTGACAAAAGAACAAATCATTGTTGAAGGCGGTGGCGAAATCACCATTTCGTTCGTTGAAGTGGGCGAAGACAAAGTACCGACTGAGGAAGCTCCGAAGAAAGCAGGCAAATACAAGGCTATTATTAACGTTGCTAACACGGACGAGTGGGTAGGCATTAAAGCAATCAAAGAATTTGAAATCACAAAGAAACCTCTTACCGAAGAAACAGTAACACAAGAGTACGACGGAAGATCGTTTATAATCGCCGAACCGAAAGGCAAGGTCGGCTCAGATGACGTTCAAATTGTGGTGACGATGTCCGGCAAAGACGTTGGCGCAACCAAAGAAAGCGTTGCACTTAGCGGTGATGACGCAGACAACTACTCCATTACGTTAAATGACGTTACCGCAAGCATCACCCAAAAAGACATTACCGAATACATTCCTAAAAATAAAAGTTACTCTTATAATGCGTCGACGTCATTGTTCTTATACAATGGCTCGACAGGTAGTTTCGGCACGGTAAACGGCGAAGCTCTTCATATTCGTGTTATCTTTGAAAGTAAAAATGTCGGAACAACTAAAATCACAGGCGTGAGCATTACCGGCGCCACCAGTGGAAACTATGTCATCGACCATACCAAATTGAGCGGTGAGATTAAATCGGTTCCTTTGGACTTGATAGGGATTAATTTCAAGATTTTCAAATTTGGTGAGGATAATTATTACAGCGTTCCCTTAAAACTCACACAGGCAAACGTAGATAATAGTTTTAACAATGATGACATTACCATAAAAATGGTAAAATACAACGGAACACATGCTATCGGAGATACATGGACGCTCACAGATGCCGACGCAGACTGCTTTGAGATTACGGGTGCCGACAGGGGCAACTACAGCATAGTCAGGTTCAGCGACGACGAAGATTTTGCATGTACGGCAACCTTGGCGGTTGATGAAAGTATGCCCGAACTCACGAACGAAGTTTATAATAAAGAATTAAAACCAGGCACGTATTGGTACAAGAAAGATGTTGAAGCCGGCAATAAAACGTTAGTGTATGCCCAAAGCAAGATGAAGATAACCGTATATAAGCCCGACGGAAATAATGCGACGTTTATTGATAACGAAATTATTGTCTCGCAAAAAACAACCTTATATTTCTATGTAGTAGTTACCGAGAATGCAAACAGGGGACCTAGGGTTGATAATTCCACCACCACGTTCGCCGAGATGACTATTGGGACGCCATATAGTTTGCCTCAGGATAAAAAATACTTATTGAAAGTCAGTTTGCCTCAGAACGGATACTACCAGATAACAAGGGCGAGATTTTCTCCGAACTCATATAGTTTCTACGACGAGCAAGGCAACAAACTTACACCACATACATACGATGGACGCGCCGTAATAAGAAAACCGGACGGACACATCGACTATTATAGTGACCACATTTCTACAATTGCTAATTTCGGTGACAGTGTGAAAGTTGTTTATATTTCAATCAGTGGTTCCGATACGTCGTTTAATAATTACATCACTGTAAGTAAAACAAAAGACTTTGTGGTAAGCGAAACAGGTAAATACTTGGAAGGCGAGGCAAAATATTTTTCGGGACAATTGAACGCTGGAAAAATTACAATCAATGAAGGTAATTCCACCGTGCTGTCAGAGAGAAAACTTACCTATAAGGTGTATGACGCCGATTTGAAAGAAATCACAATGAACGCGGACGGAACCTTTGACATTCCGGCAAAGGGAAAATACCTTATTGAAGTCAGCAACTTAACAACAGCGGATATCGAATCTGTGACGTTTAGAATAGTAACGGCATAGTAAAAATCAACAAATCGGATAAGCGGGCGTAAAAACCCGCTTATTCACAAAAACCGACATATCGAAAAGCCGTCCATTAGGACGGCTTGGGTATGTTGCCAAACAGATCGGGACTGTTCTGTTTGGCAATATGCCAAAAATTTACTTATTTACTCGGAGGCTAAATGAAAGCATTAAAAGGCGTACTTATTACACTTGTCGTCATCATCGCCATTGTCGGCGTTACCGTCATCGGCGGTTACGTCGCCGTCCGCTCAAAGTACGGCATCGACCTCTTTCGCACCGCGGGGCAACTCAAAACTCTTTCAAAAGAGGTGGACGAAAAGTCGCTGTGCCCGAACGCATTCGGCGAGGACGATTTCAAGGGGCTTCAAACAAGCGTAAACAACGAGATCAACGGACTTATCAAATATCAGGCGGGGCAGGGCTACAACGGCTATACCGTCGATTTTCAGGCGATTGTGGGCAAGGCAATGTCCGCATCGATTTCGCTCTCCGAAAAGCAGGTGGGCGCGCTCGCCGAGACCGTCTTCTTCCAGCAGTCCGCGGGCAAGGTCACGCTCGGCAATAAGGACGTCGACGTCAAAATCTTGCAGGTGGACTTCTCGGATATCGCAGAAAACGGAAGCGCCAACTTCAACGTCGTCACCAAAATCGACCTCACCCCCTTTAAGGACGATATGAAAAAGTTCCCCGAAAGTATGTTCAAAAAGTACGTGCCCGATTTCTTGTACGTTTCGTCCACCGTGCGCGTCGATAAAACCACAGATGCCGGCTTTGAATACTCCGTGTCGCATAAGTCGCTGACGCTCAATAACCTCAACGCCGACGACACCGCCGATTTGTTCCATACCCTCGACGCCGTCCTCAAAATCGGGAGCGCCGAGGACGTCAACCTCAAAATCGGCTCGGTCGCAGTAAACGCGCTCATCGGCAACGCCCAAAACGTCGGGTTCGCCTATTCCTTGAAGGGCGCAGGCGCAAAAAACTTCCTATTTATGTCAGTGAATGATACGACGTCCGGCGACACCGTCGATTTCTTCGTCGTCAATTAACCGCACCTATGAAAACACTAAATTTGACAACACGGCGGTTTTTTGTTAAACTATAAGTATGTAAATCTATTGCAAATCTTAATATGACGTGAAAATCCCCTTGACGGAGGTTACCGCCTATGAGAATTTTTTTAAGCGCAGTTGAAAATATTTTTTCCACCGCGCTTTTTTTGTGTGCAAAATAAAGCAACCTCATTAAACGTAACTTACAAAAACACCGTAAAGGTGCCGAAATCGTAAAAAAATCCACTTCGTAAGGAGGTGTTCTATGAAAAACTGCCTTGCTATCGACGTCGGCGGTTCCAAAATTTTGGTCGGAATCGTCGATGAAACCGGCGTCGTCCTCGACTTCTGCCGTCAGGATTATCCGTTGCCATATTCGCTCGACGTCGCCTATAACGATATTGTGCGTATGGCAACACCACTTTTGAAAAAATATAAGCCATTGGTGTGCGGTGTGTCGTTGCCCGGTCCCGTCAACAGCCGTACGGGAGTTTGCCCGCTTGCGCCGTTTTTGGGTATTCGCGATTGGCACGCCTCAAAGGAACTATCTGACCTTTTGGGGCTTCCCGTATTCGCCGAAAACGACGCCAATGCCTGCGCCGTCGCCGAGAAAACTTTTGGCAAAGCCGTCAACGTCAACGACTTTTTGTGGCTCACCATAAGTAACGGCGTCGGGGGTGCGCTGTACCTCAACGGAAAACTTTACAGCGGGGCAAATTTTTGCGCCGGCGAACTCGGACACGTCAGGGTGCAAGAGGACGGCAGTCGCTGTTCCTGCGGGAAAACAGGGTGTCTTGAATCGGTGGCGTCGGGTGGCGCAATCTCCGCGTTTTACAAGGCGAAAACAGGCGTTGAAAAATCGGCACAGGAGATAGGAGATCTTGCACAAAAAGGCGACGAAATCGCAAAGTCCGCCTACAAACGCTTGGCAAAAGGACTGGGTAGAGCAATCGCCATGACCGCAACCCTTTTGGACGTCAATATGTGCTATTTGGGCGGGGGCGTCGCGCAAAGCCTTGAAGTGTTCAAGGACGACCTTATCGAAGAAATCAACGATAAACTGTTTGTTCCGATTGATAAAACCGTCAAAATTGAGTATTCTGGACTTGGATATTATGCGTCGTTGTGTGGCGCGGGGGCGGTGGCATTCAGGCGTGGAAAGACCGAGACCGAGTGCGTCGTCGGCGACTACCTTGAAAACACAGCCGAGAATTTGACGCGTATAAATATCGCGTCGGTGGCGCAAATTGCCGAAATTATCGTTGATACAAATCGCGCGGGAGGGACAGTATTTACCGTCGGAAACGGAGGAAGCGCCTCGACCGCGTCGCATATCGCCAACGACCTCATTAAAGGGTGTCGAGTGGGCGACGAGACGGGTATTAGGGCGGTGTGTTTGTCCGATTCCGTCCCCGTCGTGACGTGCCTCGCCAACGATTTTTCGTATGACGATATTTTCAAAATTCAGTTGGAAACTTTGGCGAAAAAGGGCGATATATTGTGTCTGTTTAGCGGAAGCGGAAATTCCGAAAACGTTGTCAACGTCGCAAAGTTTGCAAAGTCAAACGGTATCACTGTCGTTGGTTTTTTGGGAAAGGACGGCGGGAAAGTCCGCGCACTTTGCGACTACTACGTCCTGTCCGACACCGACTCTATGGAAAAAATTGAGGACGCGCACCTCGCAATCGAACATGCAATCGTCGTCGCGATAAGGAAAATCCTCGAAGAAAACTAGGGAGGTGAACATGAGTAACGTCAAAACTAATTGGTTCAAGGACGCCGTCGTTTACCAAATCTATCCACGCAGTTTCTGCGACAGCAACGGCGACGGCATTGGCGATATCCAAGGTATCATTTCAAAAATCGACTACCTTGCCGACCTCGGCGTCGATGCGGTGTGGCTCTCGCCGTGCTACCGCTCTCCAAACGACGACAAAGGCTACGACATCAGCGATTACCGCGATATCAACCCCGAGTTTGGCACCCTAGACGACTGGAAAGAATTGGTCGAAAAATTGCACGCGCGCAACATTCGCCTTATTATGGACCTCGTCGTCAACCACTGCTCTGATGAGCATTTCTGGTTTCAGGAAGCCAAAAAATCCAAAGATAACCCGTATCGTGACTACTTTATCTGGCGTCGCGGGCGTGGCAAGGACGGCAAAAAACCGCCCAATAACTGGACGTCTCGGTGCGGTGGATCCGCTTGGATGTACGATGAGACTACCGACGAGTGGTTTATGCATCTTTGGAGCAAGAAAGAGCCCGATTTGAATTGGGAAAATCCAAAACTCCGTGCCGAAATTCAGGACATGATGAGGTTTTGGCTCAACCTCGGTTGCGACGGCTTCCGCTGTGACGTCATCACTTATCTGTCCAAAACATACAACCCCGACGGCTCGATCCCAAACGGCAAGTGGCGCGTTGGACTTCGAGGGGACGAACTATTTTTACACGGTCCGCGCATTCACGAATTTTTGCGCGAACTCAACGAAAACGTCTTGTCTCATTACGACAGTATGACCGTCGGAGAGGCGACGGGCGTGACCGTCGAGGAGGGTATCCTTTACACGGGTGAAGATAGGCACGAACTCGATACGTTGTTCCAGTTTGACCACGTCGAAAGCGACGCCGTGTTGCACGTTATCCCCACTTGGTTTTCTTTGCCAAAGTTTAAGTCCGCTATGTCGCGCTGGCAGACGGGTATGCACGGCAAAGGCTGGAACGCGCTGTATTACGAAAATCACGATCAACCACGCTCCCTTCCACGATTTACGGGAAAATTCGGTGACAGACGAAAGGAAGCTTCCAAAATGCTCGCGATGTCGTTGCACTTTATGCAGGGCACTCCGTATATCTACGAGGGACAGGAACTCGGCATGACAAATTTCAAATTCAAAAGTGTTGATGAAATGGACGACAATTTCGCGATTGCGTATTATAATATTCTTAGAAAGGTAATCGGGCCTCTTGCAAAACCGCTGTTTATGTACGTTATGAACAAACGAAGTCGCGATCACGGGCGTCTGCCGATGGCGTGGAACGACGAGCAAAACGCAGGATTCACTACCGGAACGCCATGGATATCAATACACCCCGATTTCAAAGAGGTCAACGTCAAAAGCGAGACGGAAGACGAAACAAGCGTTTTGAACTTTTACAAAAAACTTATCGCGTATAGGCGTGGCAACGAGATTATAAAGCACGGCACGTTCAGGGAATATTTCAAAAAACACCGCTCACTATACGTCTATGAACGTGAATACGAGAGCAGGCGATTGTTGCTGATTTTGAATTTTAAGAATAAAAACGTGCGGTTTAAGTTGCCAAACGGTTATTTATTCAAAAATGCCAAAGTTGTTTTGTCCAACTACGACAACGACCGAAAACTTGAAGATATGACCTTGATGCCTTACGAAGCAATCGCTTTTGAGGTGGATTAAATTAAACTATAAGGAGATAAAATATGGCAAGCGAAATCAGCAAAATCGACCTTTCCGCATTATTCAAAATCGGCTATGGTCTGTACGTCCTCACCACCAACGACGGCGTCAAGGACAACGGTTGTATCGTCAACAGCGTCATGCAGGTGACAAGTTCGCCACTGCGCGTCGCCGTCGCCGTCAACAAGCAGAATTACTCGTGCGAAACAATCGTGGAAACGTTGAAAATGAACATCAACTGTTTGTCGGTTGACGCGACTTTCGACGTTTTCAAAAGGTTCGGTTTCCAAAGCGGGCGCACCGCCGACAAGTTTTTGGGCGAAACGCCGACAAGAAGCGAAAACGGACTTGTCGTGACGCGCGACTTTTGCAATGCGTTCATCTCGCTTGCGGTCGAGCAAATTATCGACCTTGGCACGCACAATATGTTCATTTGCTCGGTTGAGGAGGCGGGGACGCTGTCCGCGCTCGACACGCTGACCTACACCGACTACCAAAGACGCGTCAAGCCGAAACCGCAGGAGACGACAAAGAAGTCGTACGTCTGCAAAATCTGCGGGTACGTCTATGAGGGCGAGGATCTTCCGCCCGACTTTATTTGTCCGATTTGCAAACACGACGCTTCGGCGTTCGAACTTATTAAATAAAAAGGAGAAAGAAAATGGAAAAATACGTCTGTGAAGTTTGTGGCTGGATTTATGACGAGGAAAGCCAAAACGAGTTGGGGCTTTTGAACGTCCGTTTTGAGGACTTGCCCGACGATTTTGCATGCCCCGTCTGCGGTGTCGGCAAAGATATGTTTGTTGCCGTCGATTAAGTTGCACTTGGCAAAACGAAAGCCACGGGAGACCGTGGCTTTTCTATGGGCTTTTTGGGACGGCGTTATCTGTGGGCGTTGATGAAGCCCATGACCGTCTTTTCGTATTCTTCGGGAGCGTTGACGTACGATGCGCCGTGTCCCGCGCCGTCCACGATGAAAATTTCCTTGTCGCTTGCGCAGGCGTCGTAAAGGTCGTGCGCCATGCTCACGGGGATAAATCTGTCCTCTTTGCCGTGTATGAACAACATCGGATATTTCGCGTGCGCGACGGCTTTTAAGGGCGTGAATTCGTCAACCGTGTGATGAAATTCCTTGGCGAAAATTTTATAGACGCGCTCAAGCTCGCGCTTCGGCGTGAATCCTACCGTGAGCTTGGAGCTGTGCAAAAATTCCGCGCGGATCGATGAGTAGGCGCAGTCGGACACGATGCATTTCACGTTTTTCAGGTCAAGCTCGGACATAAGACATACCGTCGCTCCGCCCAGCGATAAGCCGTGCAAAAATATATCGCCTGTCGGGAATCGCTCGTTAAGTTTTTCAACCCAAAGCGCAGTGTCCAGCCTCTCGAACAGCCCGAACGTTATGTTGTCGCCGACGCTCGTTTTTCCGCCACGATTGTTGGTCATCAGGACGTTTATGCCGTTTCTCAAATAAAATTGCATTATCGTCGCAAGGTCGCCCATGGGACTGCTGTTGTAGCCGTGGACGAGTATGGCGGTGTCACATGCGTTTTCGCCTGCGGAATAAAACCACCCCTCGAGCGTAAGATTGTCAAAAGTGCAAACGGGTATGATTTCCTTGTCCCACGTTTTGACAAGCCGACCGGCTTTCGTACATTCGTCGTACAGCAGTTGAAAGTTCGGCCCCATCAGTTTTTCGCCAAACGACGATTTTGGCGTAAACGTGCGTTTACTTGGTCGAAAGAGCGCGTTAAACGCAATTTTTGCGATACACATCGTGCTTTCTCCTTATTTTTTGAGTATGACTTTCCCGGCGGTTTTTGAGATATAACGCCCGTTGTTAACGACTTTTTCACCGCCTACGAAAACGTAGTTTATGCCGGTCGGAGTGAAGTCAGGAACCTTGGGATTGACCGTGACGTTGTCAAAATCGAACACGGTGACGTCTGCAAAATATCCCTCTTTCAAAAGCCCGCGGTCCTTGATTTTGAAGCGTTCGGCAGTGGCGCCCGTCATCTTTCTGACGACGTTTTCCACGGGGATATCGTTCTTTTTCGCGCGCACTAAAAAGTATGGGAAGCATTGATAGGTCGCGCCGTTTTGCGTGCCTGCTTCCTCAACCCAAGCGTCCGTCATAAAGATGGACAGGTCGTCTTTCATCAGCCTGTCGATGATGTCGTCGTTGTAGTATTTGTCGATGTAAAGCCTGCCTTGCGCGTTGGACAAATCCACGAGTTTTAAGTAGCAGTCGAAGTCCGAAATGCCTTCGGATTTTGCAATTTCCGCGATTGTGCGGTTTTCGTATTCCTTGTGGTCGTCCGAGATATACGCAACGGTAAAATCGCCAAAGTCAAGCCCCAAAAGCTTTTTGGACATTTCCACAAGTACGCGCAGTTTGAAGCGGTTGAAAGGTTTTTTGCGCTCCTTTTCGCTCATCGCGAGATACCAGGCGGGCATTACTATCGTGATGACCGACGCGCCGTATGTAAACGAATAGTTGTCGTAGGCGATTTTGTAGCCTTTTTCGTTGTATTCGTGCAGTTTTTTGAGCATAGGCTCGACGCTCGGCCACGACGAACGCCCCACGAAAATAAGATGGCTGTATTCCGTCCTGACTTTCGATTTTTCCATAATATCGATGATTTCGTCAAGGGCGATTTCGATGTGCGGTTTCGAGATGAGAGGGTAGCCCATTGCGACTTTCGACTCGGCGCGGGGGTGGATTGTCAGAATGCCGTCGTACTTTTGCAGTTCCTTGGCGAAAGCGATAAGTTCGTCGGGTTTGCTGTACATTCCGGGCTCGTACATAAAGCCGAAACTTCCGCCGAACGCGCCGTTTTCCATAGCCTCGTCCACGAGTTTCATTTCCTCGTCGATTTGTTCCTTTGTGAGCGGTTTCGCGTCAAAGCCCGATATACTTATGCGCGTGGTGCCGTGCCCGATAAGCGGGACGATATTGACAAAAAGTTTGCCTTTTGCGTTTTCCAAAAAATCTTTGAAACTGCCGGGGTTTTTGGCATGGAATAAACCACCGCCGACTTTATCCTTAAATTTGGTGTTTTTGTCGATGCCAAACGGCGAAAATCCGCAATTTCCGGTGATTTGCGTCGTGATGCCTTGGCGAATGAACGGCTCGTAAAACCTTTCGGCGTCGTCGTAGTCGTAAAAGAAGTCGTTGTGACTGTGGGCGTCGATGAAGCCCGGGGCGACGGTCAAACCACTGCAATCGATAACTTCGGCGTCGGGTGCGCTTATGTCTTTTGCAATTTCCGCGATTTTGTCGTCTTCGATGAGGACGTCCGCGACGTATGGCTTGTCGCCACTGCCGTCAACGATTGTTCCGTTTTTGAGCAAGGTTTTCATAATTTCCTCCAAATTTTAATCAATTATATTATAACATAGGGTGTATGCAAAAATCCACAACTTTTTTTGCGGGTTACGTTTGCATATCGCGCCGAAATTTGATAATATTTTATTGAGGTAATTATGATTACGACGGTTTTTATCGACATCGACAATACTATGCTGGACTTCGACGTGTGCGCAACGTACGCGATGACTATGGGGCTTGAAAAATACGGCAGAAAGTACGAAACGGGACTTTTCGAGTGCTTCAAAAAAATCAACGACAATCTGTGGCGCAGAATCGAGGACGGCACCCTTTCCAAAGACGGTCTTAAAAAAATCAGGTGGAATACGGTTTTCGACGCTTTCGGGATTAAGGGCATTGACGGGCCCGAGTTCGAGGAAGTCTTTCACGACTATCTTGCGGTGTCGGCTGAACCCGTGGCGGGCGCGCACGAAATATTGAAGTATCTGAGCGCAAAGTACAGGCTTTTCGCCACGAGCAACGGTCCGTACGGGCAACAAAAATTCCGCCTCGACAAAGCCGATATGGAAAAGTATTTTTCGGGACTGTTCATTTCGGAAACCGTCGGCGCGATGAAACCGACAAAGGAATACTTCGACTATTGCGTCGAAAACGCGGGCGCGAATAGGGACGAAATAATGCTTATCGGCGACTCGTTGACCGCAGATATTTTAGGCGGAAAAAACGCCGAGATAAAAACGATATGGTTCAATCACGACAAAGCCGAAATACCGAAAGACGTAATATGGGATTATTACGTTGAAAGCCTTGATGAGATAAAAACCATACTTTAAGTTGCGGTTTTTGTATCATAAAATATCGTTTATTAAAAATAACGCCGTGGCGATTGCCACGGCGACTTCGTTTGATTTTGTTATTTAATCTTCCTTAGTATTTCTTGCAGTGCGCGGGCGCGGTGGGAGACCGCGTTCTTTTCTTCCGCCGTCGCAAGCCCGAAAGACTTTTGCAAATCCGACGAATAAAAGATGCAGTCATAGCCGAACCCGTTCGTTCCTTCTTCCTCACAAAGAATGTGTCCGTACGTCTTGCCTTCAGCAAAAACGTAGGTGTCGTCGGGGTAATAGCACACGATCACCGAGATGAAGTACGCGCTTCGGTCGTGGGCGTTTTCGAGGTTTTTCAAAAGGACGTCACGGTTTTTCTTGTCGTCGCCGTGCATGCCCGCGTACCTTGCGCTGTGGACGCCGGGCGCACCGCCCAAAGAGTTGACCGCAAGTCCGCTGTCGTCGGAGAACACGGGGGCGAACACCCCTTTTTCACGAAGGAACAGACTTATCGTCTTGGCTTTTATGAGGGCGTTGTCCAAAAAAGTTTCGCCGTTTTCCTCGATGTCCAAGGAGAAGACGTCTTTCAGCGACAGCACCTGTACGCCGTCCCCGAGCATTTCGGAAAACTCGCGAATTTTGTTCATATTGTTGGATGCAATTATTACTTTTTCCATAAATTCCGCCGTGTAATTACGCCAAAGCGTCCGCAAGGGCTTGGATTTCGTCGATATTTCTGTCGCTCACCGCCGAGAAGATTTTGACGTCGTTATCGAGGAGCGTCAGATTTTTTTGCGACGCGAGCATACCGCGCATAATACGCGAGGCTTGCGGTGCCCACGAGCCGTTTTCGATAAATCCGACCGTGCGATTTTGGAAGTTTCTTTCGACAAGGTGGTCGATGAAAGTTTTCATAAACGGGAATATTTCGCCGTTGTAAGTGGTGGTTGCCAGCACGATTTTGCCGTATTTGAAGGCGTCCTCGACGGCTTCCGCCATATCGCATCTGGCAAGGTCGAACGCGGACACTTTCACGCCTTTTTCGCGGAGTTTGTTTTCAAGAAGTTCCACCGCGGTTTTGGTGTGCCCGTAGACCGAGGTATATGCGATGACGACGCCTTCGCTTTCGACGCCGTACGACGACCAAATATCGTAAAGATTGAGATAATAAGGAATATTTTCGGAAAGGATGGGACCGTGCAACGGACAAATCACGCCGATTTCAAGCGGAGCGACTTTTTTCAAAACCGATTGGACTTGCGCGCCGTACTTGCCGACGATGCCGAAGTAATAGCGTCTTGCCTCGCACGCCCAGTCTTCGTCCGTGTCGAGCGCGCCGAACTTTCCAAACGCGTCCGCCGAAAACAAAACGTTGTCGAAATCGTCGTAGGTCATAATGACCTCGGGCCAGTGCACCATGGGCGCGGAGATAAACGACAGATTGTGCTTTCCGAGCGACAAAACCTCGCCTTCCTTTGCGACGACCTGACGGTCGGAAAAATCGGTGCCGAAATAGTTTTTCATCATTTGGAACGCGCGTGCCGACGCCACGATTTTTGCGTCCTTGTATTTTTCCATAAACGCCGTCACGTTGGACGAGTGGTCGGGCTCCATGTGTTGGACGATAAGGAAATCGGGGTTGCGCCCGTCAAGAGCGAACGACACGTTATTAAGCCATTCGTCTTTGAAATTCATGTCAACCGAGTCGAGCACCGCGATTTTTTCGTCGATGATGACGTAGGAGTTGTAAGCCATTCCGTTTTCGACGACGTACTGTCCCTCGAACAAATCGAGGTTTTTATCGTTGACGCCGACGTATTTTATATCGTTTGAAATTGAAATTTTCATATAAACCTCCATAAACCGCAATTATTATACAATATATTGCGCGCCCGTGTAAAACGAAAATCGGACGAATGATATAATATTTTTGATATATTTGCAGGAAGAAATCAATCAAAACATCAGAAAACCGTCGATATTTCAGTGTTTTTCGGCAAAAATGTGGTTTCAGAACAAGAAATAAACAATAAATATCAATACTGTCAAAAGGACAATCACACTGACACAAAAAATAAATATGAAATTTTATTCATATTCTGTTGACAAAGATTTAATTCATCGATATAATAAAGGAAAGTCGTGTTATGCGACTCTAAGTTTTAATAAAGTCATTTGTTCTCCCTCTGATTTGTTTTTAGAAAAGGTACGCCCGTCACACACGGGCGTCCTTTTTTATAAACTGCATATTGACAGCGACATAATTATATTGTAACATTATTTTAGATAAGCCACAGGGAGGAGAGTATGAGAAAAACCAGACTTTTTTTAATCGCGTTGTTGATAGTCGTGTTGGCGGTTACGTTTGTCGCTTGCGACAACCAAAAAGACAAGAACAAGACCGACAATAAGAATAATATGGGGCAAACGGAGCAACCCGAACAACCCGAACAACCCGAACAACCCGAACAACCCGAACAGCCGGGACAAGCGACCAAACAATATATTCGTGAAGGCAATACGATTTTGTTCGGTACTTATCCGCAATCCAAAGTTACGGACGGAGCCGTCACAACCGAGCTTGATAAACTTGCGGGAGCGTTGCCGATGGAAAACGAACACGGAAAATGGACGTCATACAGGTATTATCAAGCGGGTGCCGCCACAGATTATATGTGGTATATTGACGTGGATTTTTCGGGAGAGAGATATCGTGGTGTTTATTTTGACAAATTTAGACCGTATTATTTCGGCGGTGGTGAAAATTATGCTTCGAGTAATCAACAGAAAAACGGGTACGTTAGGAACACTGCATATTGGTTTAAGTACGAACCGATAAAGTGGCGTATTTTGGAAGAGAAAAACGGACGCGCGTTTTTGTTTGCAGACGTCGCAATCGACGCACAAGCATTTCAGGATACTTACAGGGTAGTTACCGAAGGCAATAATGAAGTGCTTTATAACAACAATAAAGGAGCGCCCTACAAAACTTATACCAACAATTATCAGTACAGCTCGATAAGAATTTGGCTTAATCAAACCTTCTATGCCACTGCGTTCAATGACATGCAAAAAGAGTTGATTGAGAAAATAACGGTGGATAACAGTTTGATAAGCACGGGAGACAAAACAAACGATTTTATTTGCGAAGATACCCAAGACAAGGTGTTTTTATTGTCTTATTATGAAGCGTCACAGATAATATCGACGAACAGCGAAAGACAAAGAAAAAGTACTGACTACGCAAAAAGTCAGGGTGTTGAGGTCAATGAAAACGACTATACTTCGTGGCGTTTGCGTACGCCGTTCAATTCGAACACAGATACGTGCATCATAAAGTATAGAAATGACGAAACATTGACCAAAATAGCAACGGAAGCACGGTTTATGCGCTACGGTATTGTACCCGCATTGTGGATTCGTCTGTAAGACGAAACAGTACAAAATAAGCGGAGAAAAAGGCTAACGCACGGTTAGCCTTTTTGTATGTATTAAAGTTGTGTTTTTCCGTTAGGGCGGGGAAGAAATCAATCGTTGCTGTCCTGTTTGTTTTCTTGTTTGTCGGCGATTTTTTCGCTTACCTTTTCAAACAACGTTTGTCTTTCGCCGTCGTTTTCGTCGTCCTCGACGGGGTTGATGATGACTTTGACGTCCAAAATCTTGCGTTGCGTCAGCCTATTGACGATGATGGTGAGGTTTTTGTAATTGAAGGTTTGTGATTTTTTGGGGATTTCGCCCATCTCGGCGATAATCCAACCGCTGACCGTTTGTGAGTCGAAGTCTTCTGCCTCTTCCTTATCGAGCCCGAAAGTTTCAAAGAACTTGTCGAGTTCCGCACGCCCGTCGACGATATAAGTCGTGTCGTCGATTTTCGTGAAGTAGTTGACGACCTCGTCGTGCTCGTCCCAGATTTCGCCGACAAGTTCCTCCAAAATATCTTCAAGCGTGACAATACCGAGCGTTCCGCCGTACTCGTCCACGACGACCGCCATGTGGACTTTTTGGCGTTGCATACTTTTCAGGAGCGTCGATATTTTCATATGTTCCGTCGCAATCGTGACGGGGGTGACGTAGTTTTTGATGGACTTTTCGCCTTTTTCGAGGGCGGTGAAGAAGTCGATATTGTGTATCATGCCCACGATGCTGTCGATAGTGTTGTTATAGACGGGCATACGCGAGAAGTTGTGCTCCAAGAAAAGCGACTTGATTTTGTCCATCGACATATCGAGGGGGACGGCGATGACGTTGACGCGCGGTACGAAAATGTCCTCGACTTCGGCGTCGTCGAACTCAATCGCGCTTGAGATAAGCTCGCGTTCCTGCATATCGAGAGAGCCGTCTTCTTGCGCCTCCTCGACCATCGATAAAAGTTCTTCCTCGGTGATTTTGTCGTCGTCTTTCGACTTGAAAATCTTGCGCAAAACAAATTTCAGCCCCGCAAACAGTATCGTGATGGGGTACAACAAAATCATTATCGCGCGCATCGGATAGCCGAACGCCATGGTGATTTTTTCGGAATTTTCCTTTGCAATCATCTTGGGCGAGATTTCGCCGAAAGTCAAAACGATCACCGTTGAAACGGCAACCGAAACAATACCGCTTATTGCTACATTTGGGATTACGACCTTGAAAATGTTGTTGAATAAAACCGAAAGCGTGATGTTGACAAGGTTGTTGCCGACGAGTATCGCCGAAAGCACCTTGTCGTATCTTTCCAAAAGATACAGCGCGTTTTTGGCGGACTTGTTGCCGTCTTGCGCCTTGAGTTTGAGCCTCGTGCGGTTAACCGACGTGAACGCCGTCTCGGTTGCCGAAAAATAGCCCGACAACAGCACGAGTATTACAATGAAAACGACCGACAATATCATACTGTCAGGGTCAGGGTCAGGTTGTTCTGTCAACATACTTCTCCTCAAAATAAAAAATTATGTTATCTTATTATATCATCATATAGCGGATTTGTAAATATATTTAAGGGAAATAGCCGTTTTTCGGCATTTTGTCGCCTTTTCGCGCGTTTGCGTTGACAAGTGCGCGCTTCGGTGCGATAATATTTTGTGGAGTAGGACTATGAATATACTTTGTGATAAAATGATTATGGCTGTTCTTCCCGGCGGAAACGCAAACTCCACCGTGCGCGACCTTGCAAAACAGGGTTTTTACTGCACGATGCTTTCGTCCACGGGCGGATTTTTGAAAAAGAAAAACGTGACGCTTCTCATCGGCGTCGAAAGAGCAAGGGTGGATACCGTGTTGCGGATTTTGGAAAATCACGCGAAAAAACGCGTGGAAACGACTTTCGTGACTTTGCCCGACGTCACCGATATTACGTCGCCCACCCCCGTCAAGGTTGAAACGGGCGGGACCGTCGCTTTCGTCATGGACGTCTTAAGTTGCGTCAAGTTTTAAGAAGTTTTTTCAAATAAACGAAACGGCATCGGGGTTCGACGCCGTTTTTTTGCGCCGATATTATTGTAAAAAGTAAACGATGTACAGCCCGGAAAGGGTTGCGAAAAGCGTAGGAATTGCGACGACAACGCCGTATTTCAAAAAGTCAAGGAACGTAAACTTTACGCCAAGGTTTTTCAAAAGCCCCGTGAACATTATGCCGGCAAGCGCGCCGACGGGCGTAAGAAACGCGCCGATGTTGCTGCCGATTACCGACGCATACACCGCATAAGGCGACGCGGTTTCGGTGATTGCCGAGTATAAAACGCTCATCGGAATATTGTTGATAAGGTTTGCGACGAGCGTCGATGACACGCCGTAAGTCAATATGTCGTACCTTTCTCCCGCCGCGCCGAAAACGTCGGCGATTTTTTGCGATACGCCCG
>CAKQMI010000035.1 GCA_934254835.1 uncultured Clostridia bacterium | reverse complement strand
CGATGTCAGAAGTAAAAGTTCACAAGGTAAAGTATGGCAATACCGAGCGTTACTCTTTCAGCAAGATCAAAGACGTTCTCGATATTCCTTACCTCATCGAAGTTCAAAAGAATTCGTACAAGAGTTTTCTTGAACACGGCATCAAAGACGTTCTGGACGAGTATTCGCCCATTCGCGATTTTTCCGGTCGTATGGAGTTGTCCTTCATCGACTACAGACTTGACGGCGAGCCGAAGTACTCGGTCAGGGAATGCAAAAACCGCGACGCAACGTACGCCGTGCCTCTGAAGGTAAAAGCTCGTCTCACCAACCTCGAAACGGGCGTTATCGAAGAGCCGGAAGAAATCTTCATGGGCGACATTCCTTTGATGACGGACAGCGGAAGTTTCGTCATTAACGGCGCAGAACGCGTTATCGTCAGCCAGTTGGTCAGAAGCCCCGGCGTCTATTTCAAGGGCGAAAGGGACAAAAACGGCGTTATGCGTTTCTCCAACCAGATGATCCCCAACCACGGCGCATGGCTTGAGTTCGAGCAAGACGCCAACGGTTTGCTTTGGGTACACGTCGATCGTCAGCGCAAAATCACCGCCACCACTCTTCTCAGAGCGTTGGGGTACGGCACCGACGACCAAATCAACGCGGTATTCGAAGAAAAGATGATTGCCGATACCTGTGAACGCGATCCGCAAGGCTCGCACACCGAAGAAGCGGGCAAAATCGATTTGTTCAGAAGAATGCGTCCGGGCGAAGTTCCCACACTCGAGGGCGCAAACATTCTTATCAACAACTACTTCTTCGACAATCGTCGTTACGACCTCACGCGCGTAGGTCGCTATAAGTTCAACAAAAAGTTGAGCATTGCAACACGTATCGAGGGACAAAAAGTCACCCGTGACGTCGTCAGTGCGCTCACCGGCGAAATCCTTGCCGAAAAAGGCGAGGTCATCACCGAAGAAAAAGCCATCGAAATTCAAAACAACGCCGTCAACGAAGTTTACGTCGAAGTATCCTCGCTTGAAAAAGACGGCGACAAGAAAACGATTGAGTTCAAAATCATCGGCAACAACACCGTTGACCTTGACGCAATCGTCGATTGCAAACCCGAGGAATTGGGCATTTTGGAAAAGGTCTATTATCCCAACCTCAAAAAACTTCTGGACGAGGTCGAAGGCGACGAAGCGCGTCTTGACGCAATCAGAAACAACGCAAAAGAATTGGTCGTAAGACACCTGACGCTGGAAGACATCGTAGCGTCAATCACTTACAACCAAGGGCTTTCTTATGGTCTCGGCTCGACCGACGATATCGACCACTTGTCCAATCGTCGCGTCCGCTCCGTCGGCGAACTTTTGGAACATCAGTTCGGCAAAGGTATGCTCCGTCTTGAAAGAGTCATCAAAGAGCGTATGTCAATCGCCGCCGAAACCGCCGAGATGAAACCCTCGACGCTCATCAACACCCGTCCCGTGGCAAGCGCGATTAAGGAATTTTTCGGAAGTTCCCAGTTGTCGCAGTTTATGGAACAGCCCAACCCCATTGCAGAACTTACGCACAAACGTAAAGTATCCGCATTAGGTCCCGGCGGTTTGTCCAGAGAAAGAGCAGGCTTTGAAGTTCGTGACGTTCACCACACTCACTACGGTCGTATGTGCCCGGTTGAAACGCCCGAAGGACAAAACATCGGTCTTATCACTTCGCTTGCGTCTTACGCTCGCATTAACGAATACGGATTTATCGAGTCGCCGTACAGAAAGGTCAAAAAACCCGACGGAATCGTCACCGACGACGTCACTTATATGGCGGCGGACGAGGAAGATAAGTACGTCATCGCGCAAGCCAGCGAATTGTTGGACGACAACGGAAAATTCATTCACCAACGCGTCACTTGCCGTATCCGCGAAGACATTCGCGAGGTTGACGTCAGTCGCGTTGACTATATGGACGTTTCTCCCAAACAGTTGGTATCCATCGCAACCGCACTTATCCCGTTCCTCGAAAACGACGATACGAACCGTGCGTTGATGGGCTCCAACATGCAACGTCAGGCAGTGCCTCTGCTCCGTCCCGACGCACCTATGATTGCAACGGGCGTCGAGCATAAGATAGCGTACGACAGCGGTGTCCTTATCATCGCCAAAAACGACGGTATCGTAAAATACGTCGACGCAGACAAAATCGTCGTGGCTCGTCCCGACGGCGAAGACGATACTTACTATACTTCCAAATTCGTGCGCAGTAACCAAAGTACCTGCATCAACCAAAAACCCATCGTGGTCAGCGGTCAGAAGGTGACCAAGGGAATGATCCTTGCGGACGGTCCCTCCACCCAAAACGGCGAACTCGCGCTCGGCAGAAATATCCTCATCGGCTTTATGAGCTGGGAAGGTTATAACTACGAAGACGCGGTACTTATTTCCGAGCAACTCGTCCGTGACGACGTTTTCACTTCTATCCATATCGAAGAGTACGAAAGCGAGGCGCGTGAAACGAGGCTTGGCGAAGAGCAAATCACCCGCGATATCCCCAACCTTTCCGAGGAAGCGCTCAAAAACTTGGACGAAGACGGTATCGTCAGAGTCGGCGCCGAGGTCAGAAGCGGTGATATCCTTGTCGGTAAAGTCACCCCGAAGGGCGAAACCGAACTTACGCCCGAAGAAAGACTTCTGCGTGCAATATTCGGCGATAAAGCAAGAGAAGTGAGAGATACGTCGTTGCGCGTGCCTCACGGCGAAAGCGGTATCGTCGTTGACGTCAAAATATTCACAAGAAAGAACAGGGACGAACTTGCCCCCGGCGTCAACAAACAAGTGCGCGTTTATATCGCTCAAAAACGTAAGATCTCCGTCGGCGACAAAATGGCAGGTCGTCACGGAAACAAGGGCGTCGTATCCCGCGTCCTTCCCCAAGAAGATATGCCGTTTATGGCAGACGGCACTCCGCTCCAAATCGTGTTGAACCCGCTGGGCGTTCCCTCGCGTATGAACATCGGTCAGGTTTTGGAAGTGCACTTGGGACTCGTCGCAAAGATGCTTGACTGGAAGATTGCCACCCCCGTATTCGACGGCGCGTCGGAAAACGATATCAAGCAACTTTTGGTTGAAAACGGTCTGCCAGAGGACGGCAAGATTATGCTTTACGACGGACGCACGGGCGAGCCGTTTGAAAACCGTATCACCGTCGGTTATATGTACTATCTCAAACTTGCTCACCTTGTCGACGACAAGATCCACGCAAGAAGCACGGGCCCGTACAGCGTCGTTACGCAACAGCCTCTCGGCGGTAAGGCGCAATTCGGCGGACAGCGTTTCGGCGAAATGGAAGTTTGGGCGTTGTACGCATACGGCGCGGCGAACATTTTGCAAGAAATCATCACCGTCAAGTCGGACGACGTCGTGGGACGTGTCAAGACTTATGAAAATATCGTAAAGGGCAACAACGTGTCCGAGCCGGGCATTCCCGAATCTTTCAAGGTTCTTATTAAGGAATTGCAATCGCTTGCGCTCGACGTCAAGGTGTTGACCGAAGAACACGACGAGGTCAAACTCCGTGACTTCACCGAAGAAGACGCCGAAACCATCGCGTTCGCTCAGGACAAGAAGGATGAGGAACTTGCAGAAGTCGATATCGACGACTTGTTCAAGGTTGACAGCGTTGATGAGGGCGACCTGTTCGGCGACAATCTCTTCGACGACAGCGACGCTGACTTCGACAACGACATTTTCAAGGATATTGCCGACGTTTCGTCGGACGATGCTGAGTAAGGAGGTATCGGCATTATGTATGAATTAAGTTCTTTCGATTCAATGCAAATCGGTATTGCCAGCCCTGAAAAAATCAGGGAGTGGTCGTACGGCGAGGTTCTCAAACCCGAAACGATTAACTATAGAACACAAAAACCCGAGCCCGGCGGACTTTTCTGCGAGAAAATCTTTGGGCCCACCAAAGACTGGGAATGCCACTGCGGTAAATACAAACGTATCCGCTATAAGGGCATAATCTGCGAAAAGTGCGGTGTCGAGGTCACGAAAGCCAAAGTCCGTCGTGAACGTATGGGACATATCGAACTGGCTGCTCCCGTATCTCACATTTGGTACTTCCGCGGTGTTCCTTCTCGTATCAGCCTTATGGCGGATATCTCCCCGAAGGAGCTCGAGCAGGTTTTGTACTTCGTTTCCTACATCGTTCTCGATGCGGGCGAAGTCCCCGAAATCCACAAAAAACAAGTCCTTACCGACCGTGAATATCGCGAACTTTGCGAAAAGTACGGCAATAAGGCGTTCCGTGTCGGAATGGGCGCGGAAGCAATAAAAGAACTTCTTATCGAAATCGATCTCGATAAGGAAAGCAAAATGTTGAAGGACGTCGTCGCAAACTCGGTCGGTCAAAAGAGATTGCGTGCGGTCAAGCGTCTTGAAATCGTCGAGGCGTTCCGTATCAGCGGAAACCGTCCCGAATGGATGATTTTGGACGTTATCCCCGTGCTCCCGCCCGAACTTCGCCCCATGATTCAACTGGACGGCGGACGTTTCGCAACCAGCGACCTGAACGACCTTTACAGACGTGTTATCAACCGTAACAATCGTTTGAAACACCTGAAAGAACTCGGCGCGCCCGACACCATTATTCACAACGAAAAACGTATGCTCCAAGAAGCCGTCGACGCTCTTATCGACAACGGCAGGAGGGGCAAAGCCGTCACCGGCAGTGGCAACCGCGACCTCAAATCGTTGTCCTCGATGCTTCGTGGTAAACAAGGTCGTTTCCGTCAGAACCTGCTTGGAAAACGTGTTGACTACTCCGGACGTTCGGTTATCGTCGTTGGTCCCGAACTCAAACTTTATCAGTGCGGTTTGCCCAAAGAAATGGCTGTTGAGTTGTTTAAGCCGTTTGTAATGAACAAACTCGTGGAAAGAAATATCTGCCATAATATCAAAAGCGCAAAGCGTTTTGTCGAGTCGATGAAACCTCAGGTGTGGGATATTTTGGAAGAAGTCATCAAGGATCACCCCGTACTTTTGAACCGTGCTCCGACGTTGCACCGTCTTGGTATCCAAGCGTTCGAGCCCGTGCTTGTCGAAGGTCGCGCAATTAAACTGCACCCGCTTGCTTGCGGAGCGTTCAACGCCGACTTCGACGGTGACCAAATGGCTGTTCACGTACCCTTGTCCATCGAGGCGCAAGCCGAGGCACGTATTCTTATGTTGTCCACCAACAACATTTTGAAACTTTCGGACGGACATCCTATTATTTCTCTTACGCAGGATATGGTCATAGGTTCTTATTACCTTACGATCGTGCGCCCGGGTGCGAAAGGCGAAGGCAAGATTTTCAAATCGCCGTACGAGGCAATCACCGCTTACAGAAACGGCGTTGTCGAACTTCAAGCAAGGGTTGGCATGCGCGTGGAGAAAGAAATCGACGGAAAAGTTTACAGCAAACGCCTGAACACCACCGTCGGCCGTTGGATTTTCAACGAAATCATTCCGCAAGACTTGCACTTCGTACCGCGTGATACGCCCGAGCAAATGCTTGACCTCGAAGTCGAAGGGCTTATCAACGAAAGCAAGGGCATCGTCGCATTGCGCAAGCAGGAACTCAACAAAATCGTTGACAACTGCTTCAAGTACAAAGGCGCAACCGAAACGGCGAAAGTCGCCGACGCCATCAAGAGTCTGGGCTATAAATACTCGACTTTGTCGGGCGTGACGACAAGCGTTTTCGATATGCACATTCCCGCGGGCAAAGCGGAAATCATCAAGAAAGCCGACGACGCAATCGTCAATATCGAAAAGAACTTCCGCCGTGGTATCATCTCCGAGGACGAACGTTACAACGCAGTCGTCGAAACTTGGAAGAAAGCCACCGAAGAAGTCACCGACGAACTCAAATCCGAAATGGACGCATTCAACCCCATTTGGATGATGGCGAACTCTGGCGCCCGTGGTAACATGGGACAGATTCGTCAGCTTGCGGGTATGCGTGGTCTTGTTTCCGATCCGTCGGGCAGAACAATCGAGCTTCCCGTCAAGGCAAACTACCGCGAAGGACTTTCGGTTTTGGAATACTTCATTTCGTCGCACGGCGGACGTAAAGGTCTTGCCGACACCGCTCTTAAAACGGCTGACTCGGGTTATCTTACTCGTCGTCTTGTTGACGTTTCGCAAGACGTCATCGTCAACGAACAAGACTGCGGAGATACCAAGGGCGTTGAAGTCACGGCAATCTACGACGGCAAAAACAAACTGGAATCTCTTGCCGAACGTATCGACGGAAGATATGCGGTCAAAGACGTCGTTCACCCCGTAACGGGCGAAGTGCTTGCCGAAGCCGACACGATGATCCTTCCCGATCAGGCGCAACAAATCGACAAAATCCTTACCGAAGAGTGGATTAAGAACGGTTCCGACCTCAGAAATCTGCCCAAGGTTGCAATAAGAAGTATCCTTTCGTGCAAAACACGTCACGGCGTCTGCGCGAAATGCTACGGCAAAAACATGGCAAGCGGAAACCCCGTCAAACTGGGCGAAGCGGTCGGTATTATCGCCGCACAATCCATCGGCGAGCCGGGCACACAGCTTACGATGCGTACCTTCCACTCGGGCGGTGTCGCAACGGCAGACGATATTACGCAAGGTCTTCCTCGTGTCGAGGAGTTGTTTGAAGCGCGTCGTCCCAAAGGACAGGCGGTCATCGCGGAAAACAGCGGTATCGTGACTCGCACCAACAACGACCGTGAAATCATCGTTACGGGCGCGGACGGCGAGGCAAAATCGTACGCCATTCCTTACGGCGCAAAACTCAAAGTCGACAACGGAAGCAAGGTCGAGCCGGGCGATCCTTTCACCCAAGGTTCAATCAACCTGCAAGATATGCTTCGCGCTCGCGGTGTCAAGGGCGTTCAGGACTACGTCACCAAGGAAGTTCAGTCGGCGTACAGAAACTCGGGTGTCGATATCAACGATAAACACATCGAAGTCATCGTTCGTCAGATGCTCAGAAAGGTCAAGATCGAGTCGCAGGGCAACACGGATATGCTCCCCGGCACGCTCGTCGATATCTTTGCCTATGAGGACGCCAACCAGAAAACCCTTGAAAACGGCGGAGAACCCGCAAAGGCAAAACGTACCCTCCTCGGTATCACGAAAGCCGCTTTGGCGACAGAATCCTTCTTGTCGGCGGCATCGTTCCAGGAGACCGCTCGCGTACTTACCGACGCCGCAATCAAAAACAAAATCGATCCGTTGCTCGGCTTGAAGGAAAACGTTATCATCGGTAAACTTATTCCCGCCGGCACAGGTATGAAGATTTACAAAAACATCAGCACGGCTCCCGTGGTGGATCACCCCGAAACGCCGATTACCTGCACCTTTGAGGACAAGGAATTCGACGATACTCTCGGAGATTACGACAACGAATAACTAATTCACGGCGGTCAGACAGCGGGGTTATGCCCCTTGACCGCCGATTTTTTGGAGATACTATGAAAAGATTGTTTACATCGGAAAGCGTCACGGAAGGACATCCCGATAAGGTTTGCGACCAAATCGCGGACGCAATTCTGGACGATATTCTTGCAAAAGACTCTGGGGCTCACGTTGCGTGCGAAGTCTGCGCGACGACGGGCGTCGTGTTCGTAATGGGCGAAGTCACGGCGGATTGCTACTCCGACATCGAAAAAATCGCCCGCGAAGTCATCAAAGACGTAGGCTACGACAGCAGTGAGTTGGGATTTGACTACAACACTTGCGCGGTGCTGACCGCAATCAAGGAACAGTCGCCCGACATCGCAATGGGCGTCAATAACGCGCTGGAATTCGACGGCGATATCATCGACAAAACGGGCGCGGGCGACCAAGGTATGATGTTCGGCTATGCCTGCGACGAAACGCCCGAACTTATGCCCATGCCTATCGTGCTTTCTCACGCGCTCACCAAAAAATTGACCGAGGTCAGAAAAAACGGCACTCTTTCTTACTTGCGTCCCGACGGAAAATCGCAAGTCACGGTTGAGTACGAGGACGATGCGGTAAAACGCGTTGACGCGGTCGTTATTTCGGCACAGCACAACCCCGACGTTTCGCAAGAACAAATAAGAAAAGATATCATCGAAAAGGTCATCAAAACCACCATTCCGAATGAACTTATCGACGACGAAACCAAGATTTACGTCAACCCCACCGGCAGATTCGTCATCGGCGGACCGCACGGCGACAGCGGGCTGACGGGGCGCAAAATCATTGTCGATACTTACGGCGGATATTGCCCCCACGGCGGTGGCGCGCTTTCGGGCAAAGATCCCACCAAAGTGGACAGAAGCGCACTTTATATGGCAAGATATGCTTGTAAAAACGTCGTCGCGTCAAAACTTGCAAAAAGATGCGAAATCGAAGTTGCCTATGCAATCGGTCGCGCGCGTCCCGTTTCGGTGTCGCTGAACACCTTTGGTACGGGCGTCGTTTCAGACGAAGTTTTGACAAAAGCGGTGCTGAAAGTCTTTGACTTCCGTCCGCTTGCAATCATCAATAATCTCGATTTAAGAAAACCCGTTTACAGAAAGGTCGCCAACTACGGCCATCTCGGAAGAAACGACGTATCTTGGGAAAAGACCGACAAAACGGAGGAACTTAAAAAAGCAGTTGCGGAGATGAAATAATGATTATCTCGGGCGACGTCGAAAAAATAATTTTCAGAAATGCAGACAACGGCTATACCGTCGTCGATTTGAAAACCAGCGGTGATTATGTCACCGCTGTTGGCATTTTTCCGGAAATTTACGAGGGTATGCAACTCGAACTTACCGGCGAGTATAAGTACCACACGCGCCACGGGCTTCAATTCCTTGCGGACAGCGTGAAAGTCGTCGAGCCCGACGGCGTCGATGCCATCGAAAAATTCCTGAAAAGCGGGATTTTCAAGGGCGTCGGCGAGGTCACCGCAAAAAACATAGTCGCAAAATTTGGAGAAAAGACGCTGGACATCATGAAAGCAAGCCCCGAAAAACTTGCCGAAGTCAAAGGTATCAGCGTCAAAAAAGCCATGGACATTTCAGCGACTTTGCGTGAGCACAGCGATATGCAGGATACCCTTTTGTATCTGCAACGCTTTGACGTGTCGCTAAATCTCGCGCTCAAAATCTATAAAACGTACGGCGCGCGCACCGAAGAGGTGATAAAGACCAACCCTTATCAACTTATTTCGGACGTCGAACGCGTGGGTTTCCACACCGCCGACAAAATCGCCACGGACGTCGGAATCACGAAAGACAGCGATTTCAGAATACGCGCGGGCATAATTTATACCTTGAAAGAAGCGTCCAACAAAAGCGGGCACACCGCGCTCCCCGACGACGTTTTGAAAAAGGAGCTTTTGACGCTTTTGGGCTTTGACGATACTTATCTTGAAAAAGTCGAGTGCAATATCGAAGACCTTATTTTCCTTGCCGAAATCAAAGATTATATCGTCGATAACGCGCGGTTTTATATGCTTTACAAAAGTTATCTGACCGAAAAGACGATTGCAAGACGGCTGGCATTTTTGGAGGCGTCGCACGGCGATATCGAGGTGGATTTTTCGGAGCAAATCGATAAATTCGAGGAGCTGTGCGGGATAAAACTGCACGCAAAACAGCGCGAAGCCGTGTCCAACAGCCTGAATAACGGGGTGCACGTCATCACGGGCGGTCCCGGCACGGGCAAAACTACGATTATCAAGTGCATTTTGCACATACTCAAATTCTTGAAAATGTCCTATCAACTTTGCGCTCCCACGGGACGCGCGGCAAAGCGTATGAGCGAGGCAACGGGCGAGGAAGCCAAAACCATTCACCGCCTTTTGGACCTCGATTTTAAGGACGGAAAAGGATTTTTCACTTACAACGAAAACACCAAAATCCCCGTTGACGTCGTCATCGTCGACGAAGTCAGTATGGTTGACGAATACGTCTTTTCAAGCCTTGTCAAGGCGTTGCAGGACGGCGCGACTCTGATACTTGTCGGCGACAAAGACCAACTTGCGTCGGTGGGCGCGGGCAACGTTTTGGCGGACGTCATCACATCGGGACTTTTCAAAATAACCTATCTTGACAAAATTTATCGCCAGTCGGACGGCAGTATGATTATCGAAAACGCGCACCTTATAAACCACGGAAAAATGCCCGTTCTCGACAACCGCGCCAAGGACTTTTTCTTTGTTGACAAAGCAGATCCGACCGACGTAAAAAACGAGGTGGAGGCACTTGTCACGACGCGTCTTCCCAAATATCTCGGCTGTGAAAAAACCGACGTGCAGGTATTGTGTCCGATGAAAAAAGGGGTGGCGGGCGTCATCAATCTGAACGCCGTAATTCGTGACAAACTCAACCCGAAAAAGGACAATTTCGACGACGTAAAATGTGGCGAATACACCTTCCGCGAGGGCGACAAAATTATGCAAACCGTCAACAATTACGAGCAAGAATGGCTTGAAGAAGCGGACGGCAGAATGCATCGCGGGGCAGGCGTTTTCAACGGCGACACAGGCTTTATCGAAAAGATTGACCGACAAAATATGAAGTTTACCGTGCGTTTTGATGACGATAAAGTGTCGGAATATTCATTAAGCGATATTGACCAGATTATCCCCGCATACGCCGTATCGGTGCATAAATCGCAAGGGAGCGAATTTAGGGCAGTGGTTGTCGCATTGTCGCAGGGCAACTATTTCATAATGACCAGAAACCTTTTATACACGGCTGTCACCCGCGCCAAAGACCTTGTCGTAATCGTAGGAGCAGAAGAGGTCGTCAAGCGCATGGTCAGGAACAACTACACCGCAAAACGCTATACTCTTTTGACGCGGTTCTTGACGGAGGCGTATGGTGAAAACGAATAAATTTTCGGCGGTTTTCAAAAGGGCGAAAGAGTGGTTTTTGGACTTGCTTTATCCCGAGGGTTTGACATGTGTAAACTGCGGTGACGAACTGCAACACGAAACAAGGCTGAACCTTTGCGGAAAGTGCTTTGAAAACCTTACCGTAAACGACGGTCACCGTTGCAAAATCTGCGGAATAAGAATGAGAAACGAGGCGGACTACTGCGACAATTGCGCCCGCTATGACAAATACTTTGACAAAAACCGTTCGCCGTTCGTTTATGAAAAAACCGCGGGCGACCTTGTCAAAAAACTGAAATTCGGCAACAAACTGTATATCGCCAAGGAACTTGCCAAAGCGATGGCGGATGAATATATAAAGTCCGATATGCGGTGCGATTTTATCCTTTTCGTCCCGATGACCGAAATCGAGAAAAAGGAAAGAGGCTACAATCAGTCGGAACTTCTTGCAAAAGAGGTGGGGATAAGACTGTCGCTTCCCGTCAAAGATAATCTATTGAAGGAGAGGGAAACCGACCGTCAAAAGAAACTGACGGCAAAGGAAAGACGCGAAAATCTGAAAGGCGTCTTCGGCGTTATCCGCGCCGACGAAATCAAAGGAAAGAACGTGCTTGTCATCGACGACGTATTCACGACGGGCGCGACCATAAACGAGTGCGCACGCGTGTTAAAGCGTGAGGGTGCGCGCAAAGTATTTTCGATAACGGCGGCGCAGACCGCTTTCAAACTTGACGGCGAAACCGTCGAATTTTTGCAAGATAACGACAACGCTTTACACAAAAGATAATTTAGTGTATCATATAAAAAAGTTTAATTTTGCGCACACGCGCATAAGGAGTTCAGATGGGAATTTTCAGCACTCTTTTTGACGAGAACGAAAGAAACGTCAGAAAACTGAAAAAAATAGCCGACAAGGTCGAAGAATTGTCGGGAAAATTTTCGGCGATGTCCGATGAGGAATTGCAATCGATCACGCCGGCATTGAAAGAAAGATATAAAAACGGCGAAAAGTTGGACGCGCTCCTGCCCGAAGCGTTCGCGGCGGTGAGGGAAGCCTCGACGCGCGTCACGGGACTTAGGCACTATTACGTCCAAATACTGGGCGGAATTACTCTGCATCAGGGCAGAATCGCCGAGATGAAAACGGGCGAAGGAAAGACGTTGGTCGAGACGTTGCCCGCATACCTCAACGCTTTGACGGGAGAGGGCGTACACGTCGTCACCGTCAACGACTATCTTGCAAAGCGTGACGCCGAGTGGATGGGAAAGATTTATCGTTTCCTCGGCATGAGCGTCGGCGTTATTTTGCACGATATGAAAACGGAAGACAAAAAGAACGCCTACAACGCGGACATCACCTACGGCACCAACAACGAGTTCGGCTTTGACTACTTGCGCGACAATATGGCGGTGACGAAGGAAGACCGCGTGCAACGCGGACACGCCTTTGCAATCGTGGACGAGGTTGACAGCATTTTGATTGACGAAGCGCGCACCCCGCTTATTATTTCGGGACGCGGTGACAAATCCAGCGATATGTACATTCGCGCCAATCGCTTCGCAAGGACGCTGAAAGAGGGCGACGACTACACCCACGAAGAAAAGGAAAAGACGGTCAACCTCACCGACGAGGGCGTCGAAAAAGCCGAAAAGTTCTTTGGCGTCAAAAACCTGACCGACCTCGACAACACCGCGCTCAACCACTATATCAATCAGGCGATGAAAGCGAACGTCATCATGAAAAAGGACGTCGACTATATCGTGCAGGACGGGCAAGTTCTTATCGTTGACGAGTTCACGGGGCGCGTTATGACGGGGCGTCGTTTTTCGGACGGCTTGCATCAGGCAATCGAGGCGAAAGAAAACGTCAGGGTACAAAGCGAAAATCGTACTCTTGCCACAATCACGCTTCAAAACTATTTCCGCCTTTACAAAAAACTGTCGGGAATGACGGGTACGGCAAAGACGGAAGAAGAGGAATTTCAAAATATTTACAACTTGGACGTCGTCGTCATTCCCACAAATTTGCCGATGATAAGAATCGACGAAAACGACCAGATTTATACAAAAAAATCGGGAAAAATCGACGCGATTGTCAAGGATATTAAGGAGTGCGTTGACCGCCGTCAGCCCGTGCTTGTCGGCACCGTTTCCGTCGAAAAGTCGGAACTTTTGTCGAAAATCCTCCACAGGGAGCGCATTTTCCACAACGTATTGAACGCCAAAAACCATAAAATGGAGGCGGATATCGTTGCGCAAGCCGGCAGAATCGGCGCGGTCACAATCGCCACCAACATGGCAGGTCGAGGCACCGATATTATGCTGGGCGGAAATCCCGAATACCTTGCAAAGCAACGCCTTGAAAAGGAAGGGTTCAGCACCGAGGATATCGAAACGGCAACGTCGTTTGTAAAACTCACCGACGAAAACCTTATAAATCTGCGCGAAGAATACCAAAGATATTTTAAGTCGTACAAGGAAACTTGCGACAAGGAAAAAGAAGAGGTCATCTCGGCGGGCGGACTTCGCATAATCGGCACCGAGCGTCACGAAAGCCGTCGTATCGACAACCAGTTGCGCGGTCGAAGCGGACGTCAGGGCGACAAGGGTAGTTCGGTATTTTACATTTCGCTCGAGGACGATATCGCGCGTATTTTCGGCGGTGACAAACTGAAACGTATCACCGAAATGATGAACGTGGACGACGATATGGCGATTGCCAACGGCGTCATCAGCAAGCAAATCGAGCGCGCGCAACGCATGGTCGAAAGTCGCAACTTCGCAATCAGAAAAAGCGTGTTGAGTTACGACGACGTCATGAACAAACAGCGCGAAATTATCTATGACGAACGCAATAAAGTCTTGGACGGCGTTGACGTACATTCGCAAGTCGTCGATATGATTGCGCCTGTCGCAAGCGAGATTGTCGGATTCTATTACGACGACGAAAAACCCGTGGACGAGTGGGATTTCGACGCATTCAACCGCGCCCTTGAACAAAGGCTTTTGCCCGAGGGCACCGGCTTTATCACGGCGGAAAAAGCAAAAAGGTTCAAGCGAGAGGGGCTTGTCGAGCAGGTCACCGAAAAGGCGAAAGAACTCCTCGAAGAAAAGGTCAAATATTGCGAAGACATCGGGCTTGACTTCCACGACCTTGAAAGATTTGTGCTTTTAAGAAACGTCGACAGCAAGTGGATGGACCATATCGACGCAATGTCGAGCCTTCGCGAGGGCATAGGTCTTCGCGGGTACGGTCAGCACAACCCCGTGCAGGAATACCAAAAAGAAGGCTTTGAAATGTTTGACGAAATGATTGACAACATTCGTCGCGACACGGCGATAACCCTTATGAAAGTCACCGTCGAAAGAAACGAGGACGGCGAAGTTACCGAGGGCGTCGCGCGCGTCAACAGCAAGGCAAAACCCGTCAGAAACACGGGGAAAGTCGGCAGAAACGATCCGTGTCCTTGCGGTTCGGGCAAAAAATATAAAAACTGCTGTGGCAAAAACAGTCAGGAATAATAAGCCGTATGGTAGACTTTTTTAATCAGAAAAACAAAATAAAGGAATTTGACGACACCCTCAAAATGGTGGCGGACGCTTTCGATATTACCGCGTTGAAAGCGCGCATCGACACGCTCACGAAAGAGCAACACGCCGACGGCTTTTGGGACAATATGGCGCGCGCGGGCGAGGTCAATCGCGAGCTGAAAATGTTGGAAACGAAAGTCGAAAAGTTTGAAAAGGTACAGTCGGAACTCGAGGACGTAAAAGTCCTTATCGAGCTTGCCGAAGAAGCCGACGACGAAAGCGAGGTTGAAAGCGTTAATGCCGAAATCGCGGGTTTAACCGACAAAATCGACCATTTAAGGCTTGATGCGCTGTTGAAAGGCAAGTATGACGGGCTGAATGCAATCATTACATTGCACGCGGGCGCAGGCGGTACCGAGGCGCAAGACTGGGTACAGATGCTTTATCGCATGTATTCGAGATATATCGAAAGAAAAGGCTATCAAATGAAGGTGCTGGACCTTTTGGAAGGCGACGAGGCGGGCATAAAAAGCGTCACGTTCACGGCAGAGGGCGACAATGCGTACGGATATTTGAAAGCCGAAAAAGGCATACACCGTCTTGTCAGAATTTCGCCGTTCGATTCGCAGTCGAGAAGGCACACGTCGTTTGCGTCGGTCGAGGTCATGCCCGAGATTATCAACGACGAGGAAATCGAAATCCGCGCCGAAGACCTGAAAATTGATACCTATCGTTCGGGAGGCGCGGGCGGACAGCACGTCAATAAGACGGAAAGCGCGGTGCGCATAACGCATATCCCCACGGGCATTATCGTGGCGTGTCAGAACGAGCGCAGTCAATTGCAAAACCGCGAAGTCTGCATGCGTATGTTGAAGTCGAAACTCATCGAAAAGCGCGAAGAGGAACAAATGGCGGAAGCCAACTCAATAAAAGGCGACCTCAAAAAAATCGAGTGGGGCAGTCAGATAAGAAGTTACGTCTTCTGTCCTTACACGATGGTCAAAGACCACCGTACCAACTACGAAACGGGCAACATTCAGGCGGTTATGGACGGCGATATCGAGCCGTTTATCGTCGAATATTTGAAGAGGCTGTAATGTACGAGAAAGTTGCCGAAAAGAAGTTCAGGGAACTTCAAAATCGCGACGATTATCTTATCCTCGCGATAGAGTCGAGTTGCGACGAAACGTCGGCGTCGGTGACGCGCGGGCGCGAGGTATTGTCGCTTGTCATAGCGTCGCAAATCGATATACACAAACGGTTTGGCGGGGTTGTGCCCGAAATCGCCAGCAGAAATCACGTTTCGGCGATACGTAATACCGTTGACGAGGCGTTGAACCAAGCGGGCGTCGAAATTGCCGACATTTCCGCCGTAGCGGTGACGTACGGCGCGGGGCTTCTCGGGGCGTTGCTGGTGGGCGTGTCTTACGCAAAGTCGCTGGCGTACGCACTGAACGTTCCGCTCATCAAGGTAAACCACGTCAGAGGACACGTCTCGGCAAACTACATCGCCGATAAGACGTTGGAACCGCCGTATCTTTGTTTGCTGGCGTCGGGCGGACACACCGCAATCGTCGAGGTCACGGGATACGACGACGTCAAAGTCATCGGCACGACGCAGGACGACGCGGTCGGAGAGGCGTTTGACAAAGTCGCGCGTGTTTTGGGATTGCCGTACCCCGGAGGTCCCGAAATCGAGCGTCTTGCAAAAGAGGGCAAATCGACCATCGATTTCCCCAAAGGATTTCACAATAAGCACACCCTCGATTTCAGTTACAGCGGTCTGAAAACGTCGGTGATAAATTATATGAACACGGCGTCGCAAAAGGGCGAGGAAGTCAACAAAGCCGACGTTGCCTGTTCGTTCCAAAAGTCGGCTGTCGGCGTTATGACCGAAAACGTCGAAAAAGCCCTCAAAAAAACGGGACTCAAAACGGTGGTTATCGCGGGGGGCGTTGCGTCCAACGGATACCTCAGGAGCGAAATGGACAAGGTGGGCAAAAAACTGGGCGTAAACGTCGTTTATCCCCCCTTGAAACTCTGTACCGACAACGCCGCGATGATTGGTGTTTGCGCATACAATCTTATAAGAGAAGGCAAAGGGCTCGCGCCTCTTACTCTCGACGCGTCGGCTTCGGTCAGTCTTGAATGAACTGTCAAAAACTACAGATAAAACCACAAAACGCGACGATAAACGCCTTGTTTTGCGAAATTAACACAAAAGGAAAGCATAAATGAAACTGGCAAAAAGCGGAAACATAATACAGGTGGACGTCGACGGCAAAACTTATCCGAGGGTGAATTATTCCATACCCGAGGAAATCGCCAACTGCGTGACGCACGGACTGCCGATACTTTTTTATATCGCGGGGCTTATTTACCTTTTGACGATAAGCTTTGACGTGCGCACTTACGCCACGAGTCTTATCACCTGTTTATCCGCAATCACTGTCTATACGATATCGACGACTTACCACGCCGTACAAGACACCGTCAAAAAGTTTTATTGGCGCAAAGTCGACCATTCGGACATACCGTTTCTTGTCATCGGGTGCAGTTGCGCCGTGTGCTTATTGCTGTCCGACCACGTTTACAATTACGTCGCGCTCGGCGTCAGCATCGGCATAGCGTGTCTGAGCGTCGCTTTGAGCATGATAAACGTCGACAAATTCAAAGCCGTGACAATCACTTTGGACTTCGTAATCGGCGTGGTTATGACGGTGTCGTTTATCATCAATTTCAACTACATACCGCACAGTGCCAAGATATTATATCTTGCGGGTGCGTTGCTTTGCATTGCGGGAAGCATACTTTTCGGCATAAAATTGCGGTTTGTGCACGCGGTATTTCACGTGCTGATTACAGCCGGTACCATATGTTTTTTCGTCAGTTGTCTAATTTTGATGCAAAATTACCACGGATTTTAAGATATTTTTATAAAAATCCCGCATTTTTCTTTGACATCTTGTTTTTTTATTGATATTATATTAAGGCTTGTAGTATTGCTACAAGATGTTTTCTATTACTCTAAATGAGAGAGTATATGATAAATACCAAATTAATGAAGACCATTTCGGAATCCGAAAAAGTGGTCGGTACAAAACAAGTGCTTAAAAGCATTGAAAGCAAGACGGTAAAGTGTGTCATCGTCGCCGACAATGCCGACGGCTTTATCAAAAACAGCGTGATTTTGTCGTGCAAGGACAACGGCATCGAAATCATCACCGTTCCTTCCAAAAAGGAGTTGGGCAGAATTTCGGGCATCGACGTCCCGGCGGCGGTCATCGGGTTGAAGTAAGGCTGTTCCATAAATGTTTGAGTTTATCTTCGGGTTGCTGATAGACTCATCCGAAATTACATCAGGAGGTTAGCAAAAAATGCCGACAATTAACCAATTAGTCAAGCAAGGTAGGGAAAGACAGGTCAAGAAAAGCACCACGCCTATTATGCAACAATGCCCGCAAAAACGCGGCGTATGCTTGTCCGTCACCACGACTTCCCCTAAGAAACCTAACTCGGCGCTTCGTA
>CAKQMI010000034.1 GCA_934254835.1 uncultured Clostridia bacterium | reverse complement strand
TTGTGGTCGTTGCACGTATATTATAGCATATAATTTAGTTTTTTCAATCAATATCAGGTTTGTCAAAGGGCAGAGTAACACGATAATATTGTTTTATAAATGCAGAAAATCAAATGCAAAAAAACATATAAATGTATACAACAAAAAACAGATTTTAATTTAATGATTTATATGATTCCGAAAATTATTATAGTCGGTCATATATACGGCAAGAGTGTCATATTGACAGTTTGGGGAATATGGAACAAAAATCAGTAATAAAAGGGTAGTGCTGCGTATCAATGCAACGGCTGACGTCAAAACCTCGCCGTAAACAGCATAAAAAAAGACCGCGTTTGCGGTCTTGTTTGTAAGGTGCGGGAATTATAAACTTCTCAGGACTTTGTTGACTTCCGCCATATCGCATTTGCCTGCGTATTCCGCCTTGAAGTGGCGCATTACGCTTGGCACGGATTTGTCGGGCAAGGTCATAATGACGGCTCTGATTTCGTTCTCGCTCATCATTTTGGGCAGGTACTTTTCGATTGCCGAGATCTGGTTGTTCAATGACAGCACGGTGTCGGCTCTGCCGGCTTTTTCAAAGGCTTCCTTTTCCTCGATGAGTTCCTTTTGTGTTTTTTTCAGGATCTGGACGTAGTCGGCGTCGGACATTTCCTCGCCTTTGCTACGCTTTTCGATATTGAAGAGCATAAGTTTGTTGATGAGGGCGTTAAAAGCCGTGACGGTATCCTTGTCGTGCGCTTTCATAGCCTCGATTTTTGCTTTTTTGAAATCGTCGATATTCATAAAATCACCTCGGGAAAATTATAGTCCCAAGGCGGTGAAAAAGTCAATAAAAAGCAACTAATCGTCGAGATTTGAAAATAAGGGGCTGTCGAAAAATTCCGAAAGAGTGATTGACAAACCTTCGCAAAGATATGCAATGGTTTGCAGTTTCGGATTTTGACTTCTGCCCGAGAAAATGCTGTTGACGGTGGACTGTATCACGCCGGACATCGTGCAAAGTTTATTGACGGTGATGTTTCGGTTGTTGCAGTATTCAAGAATACGCGTGGCGACCGCTTCGTTGAGTTTCATAATTTTAATCCTTTTCGTTTTTTAATGCGTTCAGCCAGATTGTTTTGTCAAAGCGGGTGTTGAGGGGACTTGTGGACGGCAAAAAAACGGCTATATCGACAAGGTGCGGATAATTTTTCACAAAAATTTCTTTGGCTTTTCCGCCGTTTAATATGATTTTTTTAATGCTTGCGTAGCGCAAAACCTCGTTCAAGTCGGCGACGACAAAGTTTTTTATCGTATTGTCGAGGCTACCTTTTATCTCGCACTCTTGAACGACGTCCCAAAGGGCGATTTTGTGCAAAGTAAGCAAGGCTTGCTTTTCGCTTATCGTTTCGGGCGCGGGTTCGCCAAAGGCTTCTGCCACGACTTTCCAGAATCTGTTTTGTTTGTTGCCGTAATAAAAGTTCGTCTCGCGCGAGATGACGCTCGGGAAACTGCCGAGTATCAAAATTTCGCTGTCCATATTAAAAAACGGTTGAAAGCCTTTGAAAATCATACGACAATTATACACAAAAAAATACCGCCTGCATATTGATTTATCGCCAAAAACGCGGTATAATGTAAAAAAATTTAGGCGAGGAAAAAAATGATTTTATATTACACCGGCACGGGCAACGCGAAGTACGTTGCGGAAAAAATCGCCGTCGTGACCAACGACGAGGTGAAAAATATCACCGATTTTACAAAAGGAAACGTGAAGTTTTCGATTGACAAAAACGAGAAACTCGTCATCGTGTGCCCCGTATATTTTTGGGGTATTCCCGAGTCGATAAAAGGATTTTTGAAGGATCTCAATTACAACGGCGGATACTTTGCGCTGGTGCTCGAATGTGGCGGAAGCACCGGGAACGCACAGAGAATATTCTCAAAATACGCTCGTCCCGACGCCGTTTTCGGGCTTGTCGCCGTTGACAATTATTGCCCGATGTTCAAAATCGAACCCGTCGCCGAAGCCGAGAAAAAGCTGGACGCGCTCGATAAAAAAATCGTTGTCGTCGCCGAAAAAATCAAGAACAGGGAAGTCGGCGATTTCAACGACGCCAAAGGCAGTTGCGCCAAACTGAACACGGCGTTTCTTTATCCGATTTACGAGCGCGGAAGCGGACGAAAAACCAAATTTTTAGTGTCGGACGATTGCATAAATTGCGGACTTTGTGAAAGCATTTGCCCCACGTCCGCGATAAAAATCGACAACGGCAAACCCACCTGGATAAAAGACAAATGCGATATGTGTCTCGGGTGCTTGTCAAGGTGTCCGAAAAACGCAATTTCCATCAAAAAGTCCTCGGCAAACGGACGTTACCTAAATCCGCGCGTCAAGTTTTGAAAAATATTTTTAAAAAAGCAGTCCTTTGCGGGCTGTTTTTTGTTGCCTTTTTACAATATCTTTAATAAAATAACATTAATAATTTCTGTGTAGGTAAAGAGGATGCAAAAGAAGTTATCACGGTTTTTACACGCTTTCAAAAGGATTCCCGCAGGTATTGTAAAACTCAGATGGGTGTTTTTGGTACTGTTTGTTGCGCTTGCCGTTTTCGGCTTGGCGATGATTTCGCATACAAAAATCAACTACGATTTGACAACTTATCTCCCCGCGAATTGTGATTCCTCAACCGCAATCGAAGTGATGAAAAAGGAGTTTGACGACAAGGGCATGGCGTACGTCATGGTCAAGGACGTCACCCCCGAAAAAGCCGACGAATTGAAGAAGAAACTTGAAAATGTGAAGGGCGTTGCGTCGGTGACTTACGTCGAGAGTATGAACTACAAAAACAACTCGGCACTCTACACCGTGACGCTTGCAAACCACGATTCGACCGATAAGGCGTTCAAGTCGGTTGAGGACATAATCAATACTTTATCCGACCAAAAAGCCTACTTATCCGGTCAATCTGCATTTTCGTACTACACAAAACTTGAGACGGAACAAAGCATAATGAAACTTGGCATAGCCATTGTCGTCATCATACTTTTGGTGATGTTGTTCACGTCCAAAACCTATTTCGAGCTTGTCGTACTCGTCCTTGTTTTCGGCGTGGCGATGGCGATAAATATGGGCACGAACTTCTTCTTTGTCAACGGCATTTCGTATATATCCAACTTGGTTGCGCTGGTGTTGCAACTTGCGCTGTCGCTGGACTATTCGATAATTTTATTGCACCGATACATGGAAGAGCGCGACAACGGCGAGGACGCAAAAAACGCCACCGTCAACGCTTTGACAAAAGGTCTGCCCGAGATTTTGTCCAGTTCGCTGACGACGGTTGCGGGACTTGGCGCGCTTATGCTGATGACGCTGTCAATCGGCGCGGAAATCGGATTGTCGCTTGCAAAGGGCATCATAGTGTCGATGGCGACGGTCATCTTCTTTATGCCCGCGCTCCTTGTACTTTGTGACAAACCCATACAAAAAACTCGTCACAAATCGTTCGTCCCGAACGTCACGAAGCCCGCCCGCGCAATCGTCAAAGCAAGAAAGGTCATCGTACCCGCGTTTTTGCTGATTGCAATTCTTGCGGGCGTCGCGCAAGGCTTCAATAAATATTCATTCAACTACAACAACGGCTCGCTCATCGTCGCACCGAAAAAGGTCATCGAAGAGACGGGCTTCGGCACTCTCAATTCCCTTGTAGTGGTTGTTCCGAAAGGCGACGCCGAAAAGGAAAGAGAACTTGCCGAATATATCAACAATTTCGACATTATCGACGAGACGCAAACAAACGCGCTGGCAACAATAAACGTATATTCTTTCGTCGATCCGAACACAACCGAGAAACTCTATTTGACCGACGAGGTGTCGAAAAAGGATATCGGGGACTTAATCGGCAAAATCCCGCCCGACGCGGACATAGACGCGAGTATGATTGAACACTTCGTCACAATCTGTTTCGACGGTTACGTCGAAAAGTATTTGCCCGAAGGCACCTCATCAAGCGAAGCCAAAGTCAGACTTATCGATTTGTTGGACTTTGCCGTCCGCGAAAAGTTCGACGCGATTTCCGGTATTATAGGGGACGATCCCGGAACACTTGCGTATCTTGAACAGGTCAAGCAAATTTCCTTTGCAAAGGCAAATCTCGAGTCGGACAATTATTCGAGGCTGATGTTCAACATAAACGCCGACGTCGAGGACACGAAAGCGTTTGAACTGATAGGCACCTTGAAAACGGGCGTGTCGAAATTCTATGACGAAAGATATATCACGGGCGAAAGCGTCGTGTGCTACGAGATGAGCCAGTACTTTATGACAGACAACCTTATGGTGTGCCTGTTCACCGATTTGTTCATTTTGCTGATATTGCTTGTGACGTTCAAAAACATATCCTTGCCGATTATCCTTATTCTGGCGATACAGGGCGGTATTTTCATCAACTTTGCGATTCCGTTCTTGTCGCATAAGCCGATATCGTTCATCGGATACCTTATAATAAGCGCGATTCAGATGGGCGCGACCATCGACTATGCGATAGTGCTCACCAACAGATACCGAAGCGTCAGAAAAGACTTCGACAATCGCTACGACGCGATGGGTGTCGCAACAAACGCCGTCTTCCCAACCATTCTGACGTCGGGCGTGATACTTACCGCCACCGGCTTTGTGATGAGTATGCTGTCGTCGGGCGTCGTGGCGCAACTGGGTATGTTGCTGGGTGTCGGCACGCTTACGTCGATAATCATCGTTTTGTTCGTCCTGCCGTCGCTGTTGCTGGTGTTTGAAAAGGTCGTTGACAAAACCGATTTTTCAACGCTTTTCAAAAGAAAGAAAAAGGTTGCTTGCGAGAGCGCGACCGAAATTGTGACGGAAGTGGTCGCAGACGAAACGGCGAATACCACCGTTGAAGAAATCGACACGGTCGAAATATCTTTCCCAAAAACCCCAAAAGAACCCCCAAAAAACGACAAGACCGAATAAAAATATAATCAAAATAAACTCATTTGACTGCGTCGAACACGCAGTCATTTTTTTGGTCACAAAAAAAGTGACACCGCTTTTTCAATAAGAAAATTTGACAATTTGTCAACATTGTACAATAATTATAATATACTGTGGTATTACCAACCAAAAAAGGGGAGGTGGTAATATGAGCCTGACTTCTGATTTTGCAAACGAAATTGAAAGGAAAATTTTGAAAGGGGAATTGAAACGAGGGGAAAAACTGCCCACTCTTCGCGCGCTTTCAAAGGAATACAACGTCAGTCGAAGCGTAGTAAACGCCGGCATTGTGGAACTGCAAAACAAGGGATATCTTGTGACCGTTCCTCGTCGGCACATCGTTGTGACCGATTGGGAAAAAGAGGGGACGCTTGCCGTACTTCAGGGGCTTTTTGAAAACGGGCTTATGACAGGGGAATACGTCGCGGACATTTTGGACGGCAGACGCACGGTTGAACTTTCTGCGGTGCGGGCGTCGGCGGAAAAGCGTAACGACGACGATATTTCGGAAATTTCAAAAATCATCGAAGAAGAAAGAAAGGATTGCACGATAGCGCAACGGGTGAAGTTGGACGTTGCGTTTCACCACGCCATTGCAAAAGCGTCGCACAACTTTGTATATTCGATATTGTTGAAGTCTTTTGAAAACATTTACGTCGCGCTTGTCACCCGTTTTTACGAAAACAACTACGACCGCGAATACGTCTATGACACGCACGAACAAATCTTTGAAGCAATCAAAAACAAAAACGCCGACGATGCCGAAAAATATCTTGCGGAACTACTGTCGCAAGGCGAATATATCGTAAAAACGACTATGAATAAGGAGGGTTGAATATGGCAAAATACGAAGATGCCGTCAAAAAACCGAAAAATCTTACGCCACGCGTGCAGTGGCTTAGGGATTATTTCTTTTTAGGGGCGGACAGAAAATGGAACAACGAATACAGTTGCTTTTCAAACGGCAGAGAGTGGGACAGATGTTTTGACGAACTGACCTATCATATTGTCCCCGAAACGGTGGCATTTTATCAGCCTTTCACGTCGGGGTTTGTCGAGACCGCAAAAGTTGTGCCCGTGAAGGACGAATTTTTCAATCAGAGCATTCCCGAAAGAAAGGCAAGTTATGAAAAAGACCTTATCGTCAATCATATTCCCAAGGAAATTTTGCCCGGGGACTTATTGTGTGGCGCGCGATTTAACGCAATGTACAGCATGTGTCTGACGAAAGAAGAAGGCGTCGCCCGCGAAAAACGCATAATGGAACTGAGGAAAGAAATCGTATATCTTATTTCGCACGGGTACGGCAACAGCGGGGCGACAAGCGGACACCTTATCCCCGACTATGCCAAAATACTGAAATACGGTTTTAAGGGGATATACGAGCAATTGGAAGCGAAATACGCGACCTTGAGCGAAGAAGATAAGAAAGGCAAAAAGGGTGCAAATATTCGCGCAATGAAAATCGTCGCGACAATGCCCAAAGAACTTGCCGAAAAGTATAAGGAGAAATGCCTTGAAAAGGCGAGCGTCGAGAAGGACGAAAAACGAAAGGCGGAACTTTTGCAAATGGCGGAAAATATGCGCGTGCCATGGGAGCCCGCCAACGGATTTTGGCAGGCGATGCAGTCGCTGTGGTTCACGCACATGCTTGTAATGTTCGACGAAAGATATCCGGGGCCCGGCGTGTCGTTTGGCAGAATCGACCAATATCTTTATCCTTATTACGAACAGTCGATAAAGGACGGTATGAGCAAGGAATTTATGAAAGAAATCCTCGGGTGCTTCTGGTTCCACTGCAACACCGTTTACGACGCGCAAATAAGAATTGGTTGCAATCAGGGCATAACGGCGGGATTTGGACAATTGTTAAATCTGTCGGGCATGGGCAAGGACGGCAAAGATATGACCAACGACTTGACGTACCTGTTTTTGGACGTCATCGAAGATTATTCGCCGATACTCGAGCCTAAACCTAACGTCCGTCTGCACCGAAACACCCCCGACGAATTGATGGATCGCATTGTTGATATGGTTTCCGAAAGTCAGGGCGCACCGTTTTTGTTGAACTTTGACGAAAGAAGTATGGCGGGACTTTTAAGAGAAGCCAAAATGTCGCACACCGAAAAATACATCAACGAGGACAACGTTTTCGACTATGCGTCGGTGGGGTGTCTGGAAAACACAATGGTCGGCAACGACCGCTCGGGTACGGTTGACGTCAACGTAAACTTGTTGAAGGCGATGGAACTCGTCTATGGCAACGGGTGCGATTTTTTGCCTTTTTACGACGCAATGACGGACAAGTGGAGCAAAATCGAAAGGGTGAGCGAACCAACGGGCGAACTCAAAGATTTGGATACGTTTGAAAAGTTTTATTCGGCGTTCAAAAAACAGTTGAAATACGTCCTGAAAGTTATGATAGAGCACCACAACGAAACGGAAAGCGTGCGCGCAAAATACAATCCGACGCCGTATCTATCCCTGCTTGTCAACGGTTGTATCGATAAATGTATGGATATCACCGAGGGCGGGGCGGAACTGAATTTTGTCACGGTCGAGGGCGTCACTTTCGCAACGACCGTCGATAGCCTGCTTGCCGTGAAATACCTTGTTTATGACAAAAAGGAATGTACGCTTGAGGAACTTGTCAAAGCACTGAAAGCCAACTGGAAAGGCTACGAAGTGTTGCAGGCGAAAGCCAAAAACAAAGCGCCTAAATACGGCAGAAACGACATGGCGGTGGACGAGTTCGCAAAAGACGTCATGGAGTTTTGGGCAAACGAAACTTGGAACTATAAAACCACCGCAACCAACAGGATTTATCGCCCCGGTATGCTCAGTTGGAACTATTGGGTTGGCTCGGGATATATCCTGAAAGCCAGCGCGGACGGAAGAAGCGAAAATCAATTCCTGTCCAACGCGATTTGTCCCAGTAACGGAGCCGATATCAACGGTCCGACGGCAAACAGCAATTCGGTGGGCGAGGCGCTTGGCGGAAAGAGCGAGAAAGGCGACTTTGAAAATTATCTCAACTGTTTACCCAACGGGGCAAGCCACACGATAACTTTCAATACGTCGATGGTGAAAGATCCTCAACACAAAGAAAAGTTCAAGTCGTTTTTGAGGGGATACGTCGAAAACGGCGGTACCGCGCTTCAAATCAATATTCTTGATCCCGAGGTACTGAAAGATGCGCAGGCACACCCGTCGGAGTATCGTCACCTTTTGGTGCGCGTGACGGGTTACAATGCGTACTTCACAAGTATTGGACGTGAACTTCAGGACGAAATTATCGCCCGTGAAAGCCACAAAGGATTTTGATATGCTGATACTAAACTTCCAAAGAATGTCCACCGAAGACGGACCGGGACTTCGCTCAACGCTTTTTGTAAAAGGCTGTCCCCTTCGTTGCAGGTGGTGCCACAACCCCGAAAGCATATCTTTCAAGCGACAAAACGAGTGGATTGCGGTCAGGTGTATCGGGTGCGGTTCTTGTGTTTCGGCGTGCAAAAAAGACGCGGTGCAAGCGACGGAAAAAGGCATTGTTTTTGACCGCGACAAGTGCGTGGTGTGCGGTGCCTGCGTCGAGGAATGTCCCACCGGTGCTATAGAAACGAAAGGCGAAGAAAAGACGGTTGACGAAATCTTTTTTGAACTTGTAAAAGACCGCGCGTATTTCGGTAGCGACGGAGGCGTGACGCTTTCGGGCGGGGAAATTATGTCGCAGGCGGACGAGGCGCAACTGCTTTTGAAAAAGTTGAAAGAAGCGGGCATAAACACAGCCGTCGATACCTCGGGGCTTTGCAAAAAGGAAGACTTTGAAAAAGTTTTGCCGTTCGTCGATGTTTTTCTGTACGATATAAAAATCTTTGACGCGGAAAAACACAAAGAGTTTACGGGAGCAGATAATTCGGCAATACTTTCAAACTTCGATTACTTGTCCGACGCGGTCAAAAACACGGGCGCAAAAATTTGGATAAGGACGCCGATAATCCCCGGTGCGACGGACGACGACGATAACGTAAAAAACATCGCGCGTTTTATAAAAGGTCGTTTCGACAGGTGGGAAATGTGTGCTTTCAACAATCTTTGTCGCGATAAGTACGAAAGGCTGTATCAAGACTGGTTTTTCAAAAACACGCAGTTAATGACCAAAAAACGTATGAATGAACTATTGAATATTGCACTTGATGAAGGTTTGGACAATGTCTTTGTCACAGGCGCGACGCAACTTGAAAAGGAGGAAAAATAATGAACGAAAAAATAAATCCAAATGATTTTAAAACATTTGAAAAAAGCGAAAAGTTGGCTGTAATCGCAACTATCGGTGCCGATCGCGATCCGCATATTTCATTTATCACAACGCTTATGGCAAAGGACGAAAATACGATGGTCGCGGGGCAGTTTTCGCAGGGACTTAGTAAGGTCAATATGATTGAAAGGCATAAGTCGGGCTTTGCGATATTGACGCTCGATATGAATCTTTGGACGGGTTTTTGCGACTGGTACGATGTGAAAACCGAGGGAGAGGAATACGTCAAATACAACAATATGCAAATGTGGCGATTCAATACCTATTTCGGAATAGGTAAGGTGCATTACGCTCATCTCAAAGGCATAACCGAAAAGAAAAAACTCAATCTTTTGGGCGTCGGCGTCAACGCTGTAAGGGTGCTTATGTTGAAAGGGCTTATGAAAAATAAAAACGGCAAGGATATTATCAGTCCGTTTGCGACTAAACTTTTCAATGCGCTTGGCAATCCGAAATTCGTCTCGTTTATCAACGAAGAGGGATATCCGGCAGTCGTTCCCGCCGTACAGGCTCAAGCCGTCGGACACGATCGTATCGTGTTCACCGCAAGCCCGTATAAATCCCTTTTCGACGGGTTAAAAAAAGGAGCGCGCGTTGCCGTTATGGCGATTAGTCTCAAAATGGAAAGCGTGCTTGTGAAAGGAACGTTCTCGGGATTCAAAAACGGCATAGGTTACATCGACATCGACAGGGTTTACAACTCGATGCCACCCATTTGCGGATATACTTATCCCAAAGAGGAGTATAAAGAAGTCACGGAATTTTGATAATGCAATGAGGACGCGCCGGAAGGCGCGTTCTTCCTTTTCTTTTTGTGAAAAACCTTCTGAAATTATTCTTTTGCCAAAATGAAGTTGACAAATCGCGAAAAGGGCATTATCATTTATATAATCATTGATATAATCAAAGGGCGTATATGAAAAACTTCGTCGACAACAAGTATTATTACTATTATTTTTTTAACAACGTTTCAATTCGCAAGGGACGCTGAAAGTCGACGCACTTTTTTTACGAAATAATTTTAGCGATTCCTTTCGGAGTCGCTTTTTTTATATAAAAATTACGATATTTTCGGCGGAAATTGCAATAAAGACGAAAATCTTGATAAAAACGATGGTTTTATAATCAATTTTGATTATAATGGATACGAAAAGAGGTTTATATGAAGGACATTTTGGAAGCCAGAAACACAATCAACGAAATCGACGAAAAGATGGCAAAACTCTTTCAAAAGAGAATGGAAGCCGTCAAAGACGTCGCGCTGTACAAAAAGGACAACGGGCTGTCGGTGCGCGATCCCGCGCGCGAAACAGAGGTCGCAACGCGCAATTCAAAATATATCACCGACGAAAGTCTGAAGCCGTATTACGTCGATTTCATCAAAGACACAATCGAGGTTTCCTGCAAATATCAGGAGGCTTTGCTTCGCAATATGACGGTGGCGTACTGTGGCGTCGAGGGGGCGTTTGCTCACATCGCGTCCAAGAAAATGTTCAAAACCGCCGTGTACGTGCCGTGCCAAACCTTCCAAGAGGCGTACGAGGGCGTCCAAAAAGGCGACTTCGATTGCGCCGTTTTGCCCCTCGAAAACAGCTATGCGGGCGAGGTCGGCGAGGTTATGGATTTGACCTTTTCGGGCAATCTTTACATAAATCAGGTGATTGAAGTCCCGATTACGCACAATCTGTTGGCGGTTGAGGGGGCAAGCCTCGACACCATAAAAACGGTGGTCAGTCACCCGCAGGCACTTGCTCAATGCGCCGAATTCATCAAAAAACACAACCTCGAAACAAGGGCGTATTCCAACACCGCTCTTGCCTCAAAGTTCGTGAAAGAGTGCGGGGACAAAACCATCGCGTCGATCGCCTCGGACGAGACCGCAAACGTGTTCGGGTTGAACGTTGTCGAGCACGATATCAACGACGTCAAGACCAACACCACAAGATTTGCGTCGTTTTCGAGGGTTGAAAACACTCCGCTTTTCGTCACGAAGCGCGAAAACGAAAGTTTTATTTTGATGTTCACCGTGCAAAACGAGTCGGGCTCGTTGGCAAGCGCGCTGAACATTATCGGCGCACACAACTTCAATATGCGGTCGTTGCGCTCGCGTCCGATGAAGAATTTGAAATGGAATTACTATTTTTACATAGAAGCGGAAGGCAACGTCCACACGCAAAACGGCAGGGAACTTATGCAGGAATTGTCCGCGCTTTGCGCCAAGCTCAAACTTGTGGGCAGTTACTTTTCGGACGAGGAGTATGACAAATGATTATCCCCGTAAACCTTGACGCGCGCTATGACGTCATCGTCGAAAAGGGCGCGCTCGACAGCGTTGAAAAGTACTTTGACCTAAGACGAAAAGTCCTTGTCGTCACCGATGACGGCGTGCCACAAGAATATGCGAATAAGGTAAAAGAAAAATGCAAATTCGCCGTGGTTTTGACGCTGAAACAGGGCGAAGAAAGCAAAAACTTTGAAAACTTCAAGACTATTCTCGAAGTTATGCTTGAAAATTCGTTTTTGAGGAAAGACTGCGTCGTTGCGGTCGGAGGCGGAGTCGTCGGCGATATTGCGGGCTTTGCTTCGGCGTGCTATATGCGTGGCGTCGATTTTTACAACGTCCCCACGACGCTTTTGTCGGAGGTGGATTCGTCGATCGGCGGGAAAACCGCAATTGATTTTATGGGCGTGAAAAACGTGGTCGGCGCGTTCCATCAGCCGAAAGCCGTCGTTATCGACACTTCCGTTTTAAGAACGCTTGACGACAGACAGTTCAGTGCGGGGCTTGCCGAGGCTATAAAAATGGCGGTCACGTCCGACAAGTCGCTTTTTGAGTTTATCGAGAATTCGGACGACGTAAGACGCGACGTACAAGAAATTATCGAAAGGTCGATACTCATCAAAAAAGCCGTCGTCGAACAGGACGAAAAAGAAGCGGGACTTCGCAAGGTTCTGAACTTCGGTCACACCGTCGGACACGCCATCGAAAGTGCACAAAAGGGCAGACTTTTGCACGGCGAATGCGTTGCGACGGGTATGCTGTACGCCTGCTCCGACAACGTCAAAACCCGCCTTGAAAAGGTGCTGAAAAAGTACGGCTTGCCCGTTTCGACTGATAAAACAAATGCGGAACTTTTGCCGTTTATCGCGCACGACAAAAAAGCCGACGGCAAAGAAATATCAACGGTTTTCGTCCCCGAAATCGGCAAGTTCGAGTTCGTCAACCGCACCCCTCAAGACCTACTCAAAATATAAGGAGATAATATGAAAAACACCTTTGGAAACAGCATAACGCTGACGATATTCGGCGAAAGCCACGGCGAGTGCGTGGGCGCGGTCCTCGACGGATTGACCGCCGGCATCGACGTTGTCGAGGACGAAATCAGGGCGGAACTTTTAAGGCGCGCTCCTTCGATGAGTACGGATACCGCGCGCCGTGAAAACGACGACTTCAAGATTATGAGCGGTGTGTTCAACGGCAAGACCACGGGTGCGCCGATATGCGTGATTATACCAAACGAAAACGCAAGAAGCGGTGACTACAACTATGGCGTCGCGCGCCCGTCGCACGCTGATTTTTCGGCGTTTTGCAAGTATAACGGATTTGAAGATTATCGCGGGGGCGGACACTTTTCGGGACGAGTAACCGCGGGGCTTGTTGCGGTGTATGCGATAATAAAACACGCTCTTAAAAACATCGGCGTGGATATTGCAACTCACGTTCTTGAATGTGCTAATGTGCAAGATAAGGCATTTGACGATATTAAAAACGACATATTAACCCTAAAATCTGCAAAATTCCCCGTGCTGGACGAGGCAAAGGGAATTGAAATGCAGAAAGCAATCGAAGTGGCAAAAGCGGACGGCGACAGCGTCGGCGGTATCACGGAAACCGTAATTTCGGGACTTCCTGCGGGCGTCGGCGAGCCGTGGTTTGACAGCGTCGAAAGTATGCTGTCGCACGCACTGTTTTCAATCGGCGGAATTAAGGGCGTCGAGTTTGGAAAAGGCTTTGAACTTGCCAAAATGAGAGGTAGCCTCGCAAACGACGCATTCGTGATAAACGACGGAAAAATCGCCACCGCCACCAACAACAACGGCGGTGTCAACGGCGGTATTACCAACGGTATGCCCGTTGTGTTCAAGTGCGCCGTCAAGCCCACTCCGTCGATTTTCAAAACGCAAAACACCGTCGATTTTCTGAAAAACGAGGAAACGACGATAAGCGTAAAAGGAAGACACGATCCCGCAATCATCAGGCGAGTGTGTCCCGTAATCGATGCGGTGAGCGCGCTTGTTATTTCCGACCTTATCGCGCAAAAATACGGCACGGACGTATTCATAAAAGGTATAAATAAATGAAATTCGGACTTATCGGAAAATCTCTTTCGCACAGTTTTTCCCGCGAAATACACGCGCTTATCGCAAGTTACGATTACTCACTTTTGGAAATTGACGAAAGCGAGTTGTCGGCGTTTTTCGAAAGGCGCGATTTTTTGGGGATAAACGTCACGATTCCTTACAAGGAAAAGGCGATGGCGTATTTGGACGAGATTTCCGACGAAGCGAAAAAAATCGGAGCGGTCAACACCGTAGTGAACAGGGACGGGAAACTTTTCGGGTTCAACACCGACTTTTTCGGAATGAGGTCGTTGATAAACCGTGCGGGAATTGACTGTAAAAACAAAAAAGTTTTGATTTTGGGCAGTGGCGGAACGTCCAAAACCGCGTCGGAAGTGGCAAAATCGCTTGGCGCAAAAGACGTGAAGCGCGTGTCGAGAAAAGAGGGCGCGGGCGTTGTGACTTACGACGTTGCATACAGAGTTCACGGCGACGCCGACGTCATCGTCAATACTACGCCCGTCGGAATGTATCCGTGCGCCGACGCGTGCCCCGTTGACCTTGGCAAATTCAAAAATTTGAGCGGTGTCGTCGATGCAATATACAATCCGCTTTGCACAAACCTGGTGCTCGGCGCAAAGGACAGAGGGTTGAGGGCGCAAGGCGGGCTTTATATGCTTGTCGCGCAAGCCGTGTACGCCTCGGCGATTTTCCAGAACAAAGAGGTGGACGAGCGCATAATCGACAGAGTTTTTTCTGAAATTTTGAAAGAAAAACGAAATGTCGTTTTCATAGGTATGCCGTCTTCGGGGAAAACCACCATAGGGCGGAAAATCGCAAAAATTTATAAAAAAGAGTTTGTCGATACCGACGCCGTCATCGTCGAAAAACAAAAAATGCCGATTAGTCGGATTTTTGAAACCGAGGGCGAAGAAGGGTTCAGGCGTATCGAAAGCGAAGTAATAAACGAACTGTCAATGAAAAACGGGTTGGTCATCGCGACGGGCGGGGGCGCAATATTAAACGATAATAACGCGCGCGCACTCAGGCGAAACGGCACTATAGTTTTTCTGGACAGGAGCCTTGACAACCTTGTCGCAACCGCCGACAGACCGCTGTCGTCCGACGTGCAAAAACTCAAAAACCTTTTTGAAAAAAGGTATGACGTTTATAAATCCCGCGCCGACTTCACCGTCAACGCAAACGGCGATATCCAAGACGTCGTCAACGAAGTAAGGAGACTTGATTTATTATGAAATTTTTGATTCTGAACGGACCGAATATCAATATGCTGGGCGTCAGAGAGCCCGAAATTTATGGGCGCGAAACCTACGATACCCTTGTCGAAAAGGTCAAAACCCACGCCAAAGAAATCGGGGTGGAAGTCGAGTTTTTCCAGTCGAACCACGAGGGCGCGCTCATCGACGAAATTCAACGCGCCTACTTTTCGCATATCGACGGCATCGTCTTTAACCCTGCGGGATATACCCACACGAGCGTTGCGCTCCACGACGCCATAAAGGGCGTGGCAATTCCCACCGTCGAGGTGCATATTTCAAAGGTCAACGAAAGGGAAGATTTCAGGAAAATCAGTTTTATAAAGTCCGTTGCAATCGCCACCGTCGAGGGGCGCGGGCTTGACGGATACCTCGTTGCAACCGATATTTTGAAAAACCATATAGAAAGTAATGAAGATTAAAATTTTGCCGTCAAAAGTCGGAGGTACGGTTGTCGCTCCCCCGTCCAAAAGCCTCTCGCACCGCTATCTTATCGGGTGCGCTTTGGCGAGCGGAAAAAGCGAGATTTTGAACGTGTCCGACAGCGAGGATATCAAAGCAACGCTGAATTGCATAAAGGCGCTTGGCGGAGATTTCCGACGCGACGGCGATAAAATGACGATAATTCCCATTAAAAACCACACCGTTGAAAACGCCGTTTTCGACTGCAACGAAAGCGGAAGTACGTTGCGGTTTTTCATACCGATTACCCTTGCGTTCGGCGCGAAAAATTGCAAATTTACGGGGAGCGAAAGGCTAATTGAGCGGGGAGTTAAGGAATACGAAAACCTTTTCAAAAACTCTTGCATTTCAATAAAAACCGAAAAAAACGCGATTGAGATAAGCGGAAAACTTTCTAAGGGCGAGTACGAAATTTTTGGCGACGTCAGCAGTCAATACGCAAGCGGAATGTTGTTTGCTCTTTCAAAAATCGACGGCGAAAGTCGCTTAAAAATCCTTGGCGACGTCGAAAGTCGCTCGTACATCGATATGACGATTTCCGTCCTGAAAAGACTTGGTGCAGATATAGTCGAAACGCAAGAAAACGAGTTTTTAATAAGAGGCAAAGTTAGCCTTGACGGCGGGAAATTCAAGGTCGAGGGCGACTGGTCGAACGCGTCGTTTTTGATTGCCGTCAACGAAATTTTCGGTGGCGTTCAGGTGTTGGGACTTGACGAAAACAGTGCGCAAGGCGACAAAGTCGCAGTCAAATTATTTGAAAAACTGAACGGCGAAAACGCCGAAATCGATATAAAAGATTGTCCCGATCTCGCGCCCGTGCTGTTTGCATATTCCGCATATAAAAACGGCGGAACGTTTATAAACACAAGAAGGCTGAAAGTCAAAGAAAGCGACAGAGCAAGCGCGATGAAAGAGGAGCTCGAAAAATTCGGCGCAGTTGTTGAAGTGGCAGAAAACAGCGTTGTTGTCAAAAAAACGACGCTTAAACCACCTGTTGTGTCGCTTTGCGGACACAACGACCATCGCATAGTTATGGCACTTTCGGTGCTTATGATAAAGTACGGTGCGGAGATTTTCGGGGCGGAAGCGGTGAACAAAAGTTTCCCGACTTTCTTCGACGTATTAAAATCGATAGGAGTAAACTTGTATGAAATTTGACCAAAACGTAAAGGTGCTTATCGTAGGGCTTGGACTCATCGGCGGAAGTTACGCCTCCGCGCTTTGCAAAAAAGGCTACTACGTCGGCGCGATCGACAAGAAAAAGTCCTCGATTGATTTTGCAAAAAGTCACGGCTATATCGCGGACGGCGAAACGCACGTAAAAGAGGATTTCGTTAAAAAATTTGACCTGTTGATTTTTGCGCTGTATCCTCGCGATTTTATCGACTGGATTAAAAACTATCAGTCGTTCATAAAGCCCGGCGCGCTTATCACCGATGTCACCGGGGTAAAGACGGTCGTGGTCAAAAACGTGCAGGAAATTCTCCGCGACGATTTGGAATTTGTCGGTGCGCACCCGATGGCCGGGCGAGAGGTCAGCGGTGTCGAAAACGCCACCCCGAATATGTTTTCTGGCGCGAATTTCATCGTGACTCCGTCCAAATCGAATACGGCGGAAAATATCGAAGCCGTCAAGGAGTTGGGGCGCGTTTTGGGGTTTGAAAGAATTTCGACGCTTTCCCCGCACGAACACGACGAAATCGTCGGATTTTTGTCACACCTGACGCACTGTATCGCCGTGTCGCTGATGGTCAGCAAAAAGTCGCACCACCTTGCCGAATACACGGGCGACTCATTCCGCGACCTCACGCGTATCGCCAAAATCAACGACGATATGTGGAGCGAACTTTTCCTTGCCAACAAGGACGAATTAGTGAAACAAATGGATTTGTTTGAAGAAAATTTCAACAAACTCAAAGAATATATCAAAAGCGACGACTGCGAAAAAATACGCGAGACTCTGCGTGAGTCCACCGCTCGTCGCAAAGTCTTCGACAAAGACGCAAAGGAGAACTAAATCATGAATCTCGAATTCAAAAGAAAACTGCCGACGCTTCAAGAAATCAAGGCGATGTACCCCTTAAAGGACGAACTTTCCGCCTTGAAAATCGGCACAGACAAAATCTTGCAAGACATTTTCTGCGGGAAAGACGACCGCTTTATTTTGGTTATCGGACCGTGCTCCGCCGACAGGGAAGACGCCGTTTTGGACTATATCTCGCGTCTTCGCACGGTGCAGGACAAGGTCATCGACAAAATCGTCATCGTCCCGCGCATATATACGAACAAACCGCGTACGACGGGCGACGGCTACAAGGGAATGCTCCATCAGCCCGATCCGAACGCCGGCGAAAATATGCTCAAAGGACTCATCGCGATAAGGAAAATGCACATCAGGGCGCTGGAAGAAACGGGATTCTCTTGCGCGGACGAGATGCTTTATCCCGAAAACCACCTGTACCTTTCGGACGTGCTGTCGTACGTTGCGGTGGGGGCGAGGTCGGTTGAAAACCAGTTCCACAGGCTTACGGCAAGCGGACTCGATATCCCCGTCGGCATGAAAAACCCAACAAGCGGTGATTTGTCGGTGATGATGAATTCGATACGCGCGGCGCAACATCCGCATACGTTCGTTTATTCGGGCTGGGAAGTCAACAGCGCGGGCAATCCGCTCGCCCACGCGATACTGCGCGGTTCTGTCGATAAAAACGGACAGGCAATCCCCAACTATCACTACGAGGACCTCAGGAAACTTTGCGATTTGTACGACGCGAGCGCGCTCGAAAACCCCGCCGTCATCGTCGATACCAACCACTCCAATTCCGCCAAAAAGTTCGACGAACAGCCTCGTATCGCCAAGGAAGTACTGCACAGCACCCGTTGCTCCGACGATATCCATAAGGCGATTAAAGGACTGATGATCGAGTCGTATATCGAGGACGGTTCGCAACCCTCCGACGGCAAAATCTACGGCAAATCCATCACCGACGCCTGCCTCGGCTGGGACAAAACCGAAAGGCTCATTTACGACATTGCGGATTTAAGATAAAAAATTCGGCGATAAAGTCATTATTCTTCAAAAAAACGAAAAACAAAAGCGCGGACAAAACGTCCGCGCTTTGCATTATACAACAATATTAAAAGAATCTTGCGACAAGGTCTTTGGAGTATTGCACCGTTTCTTCCATATCGCCGAAGCTCATGATTTCGC
>CAKQMI010000033.1 GCA_934254835.1 uncultured Clostridia bacterium | reverse complement strand
TGGGTGTGGCGCAGTTTGGTAGCGCGCTTGAATGGGGTTCAAGAGGCCGGAAGTTCAAATCTTCTCACCCAGACCACCTATGAAGAAACCGATACTTTCGTATCGGTTTTTCTTTTATGTCGGGTGAGAAGACCGTTTGAATTACGTGACGCTTCGGCTATTCCGTCGCTCTGCTCCTTACAAATCTTCTCCAAAGACCACCTATGAAGAAACCGATACGAAAGTATCGGTTTTTCTTTTATGTCGGGTGAAATGTTGATTTTACGCCATTTCGTCATACTCAAACGTGCGTTCGGCTGAGTTAGGAAATTCGATTTTTGCGTTATTTTCAATCAAACGCTCTTTTTTCGTTTTGATTGTTTTGGTCAAGTCCTCGTTTACCCTGCTTGTTATGGCAATATAAATAAGGTAAATTGCGGGAAGTCCCAAGTTTGTTTCGACAAGGCTGTTGACGACAAGCGTCATTATTTTTTGTCCCGTCGAAAAGCCGTTGCTTCGTATTCCGCCGACAAGCAACGAAAACTCCCAGCCGAGTTGCGCCAGCACGCCGATGATGAAAAGTCGCAGGATATTGACTCTTGTCGACTTGTCGCTTTGCGTGAGGTTATAAATTATCACGGCGAGGTACGACACGAAAAGAATCGCGCCCATAATCCCGTGATACGCGCCAGTCGTGCGCTCGATATGAATTTCCGCCGAAGGTATCATATTTGCAAGAACGGGACACGCAAGCCACCACACGAAAATGAGGAACGTCCACTCTTTGATATATTCGTCGCGCTTCAGCGCAAGCCAAATCCACGCAAAGTTGGTGAAGCCGTAACTCATACTCATCCACAAAAGCACCCAAAACATACTTCCGCCCGTGATCGAGCGCGAGTGGGTTTGGTGGTGGAATATTCCGTAGTCAACCGCGAAGTAAAGAATCCCGCCGAACAGTCCCCACAAAAGCGTCAGTTTGCGCTTTTTATAAAAAAGCAGTCCCGCGAATATGAGTAAAAAAATGCTGTCGAGAATTATATACGCAAGGTTAAAATTTCTTGACGCGATTATATCCATTATTTTCCCCTCACTTGCTTTTAATTAAGTCAAGAATAATATAAGCCGTGGTTTGTCTTTAGTTTTCTAAAATAATTTTACCATACAATTTGTCAACAATCAATAAAGACGGCAAAAAAACCGAAAGTAAGATTTTCGGCGCAAAACCGTATCAAAACCGCAAAATCTTGTGAAAACGAAGAAAGCACCGATTGCTCGGTGCTTTCGTTTGAGTAAGCGAATTGCTTATTTTCCGCGGACGACGTATTTGGTGTGCAATACTTCGTGTGCCCTATGACTGTTAGGTCTGTCGAAGTAGTCCTTATACAACGCCTGAACGTAGGGGTTCTCGTGCGACTTGCGCAGTTTCATACCCTTATCTGCGTCATAGACAGCCTTTGCGCGTTCTGCGCGGATATCGATGGTATTTCTCGTGAACGCGTCCTTAATGGGCTGACCACCGCCGTTGACACAACCGCCGGGGCAAGTCATGATCTCGATGAAGTGGTAGTCTGCCTTGCCTGCTTTGACGAGGTCCATAAGGGTTTTTGCGTTCTTCAAGCTGGACGCGACAGCGACCTTGACAGCGGTTTCCTTGCCGTTGACGGGAAGGGTGACGGTGGCTTCTTTGATGCCTTCTACGCCACGCACTGCGGTGAAGTCGATGTTCTTGTTGTCCTTGCCGGTGAGGACGTCTTGGAGAGTACGGAGAGCCGCTTCCATAACGCCACCCGTGACGCCGAAGATAAGACCTGCGCCCGAGCCGATGCCGAACGGAACGTCATATTCCTCGTCGGGGAGGTTGTTGAACAAGATACCTTTGCGCTTGATAAGTCTTGCAAGCTCGCGAGTGGTCAAGACGTGGTCGATATCGGGTACGCCTGACGCGCTTTGGAAAGGACGACCTTTCTCAAACTTCTTGGCGGTACAAGGCATGATGGATACCACGCTGATTTTCTCTGCGGGAATGCCCAGTTTTTCGGCGTAATAGGTTTTGCACACCGCGCCGAACATTTGTTGCGGAGATTTGCACGTCGAAAGGTTGGGGATAAGTTCGGGATAGTAATGCTCGATAAACTTAATCCAGCCGGGCGAGCAAGACGTCATCATGGGAAGGACACCGCCGTTGGTAACTCTGTCGAGGAACTCATAACCTTCTTCCATAATGGTAAGGTCAGCGGTGAAGTCAACGTCAAAGACGTTGTTGAAGCCGAGACGCCTGAGAGCCGAAACCATTTTGCCCTCGGTGTTGGAGCCGACGGGATAGCCGAACTCTTCGCCGATGCCCACGCGCGTTGCGGGAGCGGTGCCGACGATGACGTACTTATCGGGATCGGCAAGGTCACGCATGACGTCGTCGATTTCGTCCTTTTCACGAAGTGCGCCGGTGGGGCAAACCGTGATACATTGACCGCATCCTACGCAAGTGTTGTCCGAAAGTTTCGTTTCGAACGCGCAAGCGATATGCGTATCGAAGCCACGAGCGTTTGCGCCGATGACGGCAACAGCCTGATACTCTTTACAAGCGGCAACACAGCGACGGCAAAGCACGCACTTGTTGTTGTCGCGAACAAGGTACGCCGTGCTGGTATCGATGGGATAATCGGATTTTTCGCCTTGGAAGCGTTCCGAATTACAGCCGAGTTCGAGCGCGAGTTCCTGAAGTTCGCAACTTCTGTTTCTGACACAGCTTGTACAGTTGTAGTCGTGGTCGCTCAGGATAAGTTCGACCGTGGTCTTTCTGTACTCGAGGATTTTCGGAGTGTTGGTGAACACTTCGGTGCCTTCGCGGTCGAGGGGATAGACGCAAGCCGCCACGAGAGCGCGAGCGCCTTTGACCTCGCACACGCAGACACGGCACGCGCCGATAGCGTTGATGTCTTTAAGGTAGCACAAAGTAGGAATCTTGATGCCCGCCATTCTTGCGGCTTCGAGAATCGTCGTGCCCTTTTCGACAGTCACGGGAATATTATCAATTTTTACGTTAATCATTTCACTCATAGTCGCACCACCTTATTTCTTAACGATAGCATTGAATTTGCAGCTTTCCATACATGCGCCACACTTAATGCACTTCGATTTATCGATATGGAATTTTTGTTTGATGACGCCGTCGATTGCGCCGACGGGGCACTTCCTTGAACAGAGCGAGCAACCTTTGCACGCGTCCGTAATCTCATAGCTCAACAAATCTTTGCACACGCCTGCGGGGCAGGTCTTGTCGACAACGTGAGCCTCGTACTCGTCGCGGAAATAACGGAGCGTCGAAAGTACGGGGTTGGGCGCGGTCTGACCGAGTCCACAAAGGCTGTTTGCCTTTATGTAGTAGCAAAGTTTTTCCATCTCGTCAAGGTCTTGCAAGGTTCCTTTGCCCGACGTGATTTTCTCAAGGTATTCCAAAAGTCTTCTGTTACCGATACGGCAAGGCGTGCATTTTCCACAGCTTTCGTCAACGGTGAATTTCAGGAAGAATTTTGCGATATCGACCATACAGTTGTCTTCGTCCATAACGATCATACCGCCCGAGCCCATCATCGAGCCGATTGCGATAAGGTTGTCATAGTCGATGGGGATATCGAAATGTTCAGCGGGGATACAACCGCCCGAAGGACCGCCTGTTTGCGCCGCTTTGAACTTCTTGCCGTTGGGAATGCCACCGCCGATATCTTCGATAACGGTGCGGAGCGTCGTGCCCATCGGGATTTCGACAAGACCTGTGTTGGTGATTTTTCCGCCGAGTGCGAAGACTTTCGTGCCCTTGGATTTTTCGGTACCCATCGAAGCAAACCATTTCGCGCCCCTCAATACGATTTGCGCGATGTTGGCGTACGTTTCGACGTTGTTCAAAATCGTGGGTTTGCCGAACAAGCCTTTGACTGCGGGGAACGGAGGACGAGGACGAGGCTCGCCACGGTTGCCTTCGATTGACGTCATAAGAGCGGTTTCTTCACCGCATACGAATGCGCCCGAACCCAGACGAATGTCAATGTCAAAGTCAAAACCGGTGCCGAGAATGTTCTTGCCCAAAAGTCCGTATTCGCGAGCTTGCTTAATTGCAATCTTCAAGCGTTGTACCGCGATGGGGTATTCCGCACGGACATAAATGTAGCCTTGGTGACCGCCGATTGCGTAACCTGCGATTGCCATTGCTTCGAGAACGGCGTGAGGATCGCCTTCGAGGACGGATCTGTCCATGAACGCGCCGGGATCGCCTTCGTCGGCGTTACAACAAACGTATTTGTCGTCGCCCGGTTGATCTTTTGCGAATTGCCACTTCATACCGGTGGGGAATCCGCCGCCGCCTCTTCCGCGAAGCCCCGATTCTTTGATGACATCGATGACGTCTTGGGGTTTCATCTCGGTCAAAGCCTTGATTAAAGCCTGATAGCCGTCGGTGCCGATGTATTCATCGATATTTTCGGGGTTGATAACACCGCAGTTGCGAAGCGCAACACGGGTTTGCATTTTCATAAAGTTGCTGTCAGAAAGCGATTTAACGGTTTCTGCGGTTTTGTGATCCTTATAAAGAAGTCTTTGAACGATACGACCTTTGACAAGGTGCTCCTGAACGATTTCCTTGACGTCGTCAACCTTGACCGCGCTGTAAAACGCGCCTTCGGGATAGACGATGCAGATGGGGCCCACCGCGCAAAGACCGAAGCAACCCGTCTTGACGACTTGTGCGTCCTTTTCGAGGTTCGCTTCCTTAATCTGATGCTCGAACTCTTTAATAAGTTCGTCGCTGTGGTTGGAGGTACAGCCCGTACCGCCGCAAATTAAAACGTGTGACCTGAACATATCTGTCCTCCTATTCGTTTAAAAGATATTCTTCGACGACGTTACCGCCAACGATATGCTTTTCGATAATTTCGATTGCTTTGTCCGCGTCAACTTTGACGTACGTTACTTTTTCTTCGCCGGGTGCGAAAACTTCGACGATAGGCTCGAGCTTGCACATACCGATACAGCCCGCGCGCGTAACTTTTACGTTTTCAAGGTTGCGTTTTGCGACTTCGTCGATAAGAGCGTTGAAAACGGGACGTGCGCCCGCCGCGATACCGCAAGTTGCCATACCGACGACGATTCTGACGTCGCCGTCTTTCGACGATTCGCGCGTCGATTTGTCGGCTTGCATCTTATCTCTGATTGCCTTGATGTCGGCTATTGATTTCATAAATTGATTCCTCCTCTGACTGATTCAAAATTTTCGGTTAAAAGTTCTTTTACAAAAACAGTTATTTCGGGATTTTCGACGGAAATGCCGTCCAGTTGATTTTTAAGGTCGCGCGTGTCAAACGTGAATGATCTGTCGTCCACGGTAAGCGTCCATACAAAGTCGGGCGTGCCGTCGAACAGTTCCGTCGATGCCGTTTCCGCCAAATCGCCGAGAGGCGCGCGGTCAACGTTGTCAAGCTCGAACCTTGCGGTGACTACCGTGCCCTTTCCGAGTTGCGATTTTATGTCAAAACTGCCGTTTGCGGTTTCTGACGCCATCTTGAAAAGGGGGATACCCATACCGACTTTGCGCGTGGTGCGCGTCGTCGTGAACGGATCGGTGACGCTCCTTAAAAAATCCTCGCTCATACCCTTGCCGTTGTCGGCGATTTCAATCGTGAGATACCCGCCCTTCGCCGTGACCGACACCGTGATAAGCGTCGCGCCGGCTTTGACCGAGTTTTCCGCGATATCCAGAATATGTAGCGACAGTTCCCTCATAGCTTATTTGTATTTTGCAATAATGCCGGGGATATCCGCGGGCACGAGTTTGCCATAAACGTCTTCGTTGATGGTAAGCACGGGCGCAAGTCCGCAACAACCGATACATCTCGTCTCAAGCAGAGAGAATCTTCCGTCTGCAGTGCATTCGTCGTGCTTGATGTTAAGTTCGCGCTCGATCGCTTCAAGCAGATCGCCACTACCCTTGACGTAGCAAGCAGTGCCAAGACATACCGAAATTTGATATTGTCCCTTCGGATTCAAAGAAAATTGCGAGTAAAACGTCGCGACGCCGAATACCTTTTCAAGCGATACGTCCAACGCGTCTGCAATTCTTTTTTGAACTTCAACGGGAAGATATCCGTAGATTTCCTGAGCCGTTTGCATCGCTGGCATAAGTGCGCCGGGAACACCCTTCAGTTCTTCGAGTTTCTCGGTGAGTTTTGCGTCCTGTTCGGGCGTGCCGGCAAACGGAACTTTCGTAAGTTTGATTTTTGCCATTTTGTCCTCCTACATCTGATTTTTAAGTGATTAAACTTTCCCCCATAGTGTCGATCAAAGCTGTCCGTAACAAAAATTTGTGAAAAATTTAACTATTGTATTATATCACATCGTCGTGATTTTGAAAAGCAAAATATACATATTATCATAACAATATATCAAAAAATATATACCATTAAAATAATATTATTATCTATTTAACTATTAAATGTAAATTTTTACAAAAAAATAACCCCGAAAGGCATCGGGGCGTTTTTGATTTTTCCTTATTCGGGCTTTCTGAAAACGTAAGACGGGCTTCTTTTGTGGGCGGTGTTGTTAATCCGTCTTTTTATGATTTCAACGGTTTTTTCGTCGCCCTTCCCTTCCAAAAGATAATCGTCGATGTCGGCGTATTTTATGCCCATTTCCTGCTCGTCGGTTTGTCCCTCGTACAGTCCCGCCGACGGTGCTTTTTCGATAATCTCTTTTGGCGCGTCAAGGTAACGAAGCATTTCGTAAATTTCCCTGACGGTAAGGTCGGATATCGGGTTGAAATCGTATGCGCCGTCGCCCCATTTCGTGAAGTATCCCATCATCGCCTCACTGCGGTTTCCCGTGCCTGCGACAAGCAAATTGTTTTTGTAAGCGTAGGCGTAAAGCGTCGTCATGCGAAGGCGCGGATTGATGTTGGCGTACGCCATATCGCATTTGCCGATTTCGTCACGAAGCACGTTTCTGAACGCCTGCTTTACGCTCGTCAGGTCGATTTCGATTTGGGGTATATCGTATTTTTCGCCGGCGAGTATCGCGTGCTCGCGGTCAATGCCGAAGTTTCTGCTACTTTCGCACGGCATAATTATCCCCGTGACGTTGTCCGTCGCCATCTTGGAGAGTATGCCCACAAGGGTGCAATCTTTCCCGCCGGAGTTGCCGTAAACGATACCTTTGACGCCCGTGGTGCGCAAAAGATTTTTTATCCATTCAACGCGGGCTTCAACTTCTTTTTTGCAATTTAACATACTTTATTCACCTTTTAGATATGATAAAATCCCTTTTATGCTGATTTCTTTAATACTCAACAACCGTTGCGTCTTGCCGATTTCCGACACTACGTGGCTATCGCTGTCAAAAATAAGCCTGAATTTTTCTGCGTATTGTTTTGCCGTTTCTTCGTCGCAATCGGCAGACAATTCCACCGCGGTATAGTAATCGGGCACACCGCCCAATACTGCAACTATTCCGTTTGAATCGCGGTTGACGTGCGCAGGCACCGCCACCCCGCCGTACTTTTCGACAAGTGGCTTGACCTCGGGTTCTGTAATGTTTGCGCCGGCAAGAAGCAGTCTTTCCTCGCACCCGACGACCTCATCGTCGCTTGTGACGATAAGTTGCTGTCCGAAAATATCAGGCTTGTTTTTGATGTCCTTGAAACTAATTTCGTCAAAAAACCCTTTCAGATTTTCGAAAGTTTCGAACAGGCAAAGAATATGCACGTCCTCTGCGGTTTGCAACTCGACGGCGGGCACGACGATAATGTCCAAAGCCTCGCCCACTTCCATAGTCGCCTCGACGTTGGATATTGCGTTGTGGTCGGCAACGGCGATAAACTGCAACCCGTTGGCGGACGCCATCGCACCGATATTTATCGGCGTCATATCGTTGTCCGCACAAGGCGACAGCGCGCTGTGTATATGCAAATCGTACAGGACGCGTTCCATTTATTACTTCAAAAACGCCTTTACCGCGCCGAAAATATCGAGGTCTGTTTCCAACAAAGCAACGTCGGTGTTTTTGATTCGTTCAACAAGTTGGGCGTCGCTTTTACTGCCCTCGCACACGACGATTGCAGACACGCCCGTAAGCGACGCGACCGCCGCAACGTTGATATTCGTCATGACTGTAAACCATACGCTACCCTCGGGCGCGCGTTGCATAACGAAACTCAAAAAGTCACCGCAATAGCCTTCTTCCACCTCTTTTTCGGGATCGGGCATAAATAATTCTTTTGCACAAAGTCTTGTTTTAAGTTCCGAAAGTTTCATATAAACCTCACTTTTCGACTCTTACGCAGTCTTCGATACTGACTTCGCCCGCCGCGACGTCCTCGGCAAACGCCCTGCAACTGGGCGCACCGCAACCACCGCAGTCCAACCCCGGAAGGGTGGACAAAACCTTTTCGATGACGGCAAGTTTTTGCATGGCGACACGCCTGTTTTCGTCCAGACGGAACACGTCTTTGACCTCGGGCATTTTGTCCCACAGATAGAACGACGGATCTTTGCCCTCTGCGATACGATCGGTTGCGGTGGGCTTCAGCTTTTTTCTGAGTGCCCTGATTCTCGCTTTTGCGACAAAGGGGTTTTCGACGTTCAAAACACCGCCGACACAACCGCCGTTGCAGGCGTTAAGTTCCACAAAGTCCAGGTATTGCAGTTTGTCGTCTTCGAGTTCCTTCAACACGTTGATGACGTTTTCGATGCCGTCCGCCGCCAAAAATTTGACGTCGCATGCACCCGCCGCCTCGCCACCGCTCGACGCCCAGGAAAGCCCCAAACTTCCCGTCGTTGCCAAAGGTTTGATTTCCTTCAAATTCTTCATAGCGGGCAACAGGCGTTTATATACTTCGGAAATGGCAAGTACGCCGTCGGCTTGGGGTTTTTCGGTGCCCATGCCCGTTTTCAGCGCAAAGACTTTTGCAGGACACGGCGAGATGAAAAACACCCCGACATCTTCCTTTTTAATGCCCTTTGCGATGGCTCTTTCCCTTGCGAGGCTCAGCGCGATGTCGACGGGGGCTTTCAACGGCAAAAGCCTGTCTTGGAGCGAGTGGAACCTGACAAGAATAAGTTCCAGCACGGCAGGACACGCCGTCGAGATAATGGGACGTTGTTGGTATTTGTTGACCTGCATATATTTTTTTGTTGCCAACGTGACCTGTTCCGCCGCGCGACTTACCTCGAACACGTCGTCAAAGCCTATTTCCAACAAGCCGTTCAAAATGATATTTATATCGTCCAGGTTGTTGAATTGCCCGTACAAAGCGGGCGCAACCACGGCGATTTTGTACTTATAATCGTTGATAATTTCAAAACTGTCAAAGCTTGCAAGTTTTGCCTGATGCGGACAAAGTCTGACGCACTCTCCGCACGCAACGCACCTTTCGTACAAGACTTTTGCCTTGCCGTTTCTAACGCGGATTGCCTCTGTCGGGCATCTTTTCATACAAGTTATGCACCCCTTGCACTTCTCGGGATCCAGCATAACGGTATTCAGCATTGATTTGGTTTCTTCACTCATTTTTCCCTCAATATTCCACAATACGCAAATCAGTCGAAGTTAATGTCGATGGTCAGCGTAGTTCCAACTCCGACGGCGGTGTCGATTTTCAACTTGTCGGAATAGTTTTTTATGTTCGGAAGCCCCATGCCCGCGCCGAAGCCCAGGTTTCGGACGTCGTCAGACGCCGTGGAGTATCCCTCTTGCATTGCGAGGTCCAAGTCGGCGATGCCGTTGCCCTCGTCTTTCATAACGATTCTGATGTGGTCGTCATAGATATCGGCGTAACACTTCCCCCCTCCGGCGTGAATAACCATATTTATTTCCGCCTCGTACATGGCGATTGCCACACGACGTATCGCAGCCGACGGCACACCAAGTTTTTTCAGAGTGCTTTTCACCGAGTCGCTTGCGCTACCCGCCGACAAAAAGTTGTTGCCGGGCACCTCAAACTCAACGTGGATACAATTCATATTACTCCTTGAATTCCCCCGTGCCCAGTCCTTTTTCGTACAACATACCGCAGGTGGAGTACATTTTGTACATGGTTGACAACAAAACGATGTCGTTGGCGCGGGCAAGCGTAATCATGTCGGGGGTTGGAATCTTGCCACGGACAAGTAATATGCACTTCATATCCAGCATAACCGCAGTGCGTATGGTCTGCGGATTGCACAGCCCCGAAACAAGCACGTCCTGATCTTTGGCAAAAGCCAAGACGTCACTCATCATATCCGAGGCAAACGCGCCCATAATCTCGCCGTCAACCAAATCGTCCGACGCATATACGGTGGCGTTCACAATTTTAATAAGTTCGCTAATTTTCATTGCTGTCTCCAAAAATGTCATTTATCCCTAAGGAATAAATATATTGTAGCACAACATAATTTGTATTACAAGATTTTTTGCCAAACTCTTTTTGTCAAACTCTTGAATATGGTTGCAAATTTTGCTATAATACGGATATGGAAAATTTTTATACACCTCTTGACAACAAAACAATAAAACTAAACGCCAGACAGTTCATTCGTGGCAGACTGTGGCTGTTTTGGTCGTTGCTGATTGTCGTCGCGCTTATCGAGACAGTTTTGAATTATATCCCGCAGATTTTGTTCGGCGGAAAACTCAATGCGCTTCAGGGCTATATTACGGGCAATCCCGACGCAATTCCCAAAGAAATAAATTTCGGAGCAATCGGCTGGTACTATGCCATCAGCGCACTCATCACCATTATCCTTATTCCTTTGAATATCGGAGTGGCGCAAAACGTGCTCGCTTGGACGCGCGGTGAAAACGTCAATAAATGGAAGGTGCTTTTTGGCGGTTTTTCCTCGGCAAAAACCTACTTCAAACAGGTCGGCACAACCGTGCTTTGTTATATTCTTTGCGCGCTGTGGGCAATCCTGCTTATCGTGCCCGGAATAATCAAAGCAATAGGCTATTCGTTTTATCCGTTTATCATGCGCGACGAGCCCGATTTGTCGGTGTGGCAAACCCTCAAAAAAAGCGATGAAATGCTCAAAGGCTACAAAGGAAAACTCGTATTGATGTATTTGAGTTTCATCGGCTGGTTTATCGTGGGTGCTTTCACGTTCGGCATTTTGTACGTTTGGTTGACGCCCTACGTCATGACTTCCAAGACGATGTTTTACGACGAAGTTCGCAGGAGTTTTTATAACGGAAGCGATCCCGCTCGCACCGCTTTCGGCGACAGTGGCGAGGAATTTACAATCGACGACAACCCCACTCTTTAATGCATAGTTTTTAGCAAAATAAGCGCGCAAATCATCATAATTTGCGCGCTTTTTATATGCCAAATTTTTCCCATACGTTTCCCTGCCCACGGCGGAATTTCATAAGTTTCAACAATATTTTCCTATTTTTGAACAAATTAGTTCTATTCGCTTATCCTTGCAAAAGCGATGCACCTTTGGCGCGATGTTGCTTCGCAGTGATATGCCTAACGGCGTGATGTGTGCCTTTGGCACGTTGCGGTGCCGTTCCCACGAGATGCGTCACAAACTGCACTTTTGACCAAACAATCGCCACAAGTGGCAATTCTTTGTCTTTCGTTTGTTTGTTCCTTCTCCCCTCGTCGTATGCTTCGTTTTTGACCAACCGATTGTCGCAAGCGACAGTCGGTTGTCTTACGCTCGCATACTCCTTTTCCCCACGAGTACAAGTATCTCGTGGGGGCCCCATTAGTCAGTATCCTGCGGGGGCCCCATAATCTCCTCAGAATGACACACTTAAAAACTATAATTATAAATTCCTAAAAGCCGAGAATATTATCTAAATACTTAAATCTTTAACGGCAGAATTTTGATGAGATTATGTTTTTCTCGGCGGGTTCTCGCGAGGGCGCGTACTTGGCGTACGTAACCGAGCGGGGTTCCGCCGAAAAAGCAGAATATCGCAAAATTATGCCGTTAAAAACTGTTCATGTCGCGGAAAGCATTAGGCGTCAACCCCACAGCCCCCTTAAACACCTTTATGAAGTATCCGCTGTCTTCGAAGCCGATTTCCTTGGCGATGGTTTGCACGGATTTATTGGTGGTCAAGAGTTCGTGTTTTCCTCGCTCGATACGCAGACGATTGAGATATTCGATGAGGTTTTCGCCGGTGACTTTTTTGAAAAGTTTGCTGAAATAACTTGCGCTGACGTCGCAAAGTGACGCAAGCGTTTGAAGTTTAATGGGCGAGGCGAAATTATCGTTTATGTAGTTGATTGCGGGCTGGATAATCGACGCGTTTTTATTGATACGTCTGAAAGTCTGATTTTCGGGCAACGCCCCGTTTTCCGACTTAGAAAACACGCTGGAAAGACGGTAGTTGCAAAGGTAATTTATGAGACTGACGTTTGCGTCGAGGTCGTCCTTGGGCATAACGGTGAGTTTGTTGTAAAACTCCCGCGCGTTTTCGGCGAAGTCGATGCGACTGTTATTTGCGAATATTTTTTCGATTTTTTCCTTATCGGCGTCCGGCAGGAGGATTTGACCGCACATAACCGCGCCGACGTAAAGATTTTGATAAACGATGGGGATTGCGACGTCCACGACGCCCATATGACAAACGTAAGTATAAGGTTTTTTGTTTCTGGCGGCTTCGAGTCCGCCACGGCTGTCGCACTTTTCGCAAAGGTGTTTGTACTCGGGGTGATTTCTGACAAGCGCGCAAAAATCGGTGCAACCGCTGTGGACGGTCACGGGAGTACCCGTATAGTCCACCGTAATGCACGCAAGTTTGGTGGCTTTCGCCATCTCGTCCTGCAATTTTTGAAAATCGCAACTTCTGATGGTTGCGGAGAGTTCGCTTTCGTAGTTCATCATAACTTTCCTCTTGAGAATTATACAACAACGGCGTGACGATTTCAACGATTTTTCCAACATTTGTTCAAAAAAATTCGATAAAATCAATAAATTTTACCATTTCATATCGGTATTTTCCCATATTTTGAGCGTATATTCGCATAAAAAAAGCGACAAAACAATAAACACCGTACAGAAAATTATGTCACTTTCAATGTCACTTTGACAGTATAGAACGCAATAATGCGGATTTGTGCAAAATTTTCCCATTTGTGTTCAAAATCTTTTTATTTTTCGATTGATTTTTTTATTGTTTTTTAAGTTGTGATGTTTTATAATATAATTACTTGGTGTACCAAGACAAAATCAATATAATTTATATAAAGGAGATTTATTATGAGAAAAGCATTTATTTGCCCCAGCAAATACGTTCAGGGCGAAGACGAACTTCTTAACCTCGGTTACTTTGTAAAAACTTTTGGCGACAGCGCGTTGCTTATCGCAGATCCGTTCGCAAAAAACCTTGTCGCGGACAAGCTTGCAGAAACCGAAAAGAGATTTGGCATCAAATTGTATTCCTGCGATTTCGGCGGCGAATGTTCCAGAAACGAAGTCAAGAAAATGCAAGAATTCGCGAAGAAAAACAACTGCGCCTGCACCATCGGTCTTGGTGGCGGAAAAGCAATCGACACCGCAAAATGCGTCGCTATGGGCAACAACCTGATCATCTGCCCGACCATCGCGGCAACCGACGCTCCCACTTCGCACTCGGCAGTTCTTTACACCGACGACCATCACTTTGACGACTATGCTTATTTCAAACAGAACCCCAGCGTAGTTCTTATCGACACCAAAGTCATCGCCAACGCACCCGCACGTTTCCTCGTATCGGGCATGGGCGACGCACTTTCCACTTATTTTGAAGCGCGCGCGAACGTCAGATCGTTCTCGAACGTCAACGCAGGTCTCCCCTGTGGCGCAAACCGTGCAACCGGCGAAATGCTCGGCTACGGCACGATGGCTGCGGCGTCCCTTGCGGAACTTTGCTACAAAACTCTTCTTTCCGACGGCACGAAGGCTCTTGCCGCATGCGAACAACACGTTGTAACCCCCGCTCTTGAAAGAATTATCGAAACCAACATTCTCCTTTCGGGACTTGGCTTTGAATCGGGCGGACTTGCAGCCGCGCACGCAATCCACGACGGACTTACCCTACTTCCCGCACACACGAAATTCTTCCACGGCGAAATGGTCGCATTCGGCACGATCTGCCAACTCGTCCTTGAAAACAGCCCCGAAGAGGAACTTTACGAGGTTCTTGATTTCTGTCTTTCGGTCGGTCTTCCCGTCTGCCTCAAAGACCTCGGCACCGACAGCATCGACGACGAATTGCTCAAAGCGGTTGCAGAAAAGACCTGCATTCCCGACGAATCCGTCCACAACATGCCGTTCCCCGTCACGCCCGACATGGTTGCAGCCGCAATCAAGACCGCTGACGCAATCGGCCATGCATACAAATACGCTTTCGAAGACGAATGCGAATGCTGTCATTAATTTCTGACGCAAAGAGGGTTTTACCATGAAAAAGATAATGAACACTCCCGAAACTTTCGTATACGATATGTGTTACGGTATCGCCGCCGCGCATCCCGAACTCGAATTCGTCGAAAAGTTTAAGGTCGTAAAGAAAAAGGAAATCAACCGCAACAAAGTCACCCTTATTTCGGGTGGCGGAAGCGGACACGAGCCTGCTCACGCAGGTTTCGTAGGAAAAGGCATGCTTGACGCAGCGGTATGCGGTGACGTATTCGCGTCCCCTTCGCAAATCCAAGTTTACGAAGCAATCAAGGCAACCGCCAGCGACAAAGGCACGCTCCTTATCATCAAAAACTACTCGGGCGACTGCATGAACTTCAATAACGCAGGCGCACGTGCAAAGGAAGACGACGACATCAACGTTGACGCCGTATTCGTAAACGACGACGTTGCGGTCACCGACTCTTTGTACACCGTCGGCCGTCGTGGCGTTGCGGGCACAATGTTCGTGCACAAAATCGCAGGCGCCGCCGCCGAACAAGGCAAAGACCTTGCCGAAGTAAAAAGGATTGCACAAAAAGTCATCGACAACGTAGCCAGCATCGGTTTTGCAATTTCTTCCTGCACGCCTCCCGCAAAAGGCACGCCCATTTTTGAACTCGCCGACGAAAACATGGAATTCGGCGTAGGTATCCACGGCGAACCGGGCGTTGCAACCGAAAAATTCGTCACCTCTGACGAACTTGCAGAAAAGATGGTCGCACGCGTCAAAGACAACGCTGTCATAAAACTCAAAAAAGGCGACGAAATCGCCGTTATCGTCAACGGCTTCGGCGGTACTCCTTTGTCGGAACTTTACGTACTCAACCACTCCGTCAACAAAGTCATCGCAAAAGAAGGCTTCAAGGTACACCGCGCACTCGTCGGCAACTATATGACTTCTCTTGATATGGAAGGCGCGTCAATCACTTTCTTAAAACTCGACGATGAACTGAAAGCATTGTTGGACGCTCCCGTTGACACCCCCGCAATCACTTGGGGCGCGACGGCAAGCGAAGAAGCAGAGGCCGCTCTCGTTGCGGTGCGCGCTCTTGCCAAAGCGATGAACGTTGTTCCCGCCACGAAAGAAGAATGTGCGGAAAAAGCCGAAGTGGCAAAAAAATGCGCAAAGGCCGAAAAGAAAGCGGTTTATGAATTAACTCACAAACCCGTGTTCGCTCCCAAAATGAATACGGCGGGCTTTGTGGCTCTCATCGACAAAATGGCTGACGTCATCATCGAAAACGAAGTTCACTTCTGCGATATGGACAGCTGTGGCGACGGCGACTTCGGTATGAGCATCGCAAAAGGCTTCAAACAACTCAAAAAAGACTGGGCAACCCGTGACAAAGCCAACATCGGCGCATTCCTGACCAGCGCAAGCGACATCATTATGGAATACTGCGGTGGCGCGTCGGGCCCCATCTGGGGAAGCGGATTCCGTTATGCAGGCAAAGCGGCGGGCGACGTTGACGAACTTGACGCAACCATCCTCGGCAAGATTTTGCAAGGTGCGGTCAAAGGCGTACAAACCACCGGCGAACGTTCGTTCGGTCACGGCGCGGTTGTCGGCGACAAGACTCTTATCGACGCTCTTGTCCCCTGCGCAGACGAAGTCACCAAGGCGGCGGAAGAAGGCGACAGCCTGTTCGTTGCAATGGAAAAAGGCGCGCGTGCAGCCGTCAAAGGTGCCGAATACACCAAACAAATCACCGCAAGGCTCGGTCGCGCGGGCGTTGTCGGCGAAAAGTCCATCGGTCACCCCGATGCGGGCGCGTATGGTCTTGGCGTCATCTTCACCGAACTGACCAAATGGGTTAAAACTCAAAAGTAACGTGAAATAATCTTATAAAAGCCTCTCGCACGAGAGGCTTTTTTCTTTGGTTTTTTGGTAAATTCCGCCCCAAATTTCTCGCCTGCACGAAAAAAGCCTTGACTTATTATATACGGGTAATGTAAAATTAACTTATTACTTTAATCTATTAAAGAGGAGAGAATTATGTTCAAAACCGCTCTTGGCGTGTTCGAAGCAGGTTTTAACCCCGACTCGTGGGTAATGTACCTGATGTACGCCCTCATCGTCGTGTTTATCTCGGCGGAAGCAATTTTCTATCTTGTAAAATCGGTAAAGAAAGCGAAAAAACTGGGAATGGACATGACGAAAATCAAAAACGTCATCAAGACTTCCGCAAGTTTTTCCATTCTTCCCGCAATCGGTATCGGTATCGGCGTTGTTACGCTTATCGGCGCACTTGGCATTACCGTCCCCGCAATCAGACTTTCGGTCATCGGCGCGCTTCAATATGAGACGCAGATGGCGGCAGGTGCGGCAAACTCCATTACAAAGTCCGACGACGGTCTTACAATGCTTATCGCAAGGGGCGTCACGGCGCAAGACTACGCCACAATCGTCACTCTTATGACGGTCGCAATCATCGCAGGTCCCATTCTTGTCGTTCTGTTTTACAAAAAACTTCAGCCGAAGCTTGCAAAATTGGGCGCAATGAAGGTCGGTGGCACGACAAATCCCGACGCCGAAACCAAAAACCTCGAAGGCGACGTCAAAAAAGCAAACCCCAACGGCATAAATCTGGGCGACTTGGCTTTCCAAGTGTCGTTCATCGGTATGATTATCGGATACATTTCGATGTCAATCGGCGCGATTGCGGCAATGCCCTCGAAACTCACCAGTTACTACAACTTTATCGCGGTCATCATCGCTGCGTTGTTTATGATTCTTTCCGATTTCCTTGTGAAGAAATTCAAGTGGAAATGGTTGGACGATTTCTCAATCGCATTTTCAATGCTGTTAGCCATGCTTGTCGTCGCAGTTATCAGCGGTACGACCGGCAATTATTAAGGAGGCGCGAACACTATGAGTAAAAAAGAAAAATTAACGCGTGAGCAGAAAAAAGAAAAACAACGCGCCGAATACGAGGCGATGTCCCAAAAGGAAAAAGATTTTTTCGATTACAATAAAAAATGGCACACAATCGGCAGAATTTGGAATACCATCGGCGTTCTGCTTATTCTGTCGGTGCCCGTCGTAGTTTGCTTGTACTTCAAGGTCAGCCCCAACTGGGCGGTCTTTGCGGACGCGGGCGTAATTACGCTTATTCTCATCAACTTGGGCGCAGGCATTTCAGAACCCGTAATTTACGCGCCAATGCTCGGCACCAACGGCGAATACTTGGCGTTTATCACAGGCAACCTGTCCAACCTGAAAATCCCCTGCGTGGTCAAGGCGCACGAGATTGCGGAGACCGAACTCGGCACCGAAGAAAACGAACTTGTATCTACGATTGCGGTTGCGGTCAGCTCGCTTGTAACCGTACTAATCATTGCGGTTATGGTGCTGTGCCTTGCGGTGTCGCCCTTGCAACAAGCCATCGAAAAAGCTCCTTACCTCACCCCCGCATTCGGTTGTGTAGTGTATGCTTTATTTGGAAGCCTCGGCGGAAAATACGTCGTCAAAAACCCCAAAATGGCGATTATCCCGGGCGTTATCCTTATCGGTCTGTCCGCCCTTATCAGCGGTGTGTCGAAAGGCAAAACCAACATCGGCAGTTTGTCGCTTATGGTCGGTATCGTATTCTGTGCCCTCTTTGCGTTTGCGCAGATTATGATTGACAAGAAAAAAGCCAAAAAGACGGCAGGAGCGGAAGTCGCGGAAGCAATCGACGTCGAAATCGACAACGACGAAAAGGTCGAAGTCGTCCTTGAAGAAAAGGTCGAAGAAGACAAAAAAGACAACGAATAAGATAAACATATTCGGCATAAAAAAACGCTTGCAGTGAAATGCAAGCGTTTTTTGTTTCCGTTTTTAGGCTCAGCCCATTACCGCGCCGAAAAAGACAAGGTCTTTGTTGCTTTGGTTTTCAAAGCTGTGCTCGTGACCTTTCGGGCAGAAAGTACATTCGCCCGCCCTCAAATATTCGTCGCCCTCTTCGGTGTGCATGACGCCCTCGCCCGACACGACGTAGATCGCCTCGGCATTGACGACGTGCTTGTGCAGTCCGATTGACGCGCCGGGGATAAGGCGTCCCAGCATCATCTTGTTGCCGTTGCCGTCGACGTACATTTTGACGTTGTATTCCTTGTTCCCGTCGAGGAAATTGGGGATAGTTTGCTCAGTCATTTCGTTAAAATTGATTTTCATAATAGCCTCCGTATAAAAATATTATACAATAAGAAAACCATATTGTAAATATCAGTTGATTTTTTTGTCAAAATATATATAATTATTATTGCTTGCGGGTATAGTTTAGAGGTA
>CAKQMI010000032.1 GCA_934254835.1 uncultured Clostridia bacterium | reverse complement strand
TTGCAAACGGCTATCAAAGCTGGTCGCTCACGAAAGAATGGAAAAGGGACGAACTGCAAAAAGGTATCCGCTTCCCATTGAACAAAATTAAGTTCGGCAGGGAAATCGCCGCAATCAACGGCGACTACAACTTCAAAACTTATCCGAAAATCGCGGGGTTTTTCCACGGGTATTCGTTCGGCTATGTCCGAAACGGCTTCACGCACGAGTTTATCGGCTCGTTGAACGAACGCTCCGGCTGGACGATACTCAATTTCGACTTCAACAAAAACGCCGTTACGCTTGAAAAGGACGTCGAGGGGAAAACCATATCCGACGACTTCACGCTTTTCGACGTCGCGTTTTTCGAGGGAAGTTACGACGAGGTTTTCGACGCCTATTTCAAAACTTTGGACGTTTCGCCCTGTCGCGTCGGTCACACCACGGGCTACACGAGCTGGTACAATTATTTCACCAAAATCGACGAAAAAATTATCCTGCGCGACCTTAAAGGTCTTGCCCGTGCCGAAAAAATCGACATTTTCCAAATCGACGACGGTCATCAGACGAAAGTCGGCGACTGGCTGTCCACCGACAAAAAGAAATTTCCGCACGGCATGAAGTTCATCGCCGACGAAATCCACCAAAACGGCTATAAGGCGGGATTGTGGCTTGCGCCGTTCTATATCGAAAAGGACAGCGTCGTTGCAAAAACTCACCCCGACTGGATTTTGCGCGATAAGAAAGGCAAGCCGACAACGGGGTTACTGGGCACTCGTCCGTGCTTTACCCTCAACTTTTATATCAAAGAGTGCGCCGACTATATCCGCAACGTTTTCGACGTCATTTTGAACGAGTGGGGCTACGATATGGTCAAGCTCGACTTCTTATACACGGCGTGTCTTGTCCCGTTTGGCAACAAAACCCGCGGTGAGATTATGGACGACGCCTGTGCGTTCCTGCGCGACTGCTGTGGCGACAAATACATTTTGGGTTGCGGTGTACCGCTGTTCCCGTCGTTTGGCAGGTTCGATTACTGCCGTATCGGCTCGGACGTCGATATTCAGTTCAAACCGCGCTTCATCTTCACGCTGACGAACAACGAGATCGTTTCAACCCAGACGTCGATACAAAACGCCATTTTCCGTCGCGGTCTTGACGGGCGCGCTTTCGGCAACGATCCCGACGTCTTCTTTATGCGCGAGGTCAACCTCAAATATACCCCCGCCGAAAAACGCCTTGTTGCCGAGGTCAACAAGACTTTCGGACGGCTTTTGTTCATATCGGACAACGTCGGCGAATTTTCCGAAAGCCAGCTTGACTTCTTGAACGAAATTTACACAAAATCGGAGACTGTCGTCACCCACGTCGATTATCTCGGCAATAACACCGCAAAAGTCTTTTTCACCGAAAACGACAAATCGGGCGTTTGGACGATAAACTGGCTGACCGGCGAAAACACCCGCGAATACAACAATTAACTTTTCAAAAAAATAAGGACGGCACTCACCCTGCCGTCCTTTTTTGTTGTTGCTTATTTTACTTTACTATAAATACCGCGCTGTCGTGCTTGTTGACAGCAACCGAAAGCACTCCGTTTGTCGTCGTTTCCGACTTGTCCCATAAGTTCGTAGCGACGAAGTTTTCGGTCTTTTTGAGCCTTGAATATTCGTCAGACAGCACTTTTTTGAGATTGAGATTGTACTTCTTCTTTCCGCCCTTGTTAAACACGCACACCGCGACGCTACCGTCCGCAAGCGGTTTTATAAGCACGTCCACGACGCCTTTTATCACCCGTTTTGCGGGGACGCCGAGCGTGTCCTGATTTATCGCGATAAGGTCTTTATTTTTGACGATTTTCAATACGTCCTCAGAAACGTTCCTTATGTCGTTGCCGAGAATCAGCGGGGCGCACATCATACACCACAGCGTAAAGTGCGAGCGGTTTTGCTCGAACGTGAGTTTTCCGTTGCCGACTTCCAGCATATCGGGATCGTTCCAACCGCCCACGCCCGCGTACTTATAAAGTTTGACGGTGTGGTTGTAAATTATCTTAATCCACGGCCATATCGGGCGGATATCGGGGGTTGTGCGCCACAAATTGCCCGCGTATCTTCCCCACTTATACGGCTGATTGAAGCCCCATTCGCAGATTGAAAAGGTGATGGGTTTTTCGGGTTTGCCCGCGTCACTCGCGACTTTTTCGGTGGCTTTTTTGAGTTGCCGTCCCATATTGACGTACTGCAACATTGCGCTGTCGGCGCGCGAGCCGATGGGATTGAAAAGTTTAAGGGTATTTTTGCCCTTTTTGAACGGCATCGCCGTTGTGAACTTCGCCGTCAGATTGAAGTGTTTTTGCGACGGGAAAATCAAAACCTCGCGGTCTTTGCCGTTTGCTTCCAGCATCAGGCATTTTTCGTACTGCCCGCGCTTTATGATATGGACGGTGACGTTATAAACGCCGTCTTCTTCCACTTCGATATCCGAAAAAACCATTGCGCCCTCTCGGCGGTCGAGCCCCGAAACGTATCTTCCGTCAAAGCCCCTTTTCCTCATATAGCGCGCAAACCCGAAAAGTTCCGCCTCTTTGCAGTCGTAGGTGCGACCGAATCCGTCACGGCTTATCGTCACGGCGTAAACGAGCGGTGCGTATTCCGAAAGGGGTATATTGTGGCAAAAATCGTATTTGAAATACTCAACGCCCCATTTCGCAAAAGTATAGGCGTCCGTCCATTCGTGATATAAACTTGCGGTCAAGTCCTCGCAGGTTGCCGTGCCGTTACTGCTGTACACGCCAAGGCTTATGCCCATCGCGTTCGCCTTTTCGACAAGCGCGGGTATCCCGTGGGGGAAAGTCAGTTTGTCCGCTTGGATTTTGCCCTCGCCGTCGCGCGCGTTGTCCACCCAGTTGTCGTCGATATTGACAAAACGATAGCCTGCGTCGACCAGCCCTTTTTCTTTCATCGCTACCGCCGTGTCGTATATGAGATTTTCGTCGATGCGGTTTCTGAAAGTGTTCCAGCTCGACCAGCCCATCGGGGGCGTAAGCGCGGTGCCGTTATTGTAAAAATCGGCGGGGTAAACTTCGCTCACCTTCGACGGCAAGCTGAAAAACCTTTTGACAAAGCAAATGGGACACATTCCGTTGCGTTTCATAACTGCTCCTTTTCGTCCTCGGATTTTCTTGGCGGACGAGGACCAAGATATTGATAAAGCACGCATTCGAGTTGCGAACTGTAAAGTTTCCTTGTCTTGTCGGCGCGACGGCCGAAGTTCCTTTCAAAGTCTTTGTAACTTGTGAAGGCATACAAACTCCACGTGTCCAAAGACTTGAAAAGTTTTCCGAAGTCGTGATAAAGCGGTTTCAATTCCTTTTCGGTCAACAGCCTTTCGCCAAACGGAAGATTGCTGATAAGTACGCCGTATTTTTGCTTTGTCGAAACGTCGCGCATATCCATCTGTTGGAAGTGGATAAGGTTTTTGACGCCTGCGTTTTCGGCGTGTATCATTGCCATTTTGATGCTTTCGCCGTCAATGTCAAATCCCGAAATACGGGTTTTAACGTCCAGATTTTGCACGCTAAACGCCTCGTCACGCACTTTGTCGATAACTTTCGGTGCCTGAATGAACTGCTCGAAAGCAAAATGCCGTTTTATCCCCGGCGCGGTATTTTGTGCGATAAGAGAGGCCTCGATGGGTATAGTTCCGCTTCCCGCAAAACAGTCGATAAGCGGGCGATCCTTGTTCCACACCGACAGCATTATTATCGACGCCGCAAGCGTTTCTTTCATTGGCGCAAGCCCCATAATCGGGCGGTATCCTCTTTTGTGCAATCCCTCGCCCGAGGTATCCAAACACACCGTAACTTCGTCGTACGCGACGTTGATTTCGACGTGATACGCCGTCCCGCTTTCGGGCAAAGTCACGACGTGATATTTCTTTTTCAGCCTTTCGACAATGGCTTTTTTTGCGACCTTTTGTATCGCCGACAGTGCATACAACGCCGATTTGTTGCTTTTGGCGTCAACCGTAATGTGCGCGTCGCTTTCGAAAACGTCCTCGAACGGGCAAGCGATAAGTCCGTCGAACAGTTCGTCAAAGGTCGTCGCCTTGAACGAAAAAAGATTGACGTAAACGTGATTTGCCGTCCTCAAAAACATATTCGCACGGGCAAGCGCCGTCATGTCGCCCTGAAATCCGATGCGCCCGAAAACCGCTCCGCCCGCTTCGTATCCGAGCGTCTGAAGTTCCCGCTTGGTAACCGCCTCGATACCGCTTGCGGACGTTACCGACAAATTCATTTTTCCGTCAAAAATACTCATAAGAAAATTATATAAATTTTCTTCCCTTTTGTCAATTTTACTTGGTTTTTATTGTCTATTTCTTTGAAAATACCCCAAAACATCATGTAATATGGTTATGAGTGATTTTCTGAAAGACTTAAAGAACTTCATTCAGAGAGTGGTTTGTCCGCGATGCCAGACAAGAATAATACGAACCGTGGTCATGACGGCGTATTTTTGACAAATACGACGTCGGACTCGCATGCGACCAAACTGTCGATATTTTCGATAATTTTTGGGAAAAACGAACGCAGTTGTACTTTTTGTACTACAAGCGAGTTTTTGCCAAAAAGCACGGAAATTGCGACGATTTGGCAAGGTTCGTATTACTCTTGTCTGGCATAACTCGGCAAAAGCATTGGGGTAAGCGATATGGCGATTTTGAGATGGGAAAACGGCAAATCCGATATTACGGGCGAAAATCTCAAAAAACTTGCCGAGTTTTTCAACGTATCCGCCGACTATCTTCTCGGCTTGACCGAAACCTAAAATGCAAAAAATAAGCGTCGATTTCTCGGCGCTTTTGTTTTTACCAGTCTTCCTTTATGGAAAGTTTCACATCGTCGTAAAACTCTTTGTACTTGGAGCGGGCGTACTGACCTTTTTTCATGTATTTTTCACTGCGGACAAGGTCGTCGTCGTTTGACGCGACGTCCCCCTGCTCCCGATTTTTCATTTTTCTCAGAATTTCTTCTTTCTCTTTTTCAGTCATACTCCACCCAAAAAATGTCTTTTGCGGAATGATAATAAGGCGCGTTCCCGTAAGAGCGTCACCAACTGCGCTCATCAAAATGACAATTGTTTATTCGCAACTTGCCCATCGGGTAAATATCACTGCGAACCTGCATTCTGTCAAAAATGGCAGAGTTTTGATGAGATTACGGCGTTCTTGACTGGTTCTTGCGAAGGCGCGTACTTAGGCGTACGTAACTGAGCAAGGTTCAGTCAAAACACCGTAAGGTCGCGAAATTATGCCATTTTTAATACTCGCAGTTGCCAACAGTCCTCGGAAACGGTATAACATCTCGTATGTTCGTTATGCCCGTCAGGTACATTACCATACGTTCAAAGCCCAAGCCGTAGCCCGAGTGAACGGTACCGCCAAAACGACGCAGGTCGGTGTACCACCAGTAGTCGTCGCGGTTGAGCCCCATTTCGTCTATGCGACGATTCAGGACATCCAAGCGTTCCTCACGCTGACTTCCGCCGATAAGCTCGCCGATGCCGGGGACGAGGAGGTCCATTGCGGAAACGGTCTTGCCGTCGTCGTTCAGGCGCATATAGAACGCCTTTATCTCCTTCGGGTATCCCGTGAGGAACACGGGTTTTTTGAAGATGTGCTCGGTCAGATATCTTTCGTGCTCCGACTGCAAATCGCAACCCCAGTACACGGGGAATTCGAACTCGTCCTTGTGGGGAAGCAAAAGTTCAATGGCTTTGGTATAGGTCAGGCGTTCAAAGTCACTGCCCACAACGTTTTCAAGACGGGCGATAAGCCCCGTATCGACAAATTGATTGAGAAATGCGATTTCCTCCTTGCAACTGTCCATGACGTACTTGATGACGTATTTGACCATGGCTTCCGCCATATCCATATTGTCGTTCAAATCGGCAAACGCCATTTCGGGCTCGATCATCCAAAACTCCGCGGCGTGGCGTGTGGTGTTGGATTTTTCGGCGCGGAAAGTGGGGCCGAACGTATAAACGCGACTGTATGCCATTGCAAAAGTCTCAACGTTGAGTTGTCCCGAAACGGTCAGGCTGGTTTTTTTGCCAAAGAAGTCTTCGGAATAATCGACTTTGCCCTGCTCGTCCTTTTTGACGTTGTCCAAATCAAGCGTGGTGACCTGAAACATTGCGCCTGCGCCCTCGCAGTCACTGCCCGTGATAATCGGGGTGTGGACGTAAACGAAGTTTTGTTCGTTGAAGAATTTGTGAATGGCAAAAGCGATTTCACTGCGGATACGGAACACCGCGTTGAAGGTATTCGTGCGGGGACGAAGATATGCCTTTTCCCTCAAAAACTCAAAACTGTGACGCTTTTTTTGCAGGGGGTAGTCGGGCGTCGACGTGCCTTCGACAACGACCTTCGTCGCCTTGATCTCAAAAGGTTGTTTCGCGCCCTCGGTGACAACGAGAGTGCCTTCGACGCGCAAAGACGCGCCTACGTTTTGACGAGCGATTTCGTCGTAGTTTTCAAGTTTTTCGCGCTCGAAAACGACCTGCACGTTCTTGAAAAAACTGCCGTCGTTCAGTTCGATAAACCCAAAATTTTTGCTGTCGCGAATCGTACGCGCCCAACCGCAAAGTTCCACCGATTTCCCGTCAAGCGACAAAAAATCGGAATAAAGACTTTTGATTTGTGTTGTTTTCATAATACGTTCCTTTTTATATTCAAGACTTTATCCGCCGATTACAGCAGATAAATGCCTTGTTTTGCACAATCAGCAATCATATCCTCGGGCCAGACAGACGCCTGCACCTCGCCGATATGACGCTTCCCGAGAAGCAACATGCAAAGCCTCGACTGTCCGATACCACCGCCGATGGTCAGCGGAAGTTCGTCATTCATAAGCGCCTTGTGGAAGGGGAGTTCCAGCCTGTCCAAAGAGCCGTCTTCCGTCAGTTGCTTTTTCATTACTTCGGGCGTAACTCTGATGCCCATGCTGGAAATTTCGATTGCGGTTTCGATGCTGTCCAGCCAGAAGAAAATGTCGCAATTCAACGACCAGTCGTCGTAGTCGGGCGCGCGACCGTCGTGCTTTTCCCCGCTTTTCAGTTTCCCGCCGATTTGCATAATGCATACGGTGCGGTACTCCTTGGTGATGAGCTGTTCCCTTTCGGACGGAGTCTTGTCGGGGTACATATCCTCAAGTTCTTGCGTGGTGACAAACTTTACGTCGCGGTTGATTTTCACCATATTGAGCGGGAAATGCATGTTGACGATGTTGGCGGTGTCCTTGACCGCGCCGACGATTTTCGTCACGATACTTTTCAGAAAATCGAGGTTTCTTTCCTCTTTGGAAATCACCCTTTCCCAGTCCCACTGGTCAACGTAAATGCTGTGAAGCTTGTCCAGTTTATCGTCGCGACGAATGGCGTTCATATCGGTATACAAGCCTTCGTCAACCTTAAATCCGTAATAACTCAACGCGTATCTTTTCCACTTTGCAAGGGATTGCACGACCTCGCACTGTACGCCCGGGTTGTTCATAACGTCGAAAGACACGATACGTTCAACGCCGTTCAGGTTGTCATTGAGCCCCGAATCCGACGTAACGATGAGGGGTGCGGAAACACGCTGTAAATTGAGTGCGCCGGCAAGTAGTCTTTCAAAGTTGTCTTTGATAAGCTTTATTGCCGTTTCTGTTGTTCTTAGTTGAAGTGATGGACCTTTGTTTACCATAAAACTACCTCCGGGTTAATTATTTTAATGGTAAAGATTATACGCTTTTTTACGCTAAATAGCAACAGTTTTGTCGCGATTTTTAATTTTCGTAGGTGCGATAAAGATTTGCGTATAGTCCGCCCTTTTCCATCAACTGTTTATGATTTCCGTCCTCGGCGATGCCGTTTTCGGTGAGCACCAAAATTCTTTCGGCGTTTTTGATTGTGGTGAGCCTGTGAGCGATGGTCAAAGTAGTCCTGCCCTCGGCAAGTTTATCCAGCGATTTTTGCACCATTCTTTCGGATTCGTTGTCAAGCGCGCTCGTCGCCTCGTCCAAAATGAGAATGGGCGGATTTTTCAAAAACAGACGCGCGATACTGATGCGCTGTTTCTGCCCGCCCGACAGTTTTACACCGCGCTCGCCGACAATCGTGTCGTAGCCGTCCGCCATTTTATCGACAAATTCGTTGACGCCCGCCGCCGTCGCCGATTTAATCACGTCGTCAAGCGTTGCGTCGGGATTGCCGTAGGCAATGTTTTCCGCGACGGTGCCGTTGAAAAGATAAACGTCTTGTTGCACGATACCGATACACTTGCGAAGGGAGCGCAACGTAATATCCCTGACGTCCTTGCCGTCGATTTTCACCGAGCCTGCGTTGACGTCGTAAAAGCGCGGAATTAAGCTGACCATCGTGGTTTTTCCTCCGCCCGACGGACCGACGATTGCAACGCTTTCGCCCTTTTCGACGGTGACCGACAAGTGATTTAATACGTCCACGCCGTCGTTATACTTGAACGAAACGTCCGAAAACTCGATTTCGCCGTCAAAACGTTCGATATCGATTGCGCCGTCTTTGTCGGAAATAACCTCGGGCGTGTCCATAAGGTTGCAATATCTTTGGAAGCCTGCTATACCTTGCTGATACTGCTCGGTAAACTGCACCAAAATATCGACCGTGCCGAGCAGGGTGTTGACGAACAGAAGATATGTGATAAGGTCGGCGGTGTTAATGTGTCCTTTTTGTATAAACGCCGCGCCCGTGACCGCCGTCAATATGTAAACGATACTCGAAAACAGCGTCACCGACGAGAAAAATCCGCCCATATTCAAATAACTTTGACGCTTGATTTTGACAAAATCTTCGTTGTCCTTTTCAAAGCGTTTTGTTTCCAAATCCTCGGTTGCAAAAGATTTTACCACGCGGATACCCGACAAAGTGTCTTCGAGGTGCGTATTAAGCTCGGCAATCTTTTTTCTGTTCTGCTTGAAAATGCGGTTCAGGCGATTGTTGTAAAAATACGTCACGACGACAAAAACGGGAATCGTCGCAAATACGATGAGCGTCAACTCGACGTTTATCGTCATCAGATACGCAAAAGTGCCGACGAATTTAACGATAACGATAAAGATTTCCTCGGGACAGTGGTGCGTACATTCGGTAATATCGAAAAGGTCGGTTGTGGAGCGACTCATAAGTTCGCCGACTTTGTTGTCGTCATAAAAACTTGTCGGCAGGCGCATAAACTTGTCGAAAAGGCTCATTCTGATGTCCTTTTCAATGCGCGCGCCCATAATGTGCCCGACCGTGGTCATATAGTACTTGCACGCAACCTCGATGATTTTTACGGCGATCATAATTCCCGCAATCTGGAACAAGAACGCCCACTTGAAGTCGTCGCCCAGTACGTCGTACATCAAAACCCTGACCAGCACGGGGAACACAAGCCCCGCCACCGACATTATGAACGCCGACAACAAGTCCAGTGCAAACAACCCGCGATAGGGTTTATAAAACGGGAAAATGCGCTTGAGCGTCCCCTTTTTTTTGGATTTTTCACCGCCCGCTTTGCGGTTTTTTTGTTTTTTCATTATTTTTCAAAAGCCTCGTAAAGTCTGTTCATCGCCTCGACCACGACCTCGCGCGGACAAGCGATATTAAATCTAATAAAGCCACTGCCCTCGTCTCCGAACAGCGTGCCTTCGTCCAGCCAAATTTTTGCGGATTTTTCAACCTTTTTTATGATTTCGTCGTTTGAAAGCCCGTAGGCGTTCATATCGAACCACGGAAGATAAGTCCCCTGAAGGTCGGCAATTTTGACGCGTGGCATTTTCTTTTTGCAAAAATCCACCATATATTCGTAGTTGCCGTGAATGTGCGATAAAAGTTCTTTCAGCCACTTTTCGCCCGTGCGATACGCCGTTTCGCAAGCGTTCAGCCCAAAGACGTTGGGAAATTCGTAGCCCGTTGAAGTGACGGTTTTTTTGTATTCCGCGCGACGAGCGTCGTTTGGGATAATGATATTTGACGTCTGCAATCCCGCGAGGTTGAAAGTCTTGCTGGGCGCGGTGCAAACCATGCAGTTTTCTCTGTCGATATTCAAAAACGAGATATGTTTGTTTCCACCGTAAACGAAGTCGCCGTGGATTTCGTCCGAGCAAACGAATACGCCGTGTTTTTTGGCGATTTCCGCAACGCGCGCAAGCTCGTCCTTTGTATAAACGCGCCCCACGGGGTTGTGCGGATTGCAAAACAGCATAAGTTTTATATTTTCATCGACGATTTTCTTTTCAAGGTCGTCGAAGTTTATCGTGTACTTCCCGCAAGAATAAACAAGCGGACTGTTGACGATTTTTCTGTCGTTGTTTTTGATGGCGTTCAAAAACGGATAATAGACGGGGCGCATCACAAGGACGCCGTCGCCCTTATTTGTGAAAGTTTTGACCGCCATATTGAGCGCGAACACTATGCCCGGCGTAAACACGACTTGTTCGTCCTCGAAATCCATATCGAAGCGGGTTTTGTACCAGTGTTTTAAGGCGTCGTAATAGCCTTGCATCGGGCGACCGTAGCCGAATATCCCGAAAGTCGCGACGTCTTTCAGTTTCTCGACAACCTCGGGAACGGTGGGACAATCCATATCGGCAATCCACATCGAGAGGGTGTCGTCGGGTTTCCCGTATTCCTCGTAAAAATCGTACTTCCAACTGCTTGTACCTTTTCGATTGATCATCTTGTTGAAATCGTACATGTTATCCTCCTAATATATCAGCGTGAGCGCAAACAAAATCTGCGCGACGTAATAAGTCGTCATATAAAGGTATTTGACTTTCGTTTGGTTTTTGTGTCCGAAGTTGTAATAGGCAAGCGTCGTGTCGGACACCGCAAAAAGTATCCCGCCCGCAAGTATCAGCGAGGCAATGCGCTCGGGCGCAAGCTGTACGAATACGTTTATCGCGCCCATCAGCATAGTGCCCAAAAAGCCTGCGTACAAGGTGACGAGAGGTGCGATTTTTCCCGCCTTCATCACCTTCGTTAAGCACAACGCCAAAAAAAGCGCGGGCATTCCGAACACCGCAAACAGCGTATAATAATTGAAGCCTTCGACAAAGCGCAAAAGCCACACGACGTATATGACGTGCCCGACGGCAAAAAACAGCCCGCCCGCAACCGTCAGAATGCCGAGTGCCTTCTTGTCGGCAACGACGTTTTCGCTGGAAAGAAAAATGTCGCCGAGCATTCCGAATACTAACCCCGCAATCACAAGGACCTTCCAGTTGTCGAACCCGCCCTTAATCAGCGACAGTAGCGCAATCATCACAAAGCATAAACTCGCAACCGTCTTCAAGACGTATTTAAGCGCAAGTATTCCTTTGTTTTCAAGCGCGACGATAACCACGCTCAGCACTGCGGTAATCGCCACCAAAACGTAAATAAAAGCCATTGTTTCCCCTTATCCTCACTCTATATTTTCGTAAATTTCTTCCTTAATTCTTTTTGGCAAAAGACTGCGTTTGACCGCCGATTTATAATCGCGAGATTTGACGTTTTTCTTCACAAGCGAATAAAGCGCGGTCTTCATCAAAAACCCTTTTTGCCAGCGCGCCATAATCTTTGCGATGACTTCGTTGCCCGCGGGATTGACGCGGATTTTGTATTCGGACAGCACAATCACGACTTTATCCGTCGGTTTCACACCGCTTAAACACACGATAGGTTGGGTTTTGTATTCTTCGTCACGGACAACCTTGTCGTTTATATACACTTTGGCGTGCGCTTTGGACACGTCCGCAAACGAGAAACTGACGTTTCTTTTTTCAGTGATAAGCGACAAATCGCCCTCCGCGGGATTAAGCGCAAATGTTATCGTCTTGCCGTCGTCTTCGCCGACTTCCATTTTCGTTTTGACAAACGAAGTATCATAGGACATATCCTCGCCCTCGTCCTCGTACAAAACGAATTCGTTGTTTCCGCGATAGATTAAAATTTCAAGATTTTCGGGGTTTTTCACCGAGTTTCCGCCGTCGCCCGAAAGGGGTATAATCGCGCCCTCTTTCGCAAGGACGGGTATGGACGGCTCGCCCCTGAACAACTTCAGAAACTTTTCGCCGTGATAGACCTGCCCCGTGAAAATATCCGTCCATCTGCCTTTCGGGAGCCACGCCCTGACCGACGCCGTACCCGTGCTTTTTCTTATGCGACTGACTATCGGGCACACCATCAGTTCACTGCCGAACATATATTGATTTTTCACCTTATAGGCGTCTTTGTCGTCGGGATAGGCGTAGTACATAGGCTCGCACAAAGCGCGCCCGTCAACGTGCGTTTTGTAGTTCATCGTGTAAACGTACGGTATCAGTTTGTGACGAAATCTTAATGCTTCCGTTGCGAAATGGTCAACGTCGGCGCGATACGACCACGGTTCTTTCCCCATAAGGTCGCTGTTGGACGAATGGAGCCTGTTGATAGGACTGAAAACGCCGTACTGCACCCACCTTAGATACAATTCGTCGTCGCGCACGCCCAGCATGTGTCCGCCGATATCGTGACTCCACCAAGTGTAGCCGACGTTTGAGGCGTTGTTGGTGAAATAAGGCTGTTTTTTAAGCGACGACCACAGCACGATACTGTCGCCCGAAAATCCCAAAGGATAGCGATGACTGCCCACGCCCGCATACCTCGAAAGTATGAGCGGACGATGTTTTCTGGCGTTGTCCAAAGTGAAGTAGTGGTTGAGCGCCCACAGCGGATCGAGCCCCGACAACGCGGTTTTTTTGCCCTGTTGCCAGTCAATCCACCAAAACTCGACGCCCTCGTCCTCGTAGGGGTGATTTACCGTTTTGAAATAGGCGTTGATATAGCGGTTGTCCGTCATATCGAAAGGTATGTCGGTTTTCGTGTCGGGATCGATGCCCATCTCGCGCGCCATATCCTCGTACATATCCTCAAAGTGGCGTATGCCGTCTGCCGGGTGAAGATTCATCGTCACCTTCAATCCTTTTTCGTTCAGCCACCTTAAAAAGCCTTTGTGGTCGGGGAACAAATCGGTATTCCAACTATATCCCGTCCAGCCTGCGCCCTGCAACTTGTTCGTCGCCGAGCGTTTGTAGTCGGTGCCGAATCTTTCGTCGACGTTCACCCAGTGCCAGTCCATATCGATTGTCGCGACGGTGACGGGTATATCCTTGTCGATGAACTTCTGCATAAGGTCAACGTATTCCTGCTGAGTATAGGCGCGATATCTGCTCCACCAGTTGCCGAATGCGAACCGAGGCACCAACGGAGCACCGCCCGTTATTCTGAAAAAGTCCTTGAGTGCCGAGCGGAAATCGTTGCCATAGGCAAAAATATACTTGTCGACGGTGTCGGTTTTTCTGGCTTCGACCTCGCCGTCCTTGTTCAGAATAAGACTTTTGTCGTCAAAAACCGCGACGCCCGTCTTGCTCATTATGCCTTTTTTGAAGTTGTAGATGCCGAAGTTTCCGTCGAGGGTGCGTTGCGTGCCCTTGAGGTTTCCTTTGTTTGTTGCGGGGACAATCCTGCCGTCTTTCATAACGACTTTGCATTTTCCGCTGTTCTTGTCAAAAACGAGGGACACGGCGGACGTCGTAATTTTGAGGACGTTTTCGGTATTTTCGGTTTTGAATGCGGGTGTTTCCAAGTTTCTGAACCACACCGACTGCGTTGCGTCGTCGATAAACTTATCCGTCTTGGACGTTTCCACACGGAAAAGCCTGTCGGTCAGCACGGTTATGCGAAAATTTTTGCCTTTGACCACGCTCTTTTGCAAAGCCAAAGGACAAGTAAAAGCAATAAGTCTTTCGTCAAGTTTCACTTTTGTCATAATTATTTGTGCGACGCATATACGTCGCACTCCTTTTATTTTTTGTATTTAGGATTTGATAGGATTTCGCTCCAAACGACGGCTCGTTGCAATTCCTTCACGTTTTCGTCGGTTTCGTCTTTTGGTATTACGTCGTCCAGGACGTATCGCACGTCGTTGTGGGCGCAACCCTCGTCGCCGTGCGCGTCGGACTTCGGCTTTTTTTCAGCCCTCACCTTCCCGCTTGCCGACGGGTGTTTGTGAGGGACAGGCTCTTTTGCCTGCTCGCAAATATCTTTCGACTTTACGACGTTGCCCGACGTATCGTCAATGGTTTTCACGTCTTTTCTGGCGCTATACGCGTTTTGACGCTCTCCGCCCGACGCTTTTTTGGCGTTTTCAATTCGGCGATTTATGATTTCGTCGTGCTCGGAATCGGCAGACGACGTCTGCAAATCCTTTTGATTATTCTGTTGTGTTTTGCCGTCGGCGTTGTTCTGGCGTTTTTTGAGGTCAGCCGTCATCTTGACTATCGACGAGGCGATAATGCAAAAGACAATCACAAAAAACGCAATGACAAACACGAACATGCCGTCCAGCGCAAGCGCACTATACATTATTTTTTGTCTTCGTCGGGTTTCTTACCGCTGATTGCGTTGCGCATTGCGGTGTCGGCGATGACGTTTTGCATGTTGTAGTAGTCCATAACGCCAAGCCTGCCGTTTCTGAATGCGTCCGCCATAGCCTCGGGGACTTCCGCCTCCGCTTTGACGACTTCGGCGCGCATTTCTTGGGTGCGGGCTTTCATTTCCTGCTCCTGCGCGACAGCCATTGCGCGACGTTCTTCCGCCTTTGCCTGCGCGATACGTTTGTCCGCCTCGGCTTGGTCCATTTGAAGTTGTGCGCCGATGTTTCTGCCTACGTCGATGTCGGCGATATCAATTGACAAAATCTCGAACGCAGTGCCCGCGTCCAAGCCTTTTTGCAAAACGGTTTTGCTGATACGGTCGGGGTTTTCCAGCACCTCTTCGTGGGTGTTGGAACTGCCGATTGTGGTGACGATACCCTCGCCGACACGGGCGATTATCGTTTCTTCACCCGCACCGCCGACAAGACGAGCGATATTTGCACGCACCGTAACACGGGCTTTTGCGCGCAATTCGATACCGTTTTTGGCGATTGCGGAAATTGCGGGAGTTTCGATGACCTTGGGGTTGACGCTGACCTTGACCGCATTCAAAACGTCACGCCCCGCAAGGTCGATGGCTTTTGCCGTGCGCAACGACAAATCGATGTTTGCGCTGTGCGCCGAAATCAATGCGTTGACGACTTTTAAGACGTCGCCACCCGCCATATAGTGAGTTTCCAGTTCCACGACGTCGATGTCGAGCCCCGCTTTCACGGCGTTGATATACGCCTCGACAATCATTCGGATATTGATGCGACGCAGACGCATACCGATGAGTCGTCCCATCGAAATTCTTGCGCCGGACACCAACGCTCTGAACCACGTCCCGACGGGAACGAGCGCGAAAAATACTGCCAGCACCACCACAAGCACCGCCAACACGATGATAAGCGCGGTGACGGCTTCCGTCAAACAAAGCGCGGTTAATAACATAATTTATACCTCCAAATATTTACAAAATTTTGGCGACGACAATGCGCACGCCCTCGACGCGCATCACCTTGATTTGGACGTCTGCGTCGATAAACTCGTTTTCGGCAACGACGTCGTACCTGACGCCGTCAATATCGACAATGCCCGACGGACGTAACGCGCAAAGCGTCTTGCCGACTTTTCCGACAAGGCACGAATAATCCGCAGTACCCTCGGACACGCCCGTTGACACCGCGCTTTCCTTCATCACGAACGGAGTCTTGGACAGCCAGCCCTTTTTGGACGACACCGCCATAAATACAAACGCAACGATACAAACGATAATCATAATAAGCAAAAGCAACAACGCCTGCACCACGGGATTGCCGTTGCCTCCGTGCGTCGCGCGAAGTACGATGCCTATCACCGAAAGTATTATGCCCGATACTCCGAAAAAACCAAAGCCCGGCGTGAATATTTCAACGATGATGAACGTGAGCCCCATGAAAAAACAAATTGCCGACGCAACGTCCATCTCTTGAAAAAGATAAACCAACTCTTGTGAAAACGTGCTTGACAGCGCAAAATCCAAAAACATAACCTCGGCTCCTTTATTTATTTCGACTATATTTTACCATAAAAAAAACAAAATTTCAATAGTTATGTTTTATATACTATTAAATATCTATTGAAAAATTTTTGTCTTTTCACAGTTTATTTTGCAAAAAATAAGTGCGGAATACGACGTATTCTGCACTTTATAAATTATTTTGATACTGTAAACTTGCCGTTGTGCAAGATTATGAAAATTTTGGCAATAAAAAAGCCCGATGAAAATCGGGCAGATTTATTAAAGACTATATCCTATGTCAAACGCTTTTTGGTTGACGGGGATAACCTTTGGTTTTGCGTGGAAAACCTTTTCGATGGTGCTTTGCATAACGTCGCGCGGGAAGAGATTGCTGTACTTAATGTACGCGCCCAAGACGACGATATTTGCCGTTTTGTCGTTGCCTGCCTCGTGCGCAAGTTCGTTGGCGGGGACGTAAATCGTGGTGACGTCGGTGCGCTCGACCTTGTCGGAAATAAGACTGCTGTTGACGATGATAAGTCCGCCGGGACGCACCTTGTCTTTGAACTTGTCAAGGCTCGGTTTGTTCATTGCGATGAGGGTATCGGGCACCGCGATGATGGGTGACGCAACCTCGACGTCGTCGACGACGACACTGCAGTTTGCCGTACCGCCACGCATTTCGGGACCGTAAGAAGGAAGCCAAGTAACCGCTTTGTTTTCATATAACGCGGCGTATGCGATGAATTGTCCGAGCGACAAAACACCCTGTCCGCCGAAGCCTGCGATGATGATTTTTTCCATACTTACACCTCCTTGAATACGCCCAACGGATAAAGTTGTTCCATATCCCCGGCAACGTATTTGAGGGATTGTTCGGGCGTCATATGCCAGTTGGTCGGGCAACTCGACAACAGTTCCACCATAGTAAATCCGTCGCCGTTTATCTGATGTTCAAACGCTTTTTTGATTGCCTTTTTCGCCGAAACGATGTGTTTGACGTCGCACAAACTTTCCCTTGCGATATACGCGGGACCGGTGAGCGTTGCCAAAAGTTCGCACATTTTGACGGGGTTGCCGTTAATGGAAGGATCTCTGCCGTAAATACAGGTGGTGGACTTTTGACCGTCGAGGGTTGTGGGAGCCATTTGTCCGCCCGTCATACCGTAGATTGCGTTGTTGATGAAGATGACGGTGATTTTTTCACCGCGAGTCGCCGCGTGTACGATTTCCGCCATACCGATACTTGCAAGGTCGCCGTCGCCCTGATAGGCAAACACGACGTTGTTGGGGTTGGCGCGTTTTGCACCCGTTGCAACGGCGGGAGCGCGTCCGTGCGACGCCTGAATCATATCGCAATTGAAATAATTGTATGCAAACACACTGCAACCAACCGATGCGATACCTATGCAATGCCCTTCTGCGCCCAGTTCTTCCAACGCTTCGGCAACGAGTCTGTGCGCGATACCGTGCGTGCAACCGGGGCAATAGTGGAAGGGAACGTCGGTCAGCATTTTGGTTTTTTCAAATACTTTTGCCATTATTTCTTTACCTCCCCTTTTACAAATTCGACGATGTCCTCGGGCGTCATAACGTTTCCGCCCGTACGGCCGAAGAAGTCAACGGGTTTTTTGCATTCGATTGCAAGTCTGACGTCCTCGATCATCTGTCCCATCGAAAGTTCCGAGCAGACAAATCTCTTGACGGACGGATTGTTTGCAACTTTCATAAACGCCTCGTTCGGGAACGGGAAAAGCGTAATCGGTCGCAACAAGCCCGCCTTTATGCCCTGCTCGCGCAAGATATTGACGGCGGATTTTGCGATACGAGCGACTGTGCCGTATGCGGTCAGCACGATTTCGGCGTCGTCGCAAAGGTATTCTTCATACATTGTTTCGCGTTTTGCGATGAGGTCGTATTTTTCAAATTGTTTTTTGCAGAGGTCTTCGAGAGCGTCCGGCTCGATATACAGACTGTTGACGACACGGCGGTTTTCACCGATGCCTTCGCCTGTTGACGCCCAGTCTTTTTTGGGCAGTTTTTCGACGTCTTTCATCTCGGGAAGTTCCACGGCTTCCATAATTTGTCCGAGCATACCGTCGCCCAAAATCATAACGGGAATGCGGTATTCGTCGGCTTTGTCGAACGCGTTGTACAAAATATCGACGCATTCCTGCACACTGTTGGGACCGTAAACGAGCATACGATAGTCGCCGTGTCCACCGCCCTTGGTTGCTTGGAAGTAGTCGCTTTGAGCAGGCTGGATTCCGCCAAGTCCGGGACCGCCCCTGACCATATTTATGATGACGCACGGAAGTTCCGCACCGGCGATATAGGAAATGCCCTCTTGTTTCAAAGAAATTCCGGGGCTGGACGAACTTGTCATCGCGCGTGCGCCCGCGCCTGCCGCGCCGTAAACCATATTGATTGCCGCGACCTCGCTTTCCGACTGCACGAATTGTCCGCCGACCTCAAAAAGTCGCCAACTCATATATTCGGGAATTTCGTTTTGCGGAGTAATGGGATAGCCCGCAAAGAAACGACATCCGCCACGAACGGCGGCTTCTGCGATTGCTTCGTTGCCTTTCATAAGTTTCTTGCTCATCTTTCCACCTCGATAACGACGTCGGGACAAGTGATTGCGCACGCCGCGCAACCGATGCACTTGTCTTTGTCCGTGACCTCAACGTAATAATAACCTTTGTTGTTGCTGTGCGCGGAGATGGCAAGGATTTTTTTGGGGCAAGCGAGAGTGCATAAACCGCAACCCTTGCACGCCTCGGAGTTTATGGTTATTTTTGCCATAGTAAAAACCTCTTGTACTAAGTAATATCGATTTATAATCATAATCCGCCGACGGTTGTCGGCGGATTTGCTTTTTTTGTCATGAGGAATCCGCCTTTAATAAGGCATTGTCCCTCTTATCCCTTTTAGTGATTAGTCACCGAGAAGCGCGGCGAGTTTTGCGATGATATCGTCGTCGTCGTTTGCCGCAGCGGGACGTACCGCGGGTGCGGGACGAGTTGCGGTTGCGGGAGCGGGAGCAACTTTCTTGGGTGCTGCGTGCGATACTTGCGTATAGAGCAGACCTTCTTCCAAAATAATGGTTTGGTTGCATTTCGCGCTGTTGTCGTCGGGCTCGGTAACGCCTGCGTAGACTTCGATGCCGAGAGTGCGGAGATAACTGATCAAAGGCTTAATGTTTCCTTTGCCGTACATAAGGAAGATACCGTCGATTTTGCGGTTTTCGGCAAGACGGGTTGCGTCGATAACTTGGCGAAGGTCAAGTTTGCCTTTTCTCTTTCCTGCGAGCGAGGACAACGCGTCGAAGTTGTTATCTGCGATGAAGTCTGCGTAGTCTTTGGTACGTTTTGCGCTGTATCCATAGAATTTGCAACCTGCGACGTCGCCGTACTTGGATACTTCTTTCAGTGCCTTTTCAAAGGAAGTGAACGGCACGCGTACACTTTCGATATCGGCCAAAACAACAATTTTCTTGGTATTCATAAATAACCCTCCATTTATTAACGATGTGTAATATATTCCTGTTCTCTTTTATAGAAGAACAAATATTGTTGCGCATATCCCGAGAGGTCGCCGAACTTGTCGGTCAACGCTTTTCGGATTTTCAACGGGTTGTCTTCATGCCCGAAGTAGGTGTTGTAAACCTTTTTTATCCAGGTATCCACAGGGAAAACGTCCCCGCGACCGTACCCGAACAACAAAATGCAGTCCGCAACTTTCGGACCGACGCCTTTCAGCGTCATAAGGGCTTTTCTGGCTTCGTCCGTCGGAAGATTTTCAAGCCCCAAAAGGTCAAATCCGTCGCAAATCGCCCTGCTGGTGTCAACAATATACTGCGCACGGTACCCAAGACCTGCTTTTTGATAAAATTCGACGTCTTTTTCGGCAAGAGCCGTGGCTGTCGGAAAAGCGTTGTAGCCGTCGCACCTTTCGCCGAGTGCCGACGACAGCCTTTCGATAATCGATTTTATGCGGGGGATATGGTTGTTTGCCGAAATTATGAAACTTATCACCGTTTCAAACGGATCTTGTTTAAGAATTCGTATCCCCTGTCCGAAATCAATTGTCGCCCGAAAAAGGCCTTTATCAATCAAATTCAACCTTATTATATCATAGTTTTTGCACAAATCAAAGTATTTTACGAAAAAATTTTCGTCCGAACAGGCGATTTCGACGTTATTTTGCACATTTTTTAAGACAGCGTGCTGATTTTTTGCGACTATCTCGTAACCCTCGTCGGTTTTTTTGTATCTGAACACCTGTCCGCATTCAAAAGTTTTGCGCACGTCAAAATCGGCGGGATTTATTACGGTAATTTTACCTTTTTCGACAATATAATCCATTAGGATTATATTAAAACCTTGAAAACGCCCGTGTCAAGCGATTTTTTGCATAAAAAAACCTGCGATTTCTCGCAGGGTTTTTGATTTTTTAATTATTCCGCTTCGTAGACCGAAACTTGTTTATCACTTCTGCCCTTTCTTTCAAAACGAACGATGCCGTCTTTCAATGCGTAAAGCGTGTCGTCACTGCCGATGCCTACGTTGATGCCGGGGTGGATTTTCGTCCCGCGTTGGCGCATAAGAATGTTGCCTGCAAGTACGAATTGTCCGTCGGAACGCTTGGGACCGAGGCGTTTTGCCGCGCTGTCACGTCCGTTGTGCGAGCTACCCGAGCCTTTTTTATGAGCAAATAATTGTATATTAATAAACATATTACTTTACCTCCAATTCAATGAAATCCGAAAAGCCT
>CAKQMI010000031.1 GCA_934254835.1 uncultured Clostridia bacterium | reverse complement strand
ACGGCAAAATATATGGAGGGTTTCATAATGAAGAAAAAAATTCTTGCAATTTTCCTTGTTGTAGCGATGGTTGCAGCACTCGCAGTCGGTCTTACCGCATGTAAGAAAGACGACACAAAGAAAGACACGAAAGTTACGTCTTTTGAGCCTATCGCAAAAGAAAATATCAAATTTGGTCTTATCACTCTTCACGGCGAAGAATCGACCTATGACAAAAACTTTATCGACGCTGCAAGAGCCGCGGTCAAAGCCCTTGGGCTTAAAGATGAACAACTTATCATCAAATCGAACATTGCCGAAAGCGACGCATGCTACGATGCCGCTGCAGAACTTGTCGAAAAAGGTTGCAACGTTATTTTTGGCGACAGCTTCGGTCACGAACCGTTCTTGCTGAAGGCTGCTAAGGAGTTCCCCAACGTTCGTTTCTGCCATGCTACCGGCACGACCGCTCACACCGAACTTCAACCCAACTTCTACAATGCATTCGCTTCCATTTACGAAGGTCGTTACCTTGCAGGCATTGCCGCAGGTATGAAACTTAATGCAATGGCACAAGGCGATATCGCTACGGCAGAAGAAGCCAAAATGGGTTACGTCGGCGCATACACCTATGCGGAAGTTATCTCGGGCTACACCTCTTTCTATCTTGGCGCAAAATCCGTCTGCCCCAATGTCACAATGGAAGTAAAATTCACCGGCAGTTGGTATGATCCGAAAAAAGAAGGAGATGCGGCAGAAACGCTTATTGCTAACGGTTGCAAACTTATCAGCCAACACGCAGACTCCATGGGCGCACCTAACGCTTGTGAAAAAGCTGGCGTTCCCAACGTTACTTACAACATCAGCACGGAAGAAGCCTGCCCCAATACGTACTTAATTGGTTCCAAAATCAATTGGGCTCCTTACTTCACATACATTATCAATTGTGCAATCAACGGTGTGACCGCTCTTGGTTTTGACTGGACGGGCGACCTTGCTACAGGCTCTGTCGAAGTTCTTAAACTCAACGAAGAAAAAGCAGCCCCTGGCACCAAAAAAGCAATCGAAGCCGCAATTGAAGGTCTTAAGAACGGTACCATTAACGTATTTGACCTTAAAAAAGACAACTACATCACCGTGAACAGTAAAAAACTTACCAACTACAAAGCAGACGTTGACACCGATGAAAAATTCACTCCCGATACGTTCGTTGTTGTAAATGGTATATTCAATGAGTCCAAATATCGTTCGGCACCTTACTTTGATGTAAGAATTGATGGTATCAAACTTCTTAACGATGCATATTAATTTATAACAACAGAAAATAGGATTTTGGCGGGACAAGCGTCCCGCCTTAACCCTTTTATTTCGGCGAGAAAATCGCCAATTTTGGAGAGTTATATGGGACAAAACAACGCTATCGAACTCAGAAACGTCACGAAACGGTTCGGCGCGGTCGTTGCAAACAATGACGTCAGCATGGACGTCAGACGCGGTGAAATTTTGTCGCTTCTTGGCGAAAACGGAAGCGGAAAAACCACCCTTATGAATATGATTGCGGGCATTTACTACCCTGACGAAGGTAAAATCTACGTTGACGGGGAGGAAGTCGTTATACGCTCACCGCGTGACGCTTATAAATACCATATCGGAATGATTCATCAGCACTTCAAACTGGTTGACGTATTTACGGCGGCGGATAACATAATTTTGGGCGAAGAAATGCCACGGTTCAGCATGCATAAACAGGCTGAAAAATATAAAGAAGAAATCAAAAACGGACGTATTGTTGTCGATGCCGACAACTACCACGCCCCCGTTCAAAGAATAAGTAATTGGAACGACAAAGGGAAGATAATTTACGGGCTTAAGTGTATGGTGCTTCCTTTTGTAAAAATTGGCAAAAAAATCAAATTCAATCACTTGTCGAGAAATCGCGCCGATACGGTGCAAAAAATTGCCGACAAGTACGGCTTCGATATCGACTTAAAAAAGAAAATCTATGATATGTCGGTTTCCGAAAAACAAACCGTCGAAATCATCAAAACGCTGTATCGTGGTGCGGATATCCTTATTTTGGACGAGCCTACCGCTGTTTTGACTCCGCAAGAAACCAAAAAACTCTTTGACGTTTTGAGAAAAATGCGCGAGGACGGAAAGTCGATTATTATCATCACTCACAAACTCAACGAGGTTTTGGAAATTTCCGACAGAGTCGCCGTTTTGAGAAAGGGCGAATACATCGGCACCGTCGATACGAAAGACGCCACCGAAAGTTCCTTGACCGAAATGATGGTCGGCGAAAAGGTCGAACTTAATATCAATCGTAGCGAACCCGAAAATCCCGAAGATAGGTTAGTTGTCGAGGGACTTGAACTTACAAACCGCGACGGCATCAAAAAACTTAATAACGTATCTTTCACAGCGCGTTCTGGTGAAATTTTGGGTATCGCAGGTATCGCGGGCAGTGGACAAAAGGAACTGTTGGAAGCAATCGCAGGTCTTCAACGCTTGGGCGGTGGCTCCATAACTTATATTGATCCCAAAGACAACAATAAAGAAGTCGATTTAAGGCAGAAATCCCCCACGCAAATCAGGGAACTGGGCGTCAGACTTTCGTTTGTCCCCGAGGACCGTTTGGGCATGGGACTTGTCGGAAATATGGACTTGACGGACAATATGATGCTTCGTTCTTACGGCAAAGGTCACTCGATGTTTTTGGACAGAAAAACCCCGCACGACCTTGCGGAAAATATCGTGGAAGAACTCGAAGTCGTCACACCGTCAGTAAAAACCCCCGTCAGAAAACTTTCGGGCGGTAACGTGCAAAAAGTGCTGGTCGGTCGTGAAATCGCGTCCGCGCCCACCGTCCTTATGGCGGCTTATCCCGTAAGAGGGTTGGACATTAACTCGTCCTACGTCATTTATAATTTGCTCAACAAACAAAAAGAAAACGGCGTTGCGGTCATTTTCGTCGGCGAAGACTTGGACGTATTAATCGCATTGTGCGACCGTATTTTAGTTATTTCGTCGGGCAAGGTGACGGGTATTGTTGACGGAAGAACCGCAAAGAAAGAAGAAATCGGTCTTTTGATGACAAAAACTAACGACGAAGCGGAGGCTGAACAATGACAAAAGAAAACAAGAAAGAAAGAGAGCCTCTCGTTCATATCATAAAAAGAGGCGACACAAAACGTTGGTATACATGGTCTATTCGTACGGGCGCATTTATATTATCGTTGCTTATTTGCGCAATCGTATCCGCGTCGATAACAAACAAAGGTTTTGGATACTTTTTCTCAACGCTGTTTGACGGCGTTTTCGGAAGCGCAAGGGCGACGTGGACTTCGTTCCACAGTATGGCTTTGTTGCTTATCGTGTCGCTTGCGGTCACTCCGTGTTTCAAAATGAAATTCTGGAATATCGGCGCAGAAGGTCAAGTCCTTATGGGTTGCGTCGGTTGCGCGCTTGCAATGTTTTACTTTGCAGGAAAAGTCGAAGACGGCGCGCTGTACTTGTTGATGGTGCTTTTCAGCATTTTGTTTTCGGTTGTTTGGTCGGTAATTCCCGCAATTTTCAAGGCGAAATGGAACACCAATGAAACGTTGTTCACCCTTATGATGAACTATATCGCATCGTTCTTTGCAGGCTTTATGATAAACATTTGGGCGCAAGGCAAAGGAAGTGGAACGGTTAATTTTAAGACGGGACACCTTCCCGATGTTTACAATCAGTTTTTGTTAAAGATAATCGTTGCAGGCGTGATGACGATTTTGCTTTGGATATATCTTCGTTACAGCAAGCACGGTTATGAGCTGACTGTCGTTGGAGAAAGCGAAAGAACGGCAAAATATATCGGTATCAACGTCAAAAAAGTTATCATCAGAACAATGATATTATCGGGTGTGATTTGCGGGATTGCAGGCTTGTTGCTTATCGGCGGAACGAACCATAATATTACCGAAACATCGGCAGGCGGACGTGGATTTACCGCAATTCTCGTTTCCTGGCTTGCGCATTTCAATCCGTTTGCTATGGTGCTGACCGCATTTTTGGTTGTGTTCATTCAGCGAGGCACGTTGAACATTGCAACAATTAACGGGCTTGGTGATGCCTATGCGGACGTTATGACGGGCATTTTCTTCTTCTTGATTATCGCAAGCGAATTCTTTATCAATTACAAAGTGGTTTTCAAAGACGGAGATAAAATCAAAACCACAATCAAAAAAGTTTTCAAAAAGAAATCGGCAATTGCCGAAACCTCGGAAACGGAGGTGAGTGAATAATGATGTTCTTATCAATGCTTGTTTCTGCAATAAGCTATAGCACGGTGTTCCTTTTCGGAGCAACCGGCGAAATAATTATCGAAAAGTCGGGACACCTCAACTTGGGTATCCCGGGGATTATGTGCATAGGCGCAATCGGCGGTTGCACGGGCGTTTCGCTTTATATGGGCTCGTTTGCCGATCCGTCGCAAGCGTCGGCATTCGCGTGTGTGCTCGTTGCAATCATTATGGCGATGTTATGCGCAGGTGCAATGGGGCTTTTGTACGGATTCCTTACCATTACTTTAAGGTGCAATCAAAATGTCACGGGACTTACCATTACCACGTTTGGCGCAGGTCTTTTGAAGTATTGGGGTATTAAAAAAGGTGCTTCGGGATTTTCCTATGCGACAGATTTTTTCACAACGTTTTTCCCCGCAAGCTGGTCGGACGGTTGGTTTGGAAAACTTTTCTTCTCGTATGGTCCGCTTGTTTATCTTGCGTTCATAATTGCAATTATTTCGGCAATCGTGTTCAAAAAGACGCGCACGGGACTTAACCTTAAAGCAATCGGAGAAAACCCTGCAACGGCGGACGCTGTTGGCATAAACGTTACGAAATATAAATATGTGGCTTGCGTCTTGGGTGCTGCGATTGCCGGTATCGGCGGATTGTTCTACGTTATGGACGAGTCGAGAGGAAGCCTTGTGTATATCATCGAGGCACTTGGCTGGCTTTCGGTCGCTCTTGTTATTTTCTCGATGTGGCGTCCGGGACTGTGTATCGTGGGTTCAATCGTATTTGGGTTTTTAAGCACGCTTTCAAACACGTTAAACACGTCTTTTGCGCTGACGAAACTTATGGATATGTTGCCTTATCTTGTCACGGTCATCGTTCTTATCATTACGAGCATTATAAATAAGCGCGAAACGCAACCGCCTGCATCGCTCGGGCTGTCCTATTTCAGGGAAGAACGATAAATTCAATCCGCTTAAAAAGGTCGTCCTCGGACGGCCTTATTTATTGTCAAAACGCCACAATGTGATATAATAAAAATATGAATGCTTTGACCATTGTACACGAAACAATAAGGAAATTCGTCGGCGCGGGCGACCTCGTCATCGACGCAACCGCAGGGCGAGGGTACGACACGTCGTTTTTGTACTCGCTCGTCGGGGAGAACGGACGCGTCATCGCTTTCGACGTGCAGAAAGACGCCGTGGACAGCACTAAGCGCCTCTTGGAAGAGCGCGGTCAGGTGGCGGACGTCTTCCTCGACTCGCACGAAAATATGCCAAACTACGCGGAAAGCGACAGCGTGGCGTGCATCGTCTTTAACCTCGGCTATCTGCCGTCGGGCGATCACAGCGTGTTCACGCACGCAGAGTCCACGATAAAGGCAATCGAGGGCGGGCTGTCGCTTTTGAAAAAGGGCGGTCTTATCAGCGTCTGCGTCTATTACGGCGGGGATTCGGGCTACGAGGAAAAGGACGCGCTTTTGCCATATCTGAAATCGCTGGACGCGGATAAGTATCAGGTCATAAAACTCGACTTTTTCAACTGGACGAACGATCCCCCGTTCCCCGTCTTCATCGTCAAAAACTGAACGATAAATCCATACTATCATTGATAACACAATAGAGCTGATGACGGCAAGCGGAGGCGATGAGAGCGCGAAGTATTCTCAATCGCCGAGCGCAGACGACAGGCTCCACGCACAATTTCAAAGAAATTGTGCAAATGTGTGCAAAAAACATTGCACGCATTAAAAAAACACGACGTTTTCGTCGTGAACAAACGATATTTAATGAGCTGCTGCTGGCAAGAGAAGGCGATGAGAGCACGAAGTATTCGCGATCGCCGAGCGCAGACGACAGGCTCCGAATTGATTTTAAGAAATCCTTATGAGCTGCTGACGGCAAGCGGAGGCGATGAGAGCGCGAAGCATTCTCGATCGCCGAGCGCAGACGACAGGCTCCACGCGCGATTTTTGAAATAAATCGCGCAAATTTGTGCAAACAAACTTTGCACAAATTAAAAAAACACGACAATCCGTCGTGTTTTTTAGTGGAGCTGCTGACCAGACTTGAACTGGTGACCTCATCCTTACCAAGGATGTGCTCTACCTCCTGAGCCACAGCAGCAAATTTATGATGCTCAATTATTATATTGAATACGGCGAAATATGTCAAACGAAATGAGCAACAAAACAAAAACAATGAAAAAAATCTTTCCCGTGCGATTGAGGAGAGATTTTTCCCGCGCGTCTTTGATAAAACTCAAAATATTTTTTTCATTTTCTTAAAACTTTATGGTCAAAATCGCCCCAAACTGTTTTACATAATAAATCATATTTTATATAATATGTATTGTTAAATTATAATGGAGAGAATCGGGCATTTTTTGCCCACCCGAATTGAAATGAACTGGCTTGACATATTTTACGCATTTTTGTCGTTGCTGGGCGGAATCGGCGTATTCCTGTACGGAATGAAGCTGATGGGCGACAGTCTTGAGACGGTCGCGGGCAACGAAATCAAGCGAATGTTTGCAAAGATATCCGACAAAAAGCTGATTGGCGTGGGTATCGGCGCAGTGACGACGGCGGTCGTACAAAGTTCGGCGGCGATAATCGTCATGTCGATGGGCTTTGTCAACAGCGGACTAATGTCTTTGACGCAGTCGATTGCGATAAGCTACGGCGCAAACATAGGCACCTGCGTCACGGCGCTTATCGTTGCGGTGGGTGTCGGCGGATTTGCCAACGTCAACCTCACGATAATATTTGCGGCACTTGCGGGTGTCGGCGCGTTGACGATAATGTTCTCGAAAAAGGACAAAGTCAAAAAAATCGGCGGTATAATCACGGGGCTTGGCATGATATTCGTCGGACTTTCTGTGATGACCGACTCGATGTCGATATTCTCGCAGTCCGACAAAGTCAGCGCATTTCTTCTGAAAATTTCAAATCCCGCATTGCTTTTATTGTTCGGTATTTTGTTCACCGCGCTTATTCAGTCGTCGTCGGCGGTCAGCGGTATCGTCATCACGATGGTCGCGGCAACCCCTGCGCTTTTACAATTCGACCAAGCGTTATATATCATTTTGGGCAGTAACATAGGCACTTGCATCACGTCGCTTATCGCGGCAATCGGCACCAATACGAACGCAAAACGTGCCGCCGTCATCAACGTGTTTTATAAAACGGTCGGCGTCATAATATTCGGAGTTTTGAGCATTTGGGTGCCGTTTGGCAAGATGTTTTCGGTGTTCAAAGCACCCGCGCTTCAAGTTGCGATGTTCCACCTGTTCTTTAATATAGTCGCGACCATTATTTTCTTCCCGTTCACAAAATATATGGTAAAAGCCAGCGAAAAGATTATGCCCGACAAGGCGAAACCCGAGGACGAAGACGCGCCTCATATGTACTATCTTGAAGAACGTTTGTTGAGGACACCGCCCGTTGCCGTCGCGCAACTCAAAAACGAAATCGAAAACATGGCGAATATTGCAAAGTCCAACTTCGACAAATGCATGGACGCCGTCATGGCGGGAAGAGCGTCGGACGTTATCGACGACATTTCAAAAAACGAAAAGTGTCTGAACTTTTTGAACCGCGAAATCACAAAATATCTTGTCAAACTTTCGCAGGTCGATTTGTCCGAGACCGACAAACTTTTGATAAGCACGTCCTATCACACCGTCAGCGATATCGAGCGTATCGGTGACTACGCCGAAAACATTTCGGAGTACGCCGAAAAGATGGAAACCGACAAACTTACGTTCTCGCCGTCCGCCGTGTCCGAAATTGAGACGCTCAAAACCACGATAACCAGTCTGTTTGACGAGGTGATGAAGACCTATAAGGAAGACACCCTCGACTATATCGACAAGGTCAACGAGTACGAAGAAAGCGTCGATAGGCAAAAAGAAGAGATGAGCGAGCGTCACATCGAAAGAATGAACAAGGGCGCGTGCACCCCCGAAGTCGGCGCGATATATCTTAGCCTTGCGTCCAACGCCGAGCGTGTTGCCGACCATATGACCAACATTGCGTACGCCGTCAAGAGTTATGCGAAAAAGAAGAAATAATCAAAAAAACAAAAATAAAAACTGCGACGATCGTCGCAGTTTTGTTTTGCAAAAAATGTTAATTTAGCCGTACAATTTGCCGATTGCCCACACTACAAAGCGTTTTGGCAGGACTTTTGCAAGCCCGACAAGCAGTTTATACGACACACCGCCAACGACGTACACGGGTGGATTTTTGGATTTTGCGACTTTGAGGGCGATTTTTGCGATGACCGTAGGCGACATTCCGTTCAGTTCGTCATGCTCCATTTTCGCAACCGACTTATCGATTCTTTCGCCGTAATAGACGCTGTTACTTTTGTTCTTTTCACGGCGGGCGGTGAACTCGGTTCTGACGTCGCCGGGGAGAATTGTCGATACTTTGATATTAAAAGGTTTCAGCTCGATACGAAGAGCCTCGGAAAGCGTCGATACAGCCGATTTCGTGCTGGAATAGAACGCTTGGAATGGGAGCGACAGGGGTGCGCCTGCACTGGACATATTGATTATCGTGCCACCGCCGTTTTCGCGCATAACGGGAATAACCGCCTGCGTCGCAAAGAGAGTGCCGAAGTAGTTGACGTCAAAGAGTTTTCTTATCGCTTTTTCGTCGGTATCTTCGACCGCGCCCGAAATGCCGTAGCCCGCGTTGTTGACAAGGACGTCGATGCGTCCCGCGCGTTTCACGACTTCGTCAATGGACTGAATTACGTTGTCGCGGTCGGACACGTCGGTTTTGATGCTTTCGATGCCGTCTGCGGGAGTCCTCGATAAATTGAACACTTGGTATCCGTTTTTCAAAAAGATTTTTGCGATGGCGTTCCCGATACCCTGGGACGCGCCTGTAATTACAGCAACTTTCATAATTTCACCTCTAAACGATTATACAATAATGTTTGAATATTTGCAAATCGTTTTGAAAACTCTTGACAGTGTTTTCTTTTAATTGTAAAATCAATCTATATTAAAAATAAAATTGCTAGGGGTGGCGCACCGCGCCTGAGATTACACCCTCCGAACTTGATTGAGTTAGAACTCACGAAAGGAAGCCAATCCACTCGTTCTCAAAGTAATCGCTTTGAGATTTTTTCTTCTAACGAGAAAAGTTCCTCCCGGCAAAGGAGCGAAAATGGAATTCACGTCAATCTTGAAAGAGCCGTTTACTTCGCTTAACGCAGTGAAGCAGTTGAGCGTTTTGGCTTTTTACTTTTCAATCGTACTTGTCGTACTGATTACAGCGTTTGCAATCTTTTTGAAGAAAGCGAAACCCGAAAGACTTCCTTCGTTTTTCAACGGCGTCAAGTGCTTCGTATTCGGCATAGCGACGACTTTTGCGGTGTCGATGCTCACCTTAAAAATCAGCAAATCAGTTGCCGAGGGTGAGTTTTTCAAAGAGGTTTTCTGGCCGATAATGAGCATACTCATCGTGGCGTTTGTGCTGGCAATCGCGGGTTACGTCATCAATATCGTAAAACCCGAGTTTATGCGCAAGTTTAAGTTTATCGCGCTGTTTTTGATTTTAATCCCCATTATTGTGAGTATTGCGGTTTTGGCAGTATATTACAAAAAAATCGGTTCGGGCTACGAAGGCGTATCTCAAGCGGGGCTTTATATCAGCGCAATCGCGCTTGTCGCCATTCTTATCGTTTGCGCGGTAGTGTTCTCGAAACGCAACGGTCCGTTCACCACGCGTGAGATGGCGTACGCCGCAATTTCGGTGGCTCTTGCTTTTGCACTTTCTTACGTCAAATTCTTTGCATTGCCTCAGGGCGGTTCGGTAACCCTTGCATCGATGCTTCCCATTATGTTGTTCTCGTATATGTTCGGCATAAGAAAAGGTATCATCGTAGGCGCGGTATACGGCGTGTTGCAAGCCATTCAAGATCCGTGGATTATTCACCCGGCGCAGTTCTTCTTGGACTATCCCGTCGCTTTTGCAATGCTGGGACTTGCCGGCATCTTCAAGGAACTGAATATCATCAAAAAACCCGTTGTCGCATTCACGGTCGGCGCAATCCTTGCGGGCACGCTTCGTTACTTCTCTCACGTATTTTCGGGAATTTTTGCGTTTGCGTCTTACGCTCCCTCCGGATATTCTGCGGTTGCTTGGGGCTTCTTGTACAACACGTTCACGTTTGCCGATACCGCAATCGTAATAATCGTTGCGCTGTTGCTGTTCAGCAGTAAGAGTTTCGTCCGTTTGGTCAATGAAAAATCGACGGAAGACTCCGTCGATGAAGAAAGCGTTGTAAACGCTGACGATACTAATAGCGTCGCTTAATAGTATTTTATCATAATCAATATTCCGCTCGTCACCGTCAGCGAAAACTCGTTTGCGGTGGCGACGTTGGAAAGACCGCGGTTTGTGCCTGCCGGAAGAAGCAAGTTTTGAAGCGGATAATAAAGCCCATGGCTATTTGTGACAAGGGCGTCGCCGAAAAACGGAAACAGCGAAATCTTTTGGTTTTCAAAAGAACTTTCGGTGACAGTGCCTTCCACAAGTTTAATTTCAAATCCGACGCCCGAGATAAGGGCGTCAATTTTTATGTCGCGGGCGTACTTCAAAAGCCCGATATTGCCAAGTACTTGTCCGATATCACCGCCCGTCGCGCCGTAGATGACGACGCGCTCGTATCCTTGTTCCTTTGCGTAGTCGATGGCAAGTTGTCCGTCGGTCTCGTTCTTTTCCTTCGGGTACACGACGTAGTTAATTCCGTCAATGCGGTTTTCCAAACTGTCGAGGTCGCCGACGACCGCAATAGGCGTGACGTTTACTCGACTTAGTCCGTTGTCGGCGCAGATGACGTCCCTTTCGGTTATTTTTCCGATTTCGTCGGGACAATTTAATACGATTGCAACTGTTTTCATAAATATAAGGATATATCCAAAACGAGCCGTTGTCAAGCGCATTTTTTATTAAAGTGTCACGGTGACAGTCAAAACGACAGCAATATGTTTTTTAATTATAAAGTCAATAAATTGACTTTTCTTGGCGTTTAGAATACAATAAACGTAGCACGTTTTTGTGAGGAAATATGGAAAATTATGATTTGACGGTGCTTGGGGGAGGTCCCGCAGGCTATAACTCGGCGTCGTATGCAAGCGAGCGCGGTCTTTCTGTTTTGTTGTTTGAAAAAAACGAGCTGGGCGGAGTTTGTCTGAACGAGGGGTGCGTCCCCAGCAAAACTCTTTTGAATAGCGCAAAAGTTTTGAATTATTTTAAGCACGGCGCAAATTACGGCGTGCGGTTTTCGGGCGAGGGCGAAATAGAGCAGTGCGCCGTCATCGACAGAAAAAACAAGGTCGTCAAGCGTCTTGTGACGGGCGTCAAGGCAAAACTTAAGGGAGCGGGCGTCACGGTTATCAAGGCGGACGCAAAAATTTTGAGAAAGGACGAAAACGGCATTGTAGTTTCAGCAGACGGTCAGGAATATTCGTCCAAGTTTTTGCTTATCGCAACGGGAAGTTCGGCGTTTATCCCCAAAATCAAAGGAATGGACAAGGCGATCGAAAGCGGTCTTGCCGTCACAAATCGCGAAATTTTGAATCTTACCGAAATTCCGAAAACCTTGCTTATTATGGGCGGTGGCGTAATCGGGCTTGAAATGGCGGATTATTATTCGTCGGCGGGCGCGAGCGTCGTCGTTGTCGAAATGCTTCAAAAAATCGCGGGAGCAACCGACGAAAAGGTCGGCGCGGTCTTGCAAAAGGCGCTTGAAAAGAAAGGCGTGAAATTTATGCTTTCGACAAAAGTCGCGGAAATCACAGAAGACGGCGCGATTGTCGAAAACGAAAACGGACAAGAAAGTATAAATTGCGACAAAATTCTCGTGTCGGTCGGACGCCGTGCAAACGTCGAAGGACTGGGACTTGAAAATATCGGCGTCAAAATCGAGCGGGGCGCAATTATCACCGACGAGCGTATGAAAACCAACGTCGAAAACGTCTTTGGCGCGGGCGACGTCAACGGGAAATCCATGCTTGCTCACACCGCCTATCGCGAGGGCGAAGTCGCCGTCAACAATATGCTGAACGAACCCGACGTGATGAAATACGACGCAATCCCCGCAGTCATTTACACGACGCCCGAGGTTGCAACGGCAGGCTATACGCTGACATCGGCAAAAGAAAACGGAATCAACGCCGACGAGGTGCAATTGTCCTTAATGTATTCGGGACGATACATCGCCGAAAACACCGACTACACCGGCATTTTGAAACTTGTGTACGACAAGGACAAGAACGTGCTTATCGGTGCAAGCGTCGTCGGAAGTTATGCCTCGGAATACATTGTTGCGGTGTCCAATCTTATCGATATGGGCGTTGACATCGAGCGCGCAAAGAAGCTTGTTTTTCCGCACCCGACTGTTTGCGAGGTAGTGCGCGAAGGCTTGTTTGAAATTAAATAATACAGCACAACACGCAGTTAATATGACAAAAACATACGATAAAGTCACGATAATTGAAACATACGGATATAATCCGCACTATAATTTGGCAGTTGAAAGCGCACTTTTGGACGGCGCGAAAGACGGTGAACTTGTTGTGTACCTTTGGCAAAACGATAACACGGTGGTTATCGGAAGACACCAAAACGCTTATCTTGACGTCAACGTCAAAAAACTTGTGGACGCGGGCGGAACGCTTGCCAGACGTCCCACGGGCGGTGGCGCGGTTTTCCACGACAAAGGCAATCTGAACTTCTCGTTCATCACCGGACTTACGAGTTATGACGTCCAAAAAAACAACGATATTATTATCTCGGCGATGCGGAAGTTGGGGCTTGACGCCGTTGTCAACGGGCGAAACGACATTGTCATAAACGAAAGGAAATTTTCGGGCAACGCTTATCTCAAAACAAGGACGGGGGCGTTGCACCACGGCACGATTTTGATATCCGCCGACACCTCGAAAATGAGCGATTTTCTGAACGTCAAACCCGACAAACTGGAGGGAAAGGGCGTGGCGAGCGTAAAGTCGCGCGTGGTGAACCTGAGCGAACTGGACAACGGCATCGACGTTTCGAAGGTGAAGCAGGCGATAAGGGACGTTTTGACGGAAAAATACGGCGCGATTTTTGCCGATTCCGCCGTGGACGACAAGAAAACCGCCGAATTTTTCAAGAAATATTCCGATCCCGTATGGCTGTACGGCAAGGACGTCAAACTTGAAAGTCACAAATACAAAAGGTTTTCTTGGGGATACGCCGACGTCAGTTTCACGCTGTCCGCGGGCGTCGTCAAGGACATCAAGATTTTTTCGGACAGCATTTTCCCCGACGAAATCGAGCAGGCGGAAAACCAACTGAAAGGCGCAAACGCTTTTTCGGAAAACAAATCGCTCAACACGGTTGCAAGCGACGTCTTGTCGCTTATAAACGAATAAATAACACAAGTTTTAGGAGGAGTAGTAATGAAAGTATCAAAAGAGATACGACAAAATGCGGTTGATTACAGCATGCAGGCAATCACCGACATTTGCACCAACATCGGCCCCAGAGAGTCGGGCATGCCCAAAGAGCGCGAGGCGCAGGAATGGATCAAAAACCAAATCGACACCAACGGTTGGGCGGACGAAAGCGCGATTGAAGATTTCAAGGTATCGCGTCACGCCCTTGTCGGCTTCACGAAAATCATCGGCGTATTTTTGATTGTTGCGGCGCTTTTGCAACTGTTGACGCTTGTCGGAAACCCCGCATTGACGCTTGCGGTGAAGATTATTTCGCTTGTTTTGGCGGTGGTATCCATACTTATCACGGTGTTGGAATTCTTGTTCTACGTCCCGTTCATCGACAAATTCTTGCCCGAGACAACCTCGTGCAACGTATATGCGAAGTACAAACCCACGGGCGATGTCAAACGCCGTATCATCATCAACGGTCACACCGACAGCGCGTATGAGTGGACGCTTATGAAAATAAGACAAGAAGTCATGGTTGTGGTGCTGGGCATCGATTTATTGTGCGCGCTTGCGTCAATCGTGATTTTCATCATCAACCTTGTGAAAGGCACCGTTCCCATGTGGAGCGTGATTTTCTCGGCATGCACCGCCGTCGCGTACATCGGACTTTTCTTTGTCTGCAACTTCAAGGTATTGTCCCCGGGCGCAAACGACAACCTGACGGGCGTCTTCGTTGCGGTGTCCGCGCTCAAATGCTTGAAAGAAAGCGGAATCAGATATGAAAATACCGAAGTGTGCGCATTGCTCACGGGCAGTGAGGAGGCGGGACTTCGCGGAGCAACCGCTTTCACAAAACGCCATAAGGACGAAAATAAGGACGTCGAAACCTACATAATCAGCTTCGATACGATGCGCGACTACGACTATATGACAATCTATCACCGCGATATGACGGGCATGGTGAAAAACAGCCCCGAGGTCGTTGCGCTGTTGGACGAAGCGTGCAAAGATCCCGACGTCAATCACCCGTTGCCTCACGGCGTAGTTCCGTTCGGAGCGTCCGACGCCGCCGCGTTCTCGAGAGGCGGATTTAAGGCGGCTGCCGTTGCCGGACAAAACCCGAAATACGCGCCGTATTACCACAATCGTCGCGACACGCCCGACCAAATGATTCCCGAAACTTTCGCGCTGGGGCTCGATATCGCGCTTTCGGCAATCGAGGCTTTCGACCGCGACCAAAAGTAAATTCCGCCGTAATAAGGCAGTTTTCAAGAAAATCCGATGACGTCGGGTTTTCTTTGAGAAGGCGGGGTTTTGACGATTGAAATATCGGAATAAAAGATATGAAAAATATAATCGAAATAAAAAACCTTGACAAATCGTTTCAGGACGTGCACGCGGTCAACGACTTGTCGCTTGTCGTGAAGGAGGGCGAACTGTTTGCTTTCCTCGGCGTGAACGGCGCAGGAAAATCGACGACGATTTCCATAATGTGCGGTACGCTGTCAAAGGACGGCGGTGAGGTCATAATCGACGGTATGGACGTCGACAAGGATATGCAAAATATCACGAGAGAAATCGGCGTGGTCTATCAGACGTCTGCGCTTGACGCGAAACTTTCGGTGAAAGACAACCTCATGTCCCGCGCGAGTTTGTACGGCATAACGGGCAAATCCGCTAAAGAAAAGATACTTTCGCTTGCAAGGCTTCTCGACTTCGAGGACCTTTTGCCAAGGACGTTTGAAAAACTGTCGGGCGGGCAGAGAAGACGTATCGACGTGGCGCGCGCACTTTTGAACGATCCGAAAATCCTCATTTTGGACGAACCCACGACGGGGCTCGATCCCGAGGCAAGAAAAATTTTGTGGAGCGTCGTCACTAACCTCAGAAAAACCAAAAATACGACGGTGTTTCTGACGACGCATTATATGGAGGAGGCGGGGGACGCCGACTACGTCGTTATTCTGGACGGCGGAAAAATCGTGGCGGAAGGCACGCCTCTTTCCCTCAAAAACGAATATACGGGCGACTTTATCGTCGTTTACAACGTCGACGAGGAAAAAATCAAGGCGCTCGGGCTTCCGTACGAAAAAATCAGGGACGCGTATAGGGTGGCGGTGAAAAGCACCGAAGAAGCGCGAAATCTTATTTTGAAATTTCCCGACCTGTTTGTCGATTTCGAGATAACAAAGGGCAAAATGGACGACGTGTTTTTGGCGGTCACGGGCAAAAAACTCGAAGGAGGCGCATTATGAAAACGCTTTTTGCGCTGACGAAACGAAACGTCAAAATGTTTTTCAAGGACAAAGGATTGTTCTTTACGTCGCTTATCACTCCCGTGATACTGCTTGTTTTGTACGTCACGTTTTTGGCAAACGTGTATCGAAATTCGTTCACCTCGGCATTGCCCAACGGACTTGCCGTCTCCGAAAAACTCATAAACGGTATGGTTGCGGGCGAACTTATGTCGTCGCTACTTGCCGTGTGTTGCGTGACCGTTGCGTTTTGTGGCAACACGATTATGGTCAACGACAGAATCACGGGGGCAAGAAAAGATATCCTCGTGTCGCCCGTCAGACGGTCGATAATCTCGACGGCGTACTTTTCGGGCACGCTGTTCGCGACGCTTATCGTGACGCTTATCGCAACCGTGGCGACGCTTATATACGTTGCGACGCAAGGGTGGTTTTTAAGTTTTGAGGACGTCGTACTGCTTATAATCGACGTGGTACTTTTGACGTCGTTCGGCACCGCGCTTTCGTGCGTCATCAATGCGCTTTTGAGGACGCAGGGACAGGCGGCGGGCATCGGTACGATTGTGTCGGCGGGCTACGGATTTATTTGCGGAGCGTATATGCCCATCTCAAGTTTCGGCAAAGGATTGCAAAACCTCATATCTCTTCTTCCCGGCACATACGGCACTTCACTTTTAAGAAATCACGCATTAAACGGCGTTTTTGGCGAAATGTCCAAACAAGGTTTTCCGCCCGAGGCTGTCGAAAAAATCAAAGACGGCGTCGATTGCAACTTGTATTTCTTTGGCAATAAAGTAAGTATCGGCGCAATGTACGGCGTACTTATCGGTGCGATTTTGGTGTTCGTCGCGCTTTATGTTTTGATAAGTTATCTTGGCGCAAAAAACAAAAATCCGCTTGATAAAGTGACGAGAAAACCCCACAAAGCAAAAGGGAAATAAGGTGTAAAAAATCGAATTTTCGGAAGACAAAAACTTATATAATATGCGTGCGTGTGACGTGCGCGTATTTTTTTGCAAAAAAAATTGAAAATACCTTATTTTTTTAATAAAAATTTATTGACAAATCTCAAAGATTGTTGTATATATGTAGCATACTACACTTTAATTCGGAGTTTTAATGGATAAAAGACAGTACGCGGGCTTTCTGATTAAGCAAATTAGCGAAAAGACCGACAAAAAAATAATAAGGACTTTCAAAAAGTACGGCGTGACCTGCTCGCAACACAGGACGCTCATATTTTTGAACGGCTCGGGCGGAAAATCCACGCAAAAGGATGTCGAGACTTATCTCGAAGTGGCGCACCCCACCGTCGTCGGGATTCTTTCGGGGCTGGAGAGCAGGGGGCTTGTGTCCTGCGTTTTCGACAGTGACGACAAGCGTATGAAAAGCGTATATCTGACCGAAGACGGCAAATCGTTGTTGGAATCCTCGTACCAAGACGCAACCGAAGCCGGCAAGGAGTTTTGGAAGGACATCTCCGACGAGGAAACCGAAACGCTTATCAAAATTTTGGAAAAACTGAAAGAAAATCTGAACAACGAATAACAATTTTAGGAGCATAGATGAACACAATCAAAGTATTGAAAAGGAGCATAAGGGAATACAAGGCATCCTCGATTCTCACGCCGATATTCATCATCGGCGAGGTGGTGCTTGAAACGATGATTCCCACTGTCATGGCGGTGCTTATCGACGAAATTTCGGGCGCGATATCGATGGATCCCATCATAAAGTACGGGCTGATTTTGTTGTCGATGGCATTGGCGTCGCTGTTTTGCGGGTTTATCGCGGGCAAGTTTGCGGCGACGGCGTCGTGCGGATACGCAAAAAACCTGCGCCACGACATGTACTATAAAATTCAAGACTTCTCGTTTGCCGAAATCGACAAGTTTTCGACGTCGAGTTTGGTCACGCGTATGACGACCGACGTTACGAACGTCCAAAACGCCTACCAAATGATAATCCGCATTGCGATAAGGACGCCGTTGATGCTGATTTTCGCATTCGTATTCAGTTTCCGCATCAGCTGGAAAATCTCGCTGATATTCCTTGCGGCGATGCCCGTTCTTATGCTTGCGCTTGCGCTGATGATGAAATTCGTAATGCCGTTTTTCAGAAAGATTTTCAGAAAATACGACGATATGAACGAGTCGGTGCAGGAAAACGTGCAGGCAATCCGCGTGGTAAAATCGTTTGTCAGGGAAGACTACGAAAAGGAGAAATTCGAGAAAGTTTCGACCGAGGTCAAAAACGACTTCACGAAAGCCGAAAGGATTTTGGCACTTGCCTGGCCACTGATGATGCTGTGCATTTTCACGGTAATCGCCGTCATACTTTTCGTTGGCTCCAAGACGATAATTTTGTCGGACGGGACGGAACTGTCCGTCGGAGAACTGTCGGCGCTCGTCAACTATGCAATCATGGCGTTGATGGCGATGATGATGCTGTCGATGGTATTTGTAATGTTGACAATGTCGGCGGAAAGCGCAAACCGTATAAAAGAGGTTCTTGTGACGGAATCGTCGCTTAAAAGTCCCGAAAACGGGCTTACAAGTGTCGAAAACGGCGACATAACTTTTGAAAACGTATCGTTCAAATACAGCGAAAAGGCTGAAAAGAACGCACTTGAAAACATAAATCTTTCGATAAAATCGGGCGAAACGGTGGGGATTTTGGGAGGCACCGGTTCCAGCAAAAGCAGTCTGGTGCAACTTATCCCGCGCCTTTACGACGTGACGGAAGGCAGGCTGTTGGTGGGCGACAAAGACGTCCGCGATTACGACGTCGTGGCTCTTCGCGACGCGGTGTCGATGGTGCTTCAAAAAAACGTACTGTTTTCGGGCACGATAAAAGACAACATTCGTTGGGGCAACAAAGACGCGTCCGACGAGGAAATAAAAAGGGTGTGCAGGCTCGCGTGCGCCGACGAATTTATCGAGTCGTTCCCCGACGGCTACGACACTTATATCGAGCAAGGCGGAACGAACGTATCGGGCGGGCAAAAGCAGAGGTTGTGCATAGCGCGCGCACTCATCAAAAAACCGAAAATCCTCATTTTGGACGACAGCACGTCGGCGGTTGACACGAAAACCGACGCGCTCATCAGAAAGGCGTTCAAGGAAGAAATTCCCGACACGACGAAAATCATTATTGCCCAGCGTGTTGCGTCCGTCGAGGACGCCGACAAAATCATCGTGATGGACGGCGGACATATCGCGGATATCGGCACGCACGAGGAACTTATGAAAATCAGCGAAGAATACAGGGGTGTTTACGAGTCGCAAACTCGCCACGCCGACGATACGGAAGGAGGTGACGCGCAATGAAAGGAATGAAACGCGAAATGCAACCCGCAAAGAAAGGCACGTTCCTAAGACTTCTGAAATTTATGTTCAAGTATTACGGCTGGCAAATCGTAGTCACGAGCGTGACGCTACTTTTGGTATCGGCGGGAATGCTTGTGGGCAACGTATTCATGCAAAAAGTCATTGACGGAGTCATCACGCCCGCACTTCAAAACCACGTTCCTTGGAGCGAGGCGGTGACCGAGCTTGTAAAAATCGGCGCGACGATGATAGTATTTTTCGTACTTGGCGTCATCGGCTCGGTGGTGAACAACCAACTGACGGCGATAATCACGCAAGGCACGCTTTATCGTTTCCGCAAGGACATGTTCAACAATATGGAGTCTTTGCCGATAAGGTACTTTGACACGCACCAACACGGCAAGATAATGAGCACCTACACGAACGACACGGACGCGGTGCGCCAACTTATCAGCGGTTGTCTGCCGACGCTGTTTCAATCGAGCCTGACGGTGGTGGCGGTATTCATCGTAATGACGACGTACAGCCTATATCTGACGCTTCTTGTGGTTGCGGTCATCGTACTTATGATGTTGGTGGTCGTGAAAGTGGGCGGAGCCAGCGGAAAATACATGGTAGCGCAACAGGTGGCGGTTGCCAACGAAGAGGGCTATATCGAGGAAATGATCAACGGTCAAAAGGTTGTGAAAGTTTTCAATCACGAAGACACCGCCAAGGCGGGCTTTGACGTACTGAACGAAAAACTCAACGACGACAGCCGAAAGGCGCACACCTATGGCAACATACTCATGCCGATACTTGGCAACATGGGCAATCTGCAATACGTCTTGTTGGCGTTTGTCGGCGGAATAATGGTAATATCCGAGATGACGACGGGCTTCAGAAACGTTGGCTTGACGGGCTTCAAACCGCTGACGGTGGGCATACTTGTGACGTTCTTGTCGTTGTCGCGCCAACTTTCCAACAATATCGGCAACGTGGCGGGGCAGATTTCGATGGTGACGATGGGACTTGCGGGCGCGTCGCGCGTGTTTGAACTCATCGACGAAAAACCCGAAGAAGACAACGGCTACGTCATGCTTGTCAACGCCACAAAGGACGAAAACGGCAACATAGTCGAAAGCGAAAAGCGCACGGGACTGTGGGCGTGGAAGCACTACCACAAGGAAACCGACACCACGACTTATGTGCAACTCAAAGGAGATATCGAACTGGACGACGTCGATTTCGGTTACGTCCCCGACAAACTCGTCCTGCACGGTGTGACGCTTCGCGCAAAGCCGGGGCAAAAGTTTGCATTCGTAGGCGCGACGGGCGCGGGCAAAACGACGATAACCAACCTCATCAACAGGTTTTACGACATACAGGACGGCAAAGTCCGCTACGACGGCATAAACATCAACAAAATCAACAAAAAGGATTTGAGGCGGTCTTTGGGCATGGTCTTGCAGGACACGAACCTTTTCACGGGGAGCGTAATGGACAACATACGTTACGGCAGACTTGACGCCACCGATGAGGAATGTATCGCCTCGGCAAAACTCGCCAACGCCGACGACTTTATCAGAAGACTTCCCGAGGGATACGACACGATAATCACGGGAAACGGCGCAAACCTGTCGCAGGGGCAACGCCAGTTGTTGAGCATAGCGCGCGCGGCGGTTGCGGATCCTCCGGTAATGATACTGGACGAGGCGACGTCGTCGATCGACACCCGCACCGAGGCAATCGTACAAGCGGGCATGGACAACCTGATGAAAGGCAGGACGGTGTTTGTCATCGCGCACCGACTTTCGACGATAAGGAACGCGGACAGCGTCATCGTGCTGGACCACGGCAGGATAATCGAGCGCGGAACTCACGACGAACTTATCAAAGAGCACGGAATGTACTATCAACTGTACACCGGCGCGACGGAACTGGAATAGCACCAAACCCCGAGAAATCGGGGTTTTTTGTTGTGGTGCTCTTATTTCTGTCATTGCGAGCGTAATTCGGGGCCCCCGCGGGATACTGTGTACTCGCGGGGAAAAGGAGTATGCGAGCGTAAGACAACCGACTGTCGCTTGCGACAATCGGTTGGTCAAAAACGAAGCATACGACGCATATCGTGGGAACGAAACCTTATACTGTCGAAAATAAAATTGAGAAAAAAATTAAAATGTATATTGATTTTTCATAAATAATGTGGTACACTTTACATACGAGTATTATATAATGTGCTCGCGCGTATGCCCGACACGGCATGCACACCCCGTCAACAAAGCGACAAACAATATATGGCAAAAGGAGTTGACAAGGAATGACAAGTTTGCGACAATCATTTGCAAGCAAGCAAGCAAGCAAGCAAGCAAGCAAGCAAGCAAGCAAGCAAGCAAGCAAACCTAAGTTCGCCCCGTTTAGGGAAGATATAAAAATTAAAGCGCACCACTGCATAGGCGACTATGTGGCGGTGCGTTTTGCATAAAGGGCAATCGCGAAAGCGGAAAATAAACAACGGTTTTAAGTCGCAAGTATTCGGCGATTTGGAATAAATCACAAAAATCCAAAAAAGGAGAAGTATTATGAAAAGAAAATCAATCATAACAGTGCTGGCGTTGGTATTGGTGTTGGCGTTGTCGTTGTCGATATTCTCGGCATGCAACAAGAAACACAAGTATTCCAGCGAGTGGAAGTTTGACGAAAAAACCCACTGGCACGAATGCACTACAAAGAAGCACACCGATACGTCGGAGAAACTCCCTCACGAGTTCAAGGAAGAAATCGTGAAAGAGGCGGGCTATGGCGTAGTCGGCACAAAGAAATTCACTTGTAAGGTATGCGGATATAGTTATACCCAAGACATCGACGCACTTGACGCGCAAGACAACGAAATCGTACTTAAAGAAGGCAAAACGCTTGACAAGACTTACGACGGAAAAGTTGTTGACACCACGGACAAATTCTCGTTCAACGGCAACGGCGAAGTGACGTTAATGTTCAAGGCGCAAGGCGCGGAAGACGACGCGTACGACGTAACCGCCCCGAAGGATGCCGGCGAATATACCGTGAAAGTCAGCGTAAAAGCCACGGCGGAGTGGAAACAAAAGACGCAAACTTTCGACTTTGCAATCGCAAAGAAAGTACTTACCGCAACCGGACAAGAAGAGTATGACGGCGACGCGACAATGCCCGCAACCCTTACGGGCGTAGTCGAAGGCGAAACGGTCACCGCGACAATCACGATGACAAGCAAAAACGTCAACGCAACCGTCCAAGAAGTTACGCTTGACGGCGCGGACAAAGACAATTACGTAATCGACAAAGCAAACGTCAATGCAAGCATCACCAAAAAAGAAATTCCCAGCATTTCCGTATATAAGACTTACTCTGGCGAAAAGGAATTCGGAGCGAGCTTTGCCAGTGGCAGTTCCTTTATCGTTGCGGGCGATGATATCCGTGCGAGAATCACCATGGAGAGCAAGAACGCCGGCGCAGCCGTCCAAAGCGTTGCGCTTGTCGGCGAGGACGCGGGCAACTACACGATTAACATAGCAAACGTAAGCGTGACAATCGCTAAGAGAGAAATCAAAATAAAGGATCTTGAAGTTGAATACAACGGAATGAGCAAGTATATTTTGGTAAATACACAAGCGAGCAGTGCAGACGCAACCAAATATAATTTTGTCACAGGCGACTATGTTAATCTGAGTCTTACATTCAACGCAAAAGCAAACGCAGGCGACACCCAGGCACAATTAAAGAGCATCAGCCTCAATGGTATCGACGCGGAAAACTATAAAAAACCCGAAATAAGCGACGTCACGGTCACGGTTTTACAACGTAGTATTACTGTGATGAACAGGGAATTCAAAAAGACAAAGGTCGGCGTAGGTCAGTTTGAAGGCTCGACGTGGTTCGCTCTTACAGAAGAAGAAGGATTTGTCGCGGGCGAAACAGAACTGAAAGTCGGCATTAAGGACACGGCGGTTGCTTCGTACGCCGTAGGCGGTCCTTACAATATGGAATTTGTTGAAGACAGATTTGTGTTGTCGGGTGATGGAAAAGGCAACTATAAAGTAGTCGGGGCAGTTGGTTGTAAGTTGACAATCTCCGGGAAAGAAGTCACGCTTAACGCGACGTATGTCGATGCGAGCGACAATCCTATTTCGGGAATCGAAGGAAATTTCAGCGTTACCATTGACGACAAAGGGATTTCTTCACAAACCGCCCAAGGCGATCTTGCCGAATACCTGATGAAAGGCGAAAACAAAAACAAAAACGTTGAAGTAACAATGGAGGTTATTGACGGAAGCGTAACCATAGCGGTATTCAGCAGAGTCGGCGTGAACACTCAAAGCGATTTGCGTTACGTATGCAACTACGGCAGTTTTGAGGTTTCCGGTGACAAACCTACCTTCATTGAGTTTGCGTTGTTTAACTATAACACTAAATATATTGACGAAAACGGCACTTGGATTTATACCGATACGACAACTTTGAACGTAAGAATTAAAATCAGGTTCTATGACATCGAAACACTCGACAAAAACACCCCCGCAATAGATGCTATCGGCGCAAACTACACTGCGGTTTTTGAAACCACCGTTGACAGCGGAGAGTACGGCAGTGTCTGCACGCTTGACCTTGAATGGACAAGTGAAAAAATCACCGGCAGTGAAGTTATTGTGTACAATGCGTTGACCGGCTCGGAGATTAACATTAATAAGGTCAATGAAAAGCAGTACACATTCGACGCGATT
>CAKQMI010000030.1 GCA_934254835.1 uncultured Clostridia bacterium | reverse complement strand
AGTTGTGCAAAATATTTGAGGTTTCCGCCGATTATCTTTTGGGCATTACAGATTAAAAACAAAAAACCGATTGCAACTGCAATCGGTTTTTTTGATTTATTGTGTTTTGCAAGCGGATTTTATTTGGTTTCCTCATCGACATGAAGTTGCCGTTTGGATTTGACGTGGCGGACAATGAAGCATATTCCGAACGCGCCCGCAACAATCGCAACGCAAGCAACGATTGCGACGATAAGTTCCCACGGGACGTCGTCACCGCCTTTCACCCTTTCCCACATACTGACCGCAGCGTCGTTATTTGCGCCGAAGTCCTGCATTACGCCGAGTTTGCCCTCGGTGTCGCTTTCAAAATCGGGGTATCTTCTATAGTCGCCGAAGAACTCGGTAAGGTCGTACTTAACGCCGTCGATTTCTTTTATAATTCCGTCGTTTTCGGGATAAAGTTCAGCAATTTCTTCGTCGGAAATTTCCCAAATGTACTCGTTTTCAATAAGGCAGTTGATGGCTTCGATGGTAAACTCGTCGTTGCCCTTAATATATTTATCGGGATCAAACGAACAGGTATAGCCGATTTCCATCATATTGCGCATCGCGACGTCGGGACGGCACATAAAGTTGATGAACTCGCGAGCGGCGGGGACGTTTTGCGCGTTTTTGGGGATTGCCCAACCGTCGAACCATACGTTGCCACCGGTTTCAGGCACGAAGTAGTCCAAAAGGTAGTTGGTTTCTTCGCCGGTTGCAAGGTTTTTGAAGGTTTTGTTGGGGTTGTAGCTTTCCTCGATTGCGTACATTGCGTCGCCCGACCAAGCAAGGTCGACGTATGCGATTCTATTGATCATATCGTCCTTGCCGAAATCGACTTCGTAGCCTTTAATATGTTTTCTCTGCTCCAACAGCGCGACCTCGCACATTTTCAAAAGCGTGCTGTCGACGGTATTGATAAGTTTTTCGATGGACAAGTCGGCGTACGGCGTGCCATCAAGTTTTCCTTCCTCTTTTAAGTAGCAAACGGTGGCGGCATAGATGTCGCGGACGCTGTCTTTCACAAGGATTTTCCCTTCAAGTTCGGGATTATTCTTCTTATTCCAAAGGATACCCCAGCCCGCTTCGAGGTCTTCTTTCCTGACCTTTTCGACGTTGTACATTATGCCGAGCGTCCCCCACATATACGGCACGAAGTAGTCGTTCATTTCCGCACCGAAGATGCTCTCGACTCTGTCGCGAATGGCGGGATAGACGTTGTTCATATACTCATAATCACTTCCCGACATTCCAAGTGGTTGCAACAGGTCTTTTTCTTTCAACTTTTGAATGGAGTATTCGCTGGGGCAAACGAGGTCGATTTGGCTGTCGCCTTTCGTGACCTCGGTCATCATCGTTTCGTTGGTGTCGAAGGTGCTGTAAACGACCTCGATATCCTTGCCTGTTTTTTCCTTATAATACTTTTCAAACAAGGTGATGTTGGAGGGATCGATATAGTCCGCCCAGTTATAAACCACAAGTTTTTCTTTTTGTCTGTCGAGGTTGACGATGACAATTCCCGCAACCGTTCCACCCACGATAACCGCAATAATCACGGACACAATAAGGATTTTAATAGCCTTTTTATTCATGCTTTAACCTCCTTTTTCTTGTCCGCCTTTTCTTTTTTGACCTTGACGACGTTGACGACAAGTATGGTCGTAAGCACCACGATAAAGATGATGCTGAAAATCGCAAACCAGAACGGCGACAATCCTTGCACCCTCGCGTCGGCGTAGATATAAGTCGAAAGAGTGTTGATGCCGGTCGCCGCGCCCTTGTTGATTTGGGTGATGATAAAGTCGTCCATCGACAGCGTGAACGCCATCATAAAGCCCGACATAATGCTGGGCGCAAGTATGGGCAAAATAACCTTGACCATCGCCTTGAAGGGGTTTGCGCCGAGGTCGAGCGCCGCCTCGTAAACGTTGTTGTCCATCGTCTGAAGTTTCGGCAACACCGACAAAATAACGTACGGTGTGCAGAAACTGACGTGTCCGATAATCAGGCGGAAATATCCCGCGGGGAACGCGAACGTGACGAAGAATATCATCAGCGACACCGCCATAACGATTTCGCTGTTGATGATGGGCAGTTGGTTGACGTTTTCAACGACTTTTCTTGCGCGGGGTTTCAAGCAGTAAATGCCGATTGCCGAAAAGGTGCCGATAAGCGTCGATATTACGCTCGATACCACCGCGATAATCAGCGTATTTTTCAACGCCGACAAAAGTTCGGGCGTTTTGTCGGACGAAAATATCGACTTGTACGACTCGAAACTGAACCCGTTGTCAAACGTGAACAGCGACGTGTTGAAAAACGAAAATATAATAATCAGCACTATCGGCGCGTACAGCAACGCCAACAATATATAAAGATAGGCTTTTGCAAAAAATTTCTTTACCATAAGTTCCTACCTCCCGGTGCCGAAGTTTTGGAAAACTTGCTCAATACGAAGTTGCTGACAAGCACCAAAATAATCATAACCAAACTCATGACGCTTCCGACGCCGTACAAGCCTTGGTCAAACTTCATCTGTATGCTGTCGCCGAACAAAAATACCGTGCTGTCCGACAAAAGTTGGCTTATCGCAAACGTCGAAATCGTGGGAATAAACACCATCGTGATTCCGCTCAAAATGCCCGGCACCGACAACGGCAATACCGTTTTTGTGAAAACTTGGAATTTGTCCGCGCCAAGGTCCTCTGCCGCCTCGATATAGTTTTTGTCAATGCTCGACAGCACCGTGTGCAATGGAAGTATCATAAACGGCAAATAGTTGTAAACCATTCCGAATACGACCGTCCCCATACCGAGCGGAATATTCAATGACACGAAAATGGCTTTCGTCGCGAGCGTACGGATAAGAAAGTTTACCCACATGGGCAGGATAAACAACAGCACAAAAATCTTGCTTGCGCTGTACTTCGCCAAAAAATACGCCGCGGGATATCCCAAAACTATGCAAATTATCGTCGTCAAAAGTCCCACGAGAATTGAGTTGCCAAGCACCACCAAACTCGACTTTTCGGTGAAGAAAATCGCAAAGTTTTTGAAGCTGAATTTTCCGTTGTATATGAACGCGTTGGCAAGAATCAGCACCAGCGGTGTCACGACGAAAACCAGCAAAAACAGCATATACGGATAAGCAAAGGCTTTTCGCGTAAATTTGAAATTCTTCATTTTCTCTTTCATTCGATTGCCTCCACTTTGATGTCTTCGGGTTTGATATTTATGCCGACGCGGTCGCCTTTCAACCACTCGTCCTGCGTATCGACAAAGAAGTCATAGTCGTAATCGGTGCGCAAAATGACCTGATAATAACTGCCCTTATAGATACTCGACACGACGTCCGCACCGACAGTTCCGTCTGCTTCGTCGTCGGTAACATCGACTTTATCGAACGAAATTGACACTTTAACTTTCGTTCCTGCAGGCAAGTCGCTTTTCGTCTCGAAGTCGGCTTCGCACATTTTTACAATGCCGTTGTCGCCCATTTCGGTCTCGTACTCATTGATAATGCGCGCCTTGTGCATGATATGGATTTCTTCTTTGGGAATGAAAATACCGATTTCTTCGCCGACGGCGCACTCGGTGTTTTCGACGATTTGCAATTCGTTGCCGTCGCTTTCGCAAAGGATTTCGTAGTGGTCGCCTTTGAAGACGCAGGACGTGACCGTTGCGGTGAGTTGTCCTTTTTCGACGTTCTTGCCTTTGGTGATATAAATGTCCTCGGGGCGCACGATGATATCGACGGGTTCGTTGGGCTTAAATCCTTTGTCGACGCACTCGAATTCCGTGCCGAAGAAACTGCACCTGAAGTCGTCAATCATAATGCCCGACATAATGTTACTTTCACCGATAAAGTCGGCAACGAAAGCGTTGGCGGGCTCGTCGTAAATCTTTTTGGGAGTGCCGATTTGTTGCACCTCACCGTCGCGCATAACGATGATTTTGTCGCTCATTGTGAGTGCTTCTTCCTGATCGTGCGTGACGTAAACGAAAGTAATGCCAAGGCGTTTGTGCATATCCATCAGCTCGATTTGCATGTCCTTTCTCATTTTGAGGTCGAGCGCGCCCAGAGGCTCGTCCAACAACAGAAGTTTCGGCTCGTTGACGATTGCACGCGCGATTGCGACACGCTGTTGCTGTCCGCCCGACAGGCTGTTGACGTCGCGGTGACCGTAGTCTTCGAGGTCAACCATTTTCAGCGCGCGATTGACTTTTTCGGCGATTTCAGCCTTTGTGTACTTTCTCATATTATCAAAGGTTCTGCCCTTTCTGTCGGTGTACGTCGTGCCGTCGGGAATGGTTTTGAGTTTCAGCCCGAATGCAATATTGTTGAACACGTTCAGGTGCGGGAACAGCGCGTATTTTTGGAAAACCGTATTGACGGCGCGCTTGTGCGGAGGAAGATTGGAAATATCCTCGCCGTCGAAAAAGATTTGACCGCTCGTCGGCGTTTCAAAGCCCGCAATCATACGTAAAGTTGTGGTTTTGCCACAGCCCGACGGTCCCAGAATCGTCACGAATTCGCCGTGTTTTATCGATATGGTTTCGTTTTTGACGACGGTTTTGCCGTCGTATTCCTTGGATACGTTTTTGATTTCAATAATGTTTCCTGATGACATACATCCTCCTTAGAACGTGGGCGGGCTGGACACCCAAATGATTTTAGCCGTTGTATTTTTTACGTTTCTGATGTAATGGACTTTGTTGCTGATAAAATAAAAACTGTTGCGTTTTTTGCATTTATAGACGTTGTTTCCGATGACGATTTCAACCTCGCCGTCCAGGACGTATCCGAATTCCTCGCCCTCGTGTGGCATATCTTTTTGAAGCGTCGTGTCGGGCGCGATCTCAATATAGACGGGTTCCATCTCGTTTTTTTGGCTGTTTGGCACAAGCCATACGATTTTTTGTCCGTCGCCCTCTTTTTCAAAAAAGTCGTCGCTTGTAAAAACGACTTGCTCGGGTTCGTCCTCGCTGAAAAAGGTTTTCAGGTCGCTTCCGAGCGCAACAATAAGGTCGTTTAATGTGGAAATTGTCGGCATGGTCAGGTCGTTTTCAAGCTGGCTGATGAAGCCTTTTGTCAATTCGCACCTGTCGGCAAGTTCTTCCTGCGTCAATCCGCATCTGAGGCGCAGATTTTTCAGTTTCGTTCCGATTTCCATAAATCCTCCTACAATTTAAGTCGGTTTAGCAATTCTAAACAGCAAAATTACAAGGTTTTGTAATTTTAAGTAAAAAGTTTACAATTACTAAACAAAACAACTGATATGATTATATGAAAATCGACATTTTTTGTCAACGAAAAATACGCCCTTTCGGGTATATATTTTTTATATATCTTTCAAAATTCCAAAACGTGAAAAAAAGAATATATCTTTGATATATTCTTCGCTTATTTTTTCCATAAAAAAACGCACGGTTTTCACCGTGCGTGATTTCGTTAAATCTTAGTCAACGACCTGCGAAATGATTGCAAAGCGTTTGACCGACTCGGCACTGCTTTCCGCCTGCTTCTTATTGTCGTAAGTTTCGCCGACGTAAATGCTGTTGCGATTTTTGATGATGAACTTATATCTGTTGTTCTTATCCTTATCGACGCGGACGGTCGTTGCATCGTCCTGCATATTCTTTTTGAAGGTTTCGATGCCGTCGAGGCAGGATTTCTTTGTTGCGTACTCACGGCTTTCGTACAGAAGCTGACCGTTGTTTGCATAAAGATAGAATTGATAAAGGTCGCCGTAAACGCAATCTACGCGATACTTGCCGACAACGCCTGCCTTTTCGGGGGCGGTTTCTTTGACAGCCTGTTTCTTTGCGGGCTCTTTAACAGCCGATTTCTTTGCGGGTTCTTTGACCGCAGTCTTTTTTGCAGGCTCTTTCACCGCCGTTTTTTTGGCGGGAGCGACTTCCTTTTTTGCTGTTGCTTTTTTTACTTCTTTTGCCATAATTATGTAACCCCTTTAATTTTTATATAAAACAAATTATCGTTTATTCGGCGATTTCGGACACTTGCGCAAAGCGTTTTACCGATTCCGCGCTACGTTCAGCCGCTTTTGCCGTCGAGTAAGTCTCGCCTATGTAGATGCTGTTGCCCTTTTTGAAGATATATTTATATCCGCCGTTCTTATCGACGTCGATGCGATATTCGCAGTCGGCAACGTTCTTCTTGAAGGTGGCTATACCGCTCTTGCACGACGCCAGACTTGCGTATTCACGGCTTTCGTACAGAAGTTGACCGTTGTTGGCGTAAAGGTGGAATTGATAGGCGTAGCCGGTATCGTCGATGGTGTATTTACCGACGACCTTGGGTTTGTCGGCGTCCTCGGGCTCTTCGACAGGCTCGGGTGCCTTGGGCGTCGCATTCTTCTTTTGGGGTGCTTTCTTTTGTGCGACAGGTTTGTCCTCGCTCTTCTTTTGGGGGGCTTTCTTTTGCGGTGCGGGTTCTTCCTTTTCTTCCGCCTCTTCTTTGACCTCTTTCTTGTGTTTTACGTTAATTCTTGCCTTACCCCAGCTGTCGTCAACGAAGTTGTCGTTGTTTTCAGGCTCGATATAGTGTTTTTCCTCGACGGGAGCAGGCTCCTCAACGGGAGCGGGAGCGACAAATTCTTCGCGAGGTGCGACGGGAGCGGGCTCTGCTTTTTCTTCCGCAACATAATTCGTCATGTCGATTTGTGCGGGCGGAGCGAACTTTTCGTCGTCAAACGGAGGAAGCTCGTCATCGAACGCAGGCAATTCGTCGTCGAACGCGTCAAACTTTTTCTCCTCCTCGAGATAAGGCGAGGGTTTGGCAGGAGCGACGGGTGCCACGGGTTGTACGGGAACAACGGGAGTTGTCGGAACAACCACAACGGGTGCTTCTTCGGCAGGAACTTCGTCCTTTCCTTTGGCTTTCTTTGCTTTCTTTTCGGCTTTTGCGTTCTTTTTGGCTTCTTTCTTCGCCTTCTTTTTGGCTTTGTTCTTCTTTGCGCAAACAGCGATAAGCGCAATCAAGCCGATGAGCACGAGCGCGACGCCGGCAACAAGCAAGATAAATTTAATTGGTGGATTTTCTTGCAATAATTCGGCAAAAAAGTCTTTCACCGTGATGGTGAAGAAATCGACGATTTTCTGCCACACTTCATTAGACGAAACTGCAGATAACATATTCAACTCCTCTTAATAATATAACCCAAAATTAGATACCAAGTATCTATTATATTAAATATATTATACCACAACTATTTTACGTTATCAAGGCTTTACAAATATCAAAATGACGAAAATCGCGTTTTTTTGCTAATTTTTTCGCGTTAATTTGTATGAAAAATATGTCGAAGTATGCGCGTTTTTAGTTGCAAAATAACGCCCGAAATGTTACTATGTTATGAGTAAATAATGCGAGGTGTTTTATGAACAACGTTACCATTTTCGATCACCCTCTTATCACACACAAAATTGCAATTATGCGTGACGAACGCACCGGCAGTAAAGAGTTCCGCGAGCTTGTCGAAGAAGTCGCAATGCTTATGGCTTTCGAGGCTCTCCGCGACGTTAATACCAAAGAAATCGAGGTTAAAACCCCGATTGCGGTCACTAAAACCCGCGTTATTGCAAATGACATAGCAATCGTGCCTATCCTTCGCGCAGGTCTCGGCATGGTCAACGGTATCCTTGCCCTCGTCCCCACCGCAAAAGTCGGACACGTCGGCCTTTACCGCGACCACGAAACGCTCGAGCCCAAGGAGTACTACTGCAAACTCCCCGACGACATCGCCAACCGCGAAGTCATCATTCTCGATCCCATGCTCGCAACCGGCGGAAGCGCAATCGCCGCAATCGACTTTATCAAAGCAAAAGGTTGCAAAAATATCAAGTTTATGAGCATCATCGGCGCACCCGAAGGCATCGAAAAAGTCCACGCAAAACACCCCGACGTGCATATCTTCGTTGGTTGCAAAGACTCGCACCTCAACGAATTCGGCTATATCGTCCCCGGTCTTGGCGACGCAGGCGACAGAATTTTCGGCACGAAATAACAATGTTTTAATTGAAACCACTGCCCCGACTTCCTCGGGGCTTTTGTTATGTGTCGTTCCCACAAGAGCGATAGCAACGCGCAAAAGGCACACATCACGCCGATAGGCTTATCACTTTCATATTGTGACACAAAAAAAACCATCACCTTTCGACGATGGTTTTTTCTTTTCCTAAAATAGGTTCTAATATCTTCCTAAAAAGTCAGTTGCTAAAAAGTCAGAATTTTGATGAGATTATGTTTTTCTCGGCGGGTTCTCACGAGGGCGCGTACGCGTCGCATTTGCAAATAAAATCTCGCCGTGAAAACGGCGAGAATTTGATGGATTTTTGGGGTTCTTGGCAGGTTCTGAAAAACCCAGTGTACTAATGTACACGATTTTTCAGGTTCTGCCAAAACGCCATAAAAGGCGCGAATTGTCGCCGTTTTCTAATCGACGGTGACGTCATCATCCCCCAACGCCAACTCCTCCACTGCTTCCTCTATGGTTTCAGTATCAGCCGTCACTTCGTCCTTTCTCACGCCGGGGAGTTTGTCGTCGGTGTCGTATGTCACGCCCTCGCCCACGACTGCGATGCTGTCGCCGTCTTTGGTTTCGCCCTGTTTTTCTTTCTTGGTTTTGATTGAAAGAATGACGTTGGTGAGGATACCCACGATAAGTGCGGTTGCGATGTTGGTGATTGTGATAAGACCGAATTTAAGTTCAAGGTTGCCAACACCGGTGACAAGGATTGCGGATACGATAAAGAGGTTTTTGCTTTCGCCGAGGTCAACGTTTTGCAACATTTTGAGACCGCTGACTGCGATAAAGCCGTAAAGTGCCAAGCATACACCGCCCAAAACGCAAGTGGGGATTGTTTCGATAAACGCGATGAACGGGCTGAAGAATGCGATTACTATCGAGAACACAGCCGCGCCGATAATGGTGTAAATCGAAGCGTTTTTGGTGATTGCTACACAGCCGATGCTTTCGCCGTAAGTGGTGTTGGGACAGCAACCGAGGATTGTTCCGACGGTCGTTCCAAATCCGTCACCGATGAGCGTACGATGGAGACCGGGATCTTTCAGAAGGTCTTTTTCGATGATGGTGCTCATGTTTTTGTGGTCAGCGATATGCTCGGCAAAAACAACAAGCGATACGGGAATAAACAAAAGCGCGATTGCGCCGACGCCTGCGCCGGTTAGCGTTGAGGTGCCGTTTACCGATTCCTTAATGGCTTCGATAAGTGCGAAGTGCGGATAATCGAGGAATGCGGTTACACCCGTGAATTTGCCGTCTTTTACAAAGTTTTCGACAAGCGGTGTCCAGTCGATAATTTTGAGATATTTAACGTTGCAAGCATAACCGAAAATCGAGAAGAACGATGCCAGGAGATAACCTGCGCCGATACCGACAATGAACGGCATAAGTTGCAATTTTTTGCCACCTTTGCAGGATACGAAGACCGTTACAAAGAAGGCAAACAAACCGCATAAGATTGAAACAAGATTGTATTCTTGCTTGCCACTTGCAGCAGTAAGATTGCCGATTGCACTGCCGGACAAACTCAATCCGATAAGCGCGACCGTGGGCCCTATGATGACAGCGGGCATAAGTTTATTGATCCAATCGGTGCCTCTCTTTTTGACAATGAGAGCAAGTATGCAGTACACAGCACCTGCGAACACACCGCCAAGAACAATACCCCACCAACCATATGCGGTTGCCGCATACAACGATGGTAAAAATGCAAAGGAACTTCCGATGAAAATCGGGCTCTTTTTCTTGGTCACCCATACGTAAAACAAGGTTGCGATACCTGCGCCTAAAAGTGCGGCTGCCGGACTCATTCCGAGGTTTCTTACACCTTCCTTATTTACAAGAAGTGGTACAAGAATCGTCGCGCATACGACTGCCAAGAATTGTTGAAGCGAGTACACAAGCGTTTGTTTGAAGGACAACTTGTCTTCAACGTTGTAAATCATCTTCATAAGTAACAATCTCCTTTAATAGTATTTATTTTTGATAATCAAATTGAGTACAGGTCAACGGCGATTTTTTCGTCATAGGGAGGGATCGCCACCCTCACGACCTCTTGCTTGGACGTGGGCAGATTTTTGCCGACGTAGTCTGCCCGAATCGGCAGTTCGCGATGCCCGCGGTCGATAAGCACGGCAAGTTGTATGGTGCGCGGACGTCCCAGCGTGAATATTACGTCGATGGCGGTGCGCGCCGTTCTTCCCGTAAACAAAACGTCGTCAACAAGGACGACGTCGCGTCCCCTTACGTCAAAGGGAACGTCAATTTTTTCGATAACGGGAGACTTGCCTTTTTCTTGAAGATCGTCACGATAAAGACTTATATCGAGTTCGCCAACGTCCAGCGACACGTCTTCGTATTTTTTCACGTTTTCGGCAATTATTCCGGCAAGGGGGATACCACGGCTTTTAATGCCCACAAGCAACACGTTCTCAAGAGATTCGTTCCTTTCGATTATCTCGTGCGAAACTCTTGCCACCGCGCGCAGAACTGCCGTTTCATCCATAATGTTTGCCTTAATTTCCATAAAACCCCAAAAAAAATCTTGCGTCAAGACACGCAAGATATAATACCGATTTATTGCATTGAACCTTGTATGCCTCTCGGGACATAATTAAAGATTTCCGTTACAATTATGGTATCACAACGACGGTGTTTTGTAAACTATTTTTGTCGCGCTTATGCCATTTTTTTTAATTATTTTTTAAGGTGAGTTTTCCCTTGCGCACAACACGACTGCGTTCTCGATTGAAGTAATAAGTCTTCGTTCCATAAGGATTCCTTCCAGGGGGATTCTCAACGTGCCGATAGGCACACATCACGCCGATAGGCTCATCGTGGTGTCAACCACCTCTCGCCGATAGGCACATTGCTTAACAAGGTGCGTTCCCACGAGATTCTCACGGCATCGCCGTTGGCAATGCCTCAGAATGACAGTAGTGAGTGCGATACCACGCAACGCTCCTCAAAATGACAATTATTTATCCGCAACGTGCCGTAGGTGCTCAGCGCGCAAATTATAGTATAATATATATAATGTAATACAACATAAACCAAATAAAAACGTCGGGATTGCCCGACGCATTTATTTGGTATTGTGTTTTAATAATTTCTTTCGGAAATTTCAAAGTAGCTTTGCGGGTGATTGCACGTCGGGCACACCTCGGGCGCGCTCTCGTCCACAACGACATGTCCGCAGTTTCTGCATTCCCAAATCTTGACGCTCGATTTTTTGAAGACTTCGGCGGTTTCGATATTTTTCAATAGCGCGCGATACCTTTCCTCGTGACGTTTCTCGATTTCCGCAACAAGACGGAATTTTCCCGCAAGTTCCAAAAAGCCCTCTTCTTCGGCGGTTCTTGCAAAGTTTTCGTACATATCCGTCCACTCGTAGTTTTCGCCCTCCGCGGCGGACAGCAGATTTTCAGCGGTGTTGCCGATGCCCGTCAGTTCTTTCAGCCAAAGTTTGGCGTGTTCTTTCTCGTTGTCAGCGGTTTTCAAAAACAGCGCGGAGATTTGCTCATACCCCTCTTTTTTCGCGACGGACGCAAAATAGGTATATTTGTTTCTTGCCTGCGACTCGCCCGCAAACGCGGTTTCGAGATTTTTCTCGGTTTTGGTGCCTGAATACTTATTGTTCATACCATATCTCTCCTTTGGGTTTCCCCGTTCATTTAATAATGTTGCACAACGCACAAAACTATCAACTTTTTAACAGCCCCGAAACATCGGCGTTTTATAAATGTCTACATTGTTTTCGGATGGCACGCCAGCCGAAAATTGTACGGACGTTGACTTTGTCTTGTCAAAAACGTCGAGAGTTTCGATGATTTTTGGGAAAAACGAACGCAGTTGTACTTTTTGTACTACAAGCGAGTTTTTGCAAAAAAGCACGGAAATATCGGCGTTTTTAAACGTTCGTATTGTTTTCGGATGGCGTTATTAAAACGGCACGCCTGTGCGTGCCGTTTAGTGTTATTAAATAACGTGTTTCTTTTTGAGTGTAACGACTGTGATGACCGCCGCCGCCAGCAACAATGCCGCTAAGCCAAGCCCCACGCCGAGCCCGATGGGCAATGCGTTGTCTTTCACGGTAGGCGCGACGTAATCTTTCGTCAAGATGAAGTATCCGAGTTTGTCGGTATCGAAGGTAATCGTGCCGTCGCCGTTGTCCTTATAGTTGACTTCTGTCCATTCGCCGTCTGCATATCTGACAAGTTTTGCGCCGTTTGCATTGACTTTCATTGTGACGGTTGCCATTCCATCGATTTGAGGCTGTTTTCCGGAGTTCATGATCATGCCGTTTTTATCATATTCGGTAAGTGTCACAAAGAATACTCTGTCGGCAGCAAGTTTTTTACCAAACAAGTCTTTATTCTCAATCAAACCGTTGGTGAAGTTGTTGCGATTTGTAGCATTGTTTCTTTCGTCAATTGAGAAATAAACAAGGTATCCGCTATCCGGTAACGTCCAGTTGCCAAAGATCGTGCCAAGGTCGTTATTCATCAACACGTCTTCGATATCAACCGATTCAAGCATTCTTACATTGAGATAAATATTGGCTTCGCTATTGCCGTCGCTTGACACCGCAAGGGTATCCTTTGAACCGATGCTTTTGTCTTCCTTTCTAATTCCGCCTTTTCCAACAAGGTTTTTGTGAACAACCGTATAAGGAATCTTTCCGCTCCCGACAAGCTCAATAAGTTCCGACGCGTCGTTGATCGTCTTAAATTCGTTTTTGAACTCATCCTCATCACCGGTGTTAACGAGATACACCAGACGGAAGTCGTCAGCGAATTTCAAGTACGCGGGATCGATAATATCCGCAATTTTCGGAAGTTCAAGCGTACTGCCTACTTCTGCCACGATGTCAGCAAGGTTGAATTTCACACCGCTGATATTGATTGCACGAGGTTCGGAAACCGAGCCGATATAGTTTTTGTTGCCGTTGAATATCACGCGGACGTAACAAGTGCCTGCGCCGTCGCGCACGGGGGCTTTCTCCAAAATATTTTTGAAGTTTCTGTCGTACGAATATTCGTATCTAAACTCATTGGCACTTGTGCCGATCGCGCCAAAGGACGGATCAACAACCTGCACTTTTGCGGTAAAATCTTCGCCGTATTTTGCAACGAACGTGATTTTTTCATCTTTCAACGAAACTTTTGTTTCAATCTTATTGATGACGAAAGTTTGCTCGATGATATACTCGTTGCCCAAGCGTGTAATGGTAAATCTTGCCTTGTACGTGCCCGCGTCTTTTGCGAATTCGACAGGCGTCCATTCGGAGCCATTCAACACAAAGTACTTCTCGCTTTGGACATTGATATTTGTGCCTTCGATCTTGAGGATGAAGTCTTTGCCGTTGTAGAGTGTCTCGAATTTTTCCTCGATTTTGTCGTTACCGTTAAAGATACCTTTTTGGAACATGACGTCCGAGAAGTCGAGCACTTTCACGATACAGCCTTCGGTTTGGAATCCGGACATTTCGTTGAAGTTGTTGCCTTCACCCAAGTTGGCAATTTTCAATGTGAATTCGTATGCGCCCACACTTGAGTTGAACACGCCGTCTTTGGGGTTGACGGTAATGAGGAAGACTTTATTATCCGCGCCGTAAACGACTTTGGGCTGATATTGTTTTTGCGTAAAGTCGATTTCGCCGATATTGAGTTTATTGTTGAACGTATTATCCTCGTAGTATTCGATTGCGTAAACGATATCTTGTGAGAGTTCGAAGCGGTGACCGTTCATGATGCAAACTCCGCCCTTTACGAAAGTATCGAGCACCCAAGCTTTTGCGTCATCGGGACGCACGGTGACACGCTCTGAGCCGTCCTTGCTATACGCGATATATCCTTCGCCGTCTTTTTGATAAATCACCGTGTTTTCGCCCTCACCGACTTTGTAGTAATACTCGCCGTTCGGATCAATCGCGTAAATACCGATGATTTTGGCACCGCCGATTGCGCGCGGTTCAATTGTGACGTCCACCTTAACGTTGTTTTCTGTCAAGACGTAGTTTTTGCCGTCTCTTCCGCCAAGCGCGATCGTGACATCGCAACCTTTATATGTGCCGACGTTGACGCTCGAAGTATTGCCGACGCTGGTGATAAGCTTCACTTCGTCAGTTCCGAGCAAGCTGATACCGAAATCGTAACTACCGATTTGGAACGCGGTGGTGTTGTCGAACGGTTTGGTAACGGGTTTGATTGTTGCCGAAATGGTTTTGCGGGTTACGGTGACTGTCGCGTCCGCCGTGACGCCATCTAAGTCGTAAAACTTTATGTTTTCGCCGAGGAATTTGAACCCGGTGATACCGTTTATCGTATATACGTCCACGTCTTTTGAGGTGAGATTGATGGTAAAGCCGAGGTCAAGCGAGATTTTGCCCTTATCGTTGTCGCACAGCCCCTCGATAGTGACGGTGCTGTTGCCGGGGCTGGTTTTAATACTTGCATTTCCGTCGTAAACCTTATTTGCGACAATGTTAATTTTGCCGAGTTTTGCTTTATTGATATTGACGAACGCCGACGTCGACTCAATAACATAGTTTTGTTGGTGTTCGGCATCGATTTTTATATCGACGATATCCGCATTAAGACCTTCGCCGACGTCAATTTTGCTCAGCTTGTACACACCTTTCCAAGTGATATTCTTCCACTCGTCCGCCTTGTCGCCTTTGACAATGTCCCTGACTTTAAGCGTGCCGTCCGCCGAGACAAAATCGGGCATAGCATAGTCACGCTTGCCGTTGTAAGTTGCGGAAAACCTATCGGCATTCGGATCGAGCGTAAGACGCGCTTTTTGGATTTCGTGCGTGCCGATTGTGATTTCTTCGCCGTTTGGAACTATTGCGGTTTCCGCTGTGCCGAAATACACCAATTCGTACTCATTAAGAATTTTCGTGTAAGCAGAGCCTTCGCCCGCTGTCAACTTAATTTTGCTCACCAAAACGTTTTTTATGCCTGCGTTGGCGTCGTCGTACCGTGCGTCGAACGCAACTCTGATATCGCTCCTTGCGATTTTTGCCACAAAGTCATTGCCGACGGTATATGACACGAGGTCGTCGCGCACGTCCGTCGTGTTGTCATAGTATCTTAAGGATCCGTTTTTGATTGAGAACTTGACGTTCAGTTTTGCCCTGTCGAGGTTGACGTCGTATTTTTTTGAATCATTTGGGTTGCCCGCCTCGTCCTCGAGCCACAGTGTGACCTTGACCGTCGTGGGGCCACTTACGTTTTTGCCTTGGAACAAGTCGATCAAAACGTCGTTGGACGTAAGGTCGAGTTTGGCTTTTACGCTTTCGACGCCGTCACGAGTAACGGTATAATAAAGCGTCATCGGGCTTCCCTTGAAGTCTTTGATAATTTCGCCCTTGTGGTTCTTATAGTTAAGGCTGACAAGCAACGGCAAAAGGTCGGCGTAAAAGTCATTCTTGCCTTCCTTGGTGAAGTTGGAAAGGGTTGCCGAAACGGGCGTATATCCGCCGTAGTCGTCGAATTTCACAGGTGTCGAATAGTCACGTACGATACCCGACGAAGTATACGTCGCGCGAAGATAATAGTGACGCTCGTATCCTTCGATTGCGTCGTTGTCACGTCCGATAGAATAATATAATTCACCGTCTTTTTCAACAAAAGTAAACGGTTTCCATTCGGTTTGGGTTCCTACTGCAACGCCGTTTTTGAAGTTGAGGTAACTTATTTCATATTTTATTTCTTCTAAGGAAGAAAGATTATTGAACTTAATAACAACGTCTTTGTTTGTCCAATATCCGTTGTACTTTCCGGGAACGCCGTCAACGTAAATTGCGCTTACCCATTCTTCGGGCGGATTTTCGGTGCCGTCAATCGTAAAGGAATGCTCGACGCCCTTGACGGTGTGATTTGCCCAACCTTGCTGATAGGGATTCAGTCCCATTGCGGTAATTTCGTCCGCCGTTTTGCCTTCGACGAGTGCGTTATAGAATCTGCCTATGCCGTCGATTGCTGTGAATTGGATTTTATATTCGCCGACTTCAAAGCCTTCAAACTCAAGCGGTAAGAAACCTGCGTCATTCGTCAAAAGTTTGACGTCAATGCGTCCCGTGACTGCCTCGAATACACCGCTTTCGTTTTTCTTATAAAGTGTGTAGTAATAGAAAACGTCACCGCGTGAATCGTCATTGTCAAGGAACAGCTTCATCTCGATGGTATTGGTATAAAAATACGTAACGCCATTATTGAAGATATTTTCGGTAATAAGGTCAAGCCCGTTCAATGGTGCGGGCGGGGTATAGTCGATACCACCGCAGAAAACCGTCATTCTTGAGCCGGCAATATCATAGGTATTCGTATAATTAACACGATATGCGGTATCCGTTTCAATGGGATTATTCGCAGTATCTTTTCCGTCGTAAAGCACCGTGACATAAAGTCCGCGGAAAACGCCTTTAGTTGCGTCATCGTCTTTTGCTCCGAAAGGTTTCACCCAAATGCTTAATGCGCCGTTGGGATAACTGAACGATTTGTCTGTATAATCGCTTCTTAAATATGTTTTTTCACTACCGTCGGTGATTGTAGCGGTTTCTCCACGATATGCCTGCAACAAATCAAAGCCGTTGATTGTTGCCGTCTTAAGTCCGTCGTATTTGTCGTAAAGCATGAAGGAGAAACGCTTTGACTCTAAACCGTCGGTGCGAAGAGAAGTAAGTTCGTTAATGTTCGAGTTGATGGAATCGTTGCCTTGAAGGCCCCATGTGTCGAGATTGCCCACCATTCTGAAAGTTGCGTCGTATCTTTGAGAAATATTTAAGTATTCACCCATGCTATCGGTGAAATACGTTTTGCCGTCCCATGCCTCGACGACGGGAGCAACACCGCCCGTGAGCTTTGCTTTGATTTGGTTATAAGCAGTGTTTGTATCTACGCTTTTGATTTTAATATTGATTTTGAGACTGCCGATTTCGATTTTTTCGCTACCCGCTTCTTCACCGCCGGCATAAACCAAGATATATTGATTGCTTGACGTGACTTTCCACGTCGTGCCTTTATTAAAAGTTCCGTTCACATAGTCCGAGTTTTCGTTAATTTTCTTGACCTCGTTTGCATAAGAAATGAAAGTCAAAGTATTGCTCATATTTGTGAACGTAACCGCTTCATCAAGGTTTGCGCTGACCTCAACAGTAGCCCCGATATTTGCGTAAAAATCGGGCAATTTATAATAAGCATATAATCTTTCTCTTACGTTGCCAACTGCGCTCGCTTCCATCGATGCGCCACTGTCATCACGCACTACACCGGAAATGCCGGTATATATCCCGCCTATCCAAGCATAATAGTTTTTATAGGTTTCGGGAGCGTAGGTAAACTGCGCAAAATACTTGTTTGCGTTTGCACCGTTCAATACGGCTGGGCTGTACTGTGCAGGTTCGGAAATGTTCAAAAACTTGAAGCCACTGGGTGGCTCGTTTGTTGCCGAAGCCAACGATACGTTGCCGTTTTTCGCGCCCGTGCGCGTGAAAGAAATTGCACTGACCAGCAGTGCGACTGCAAGCACAAACACTAATGCGAGTCCGCTGATACGAAGTACGTTTTTGCTTGATTTTTTTGCTCTCATATTTCTCCTCCGATACGCCAAAATTATGGCGGTATAGCCGTAGTATGTGCAATTTTGGGTATAACACGCCCAAAGTATATTGCTATAATAATAATATACAAGATAACTATTCCTTATGTCAAGCCATTTCGCCGTATTCCTTTGCCTCGCCCCGCACTTTATCAGCCCTATTTTCCTCAATAAATCGCCCACAAATCCCCCTTTCTTCATTGCGAGGAGCATAGCGTGACATCGCACACACCACTGTCATTCTGAGGAGACAGTATAATGACGTAAGTATTGTCATTCCGAGCGTAGCGCGGGAATCCCCTGGGAAGGTATCCTTGTCATACTGTCGCTTATACGGTTTCGTTCCCACGAGATTGTCGCGTCACTTCGTTCCTCACAATGACATAGCACACCGCATTTCTCGTCACTCACTATTTCCCACAAGATAGCATACAATGCCCTATGACTCTTTCCACGCTGAACGCACTTGAATTGACCAACCTTGCCTTGTCCGTCGCGACGGTGCTGACAGACGGACTATCCACCGCCGAAACGGAAGCATTGATACGGCTGTTGTGCTTGATACGCGACGACGTTTCGTTGATATTGTGCGACAAACGCCAACCCTAAACCCCGTCCTTACGTCATTCTGAGCGTAGCGTGACATCGCACTCCCCCCCCCGTCATTGCGAGGCGTGCGTGACATTCCTCTCTCTTCTGTCATTCTGAGGCATCGTCAACGGCGATGCCGTGAGAATCCCCTGGGAAGGACACCTTGTAATAGCGATGAAGTGGTGTTTTTGCCTATGGCAAAAGCCATGAGCCTTCGGCGTGATGTGTGCCTATCGGCACGTTGCGGATAACTAATTACGACGTTTCTCTCTTTTCTGTCATTCTGAGCGTAGCGTGGCATCGCACTCACCCCCGTCATTGAGAGGCGTTGCATAACACTCCTCTTTTCTGTCATTCTGAGGAGCGTAGCGTGGCATCGCACTCACCCCCGTCATTGCGAGGAACGAAGTGACGTGGCAATCTCCCGGAAGGGACACCATACATTACTGTCAAAATGACATTGATTGCTGTCGATTGCGCACTCTTATAAAAATTTGCGAATTTCAAAAAATTTTTTGCAAAATTTGAAAATGAAAACAGTAATTTCTCTTTCCCCCCGTTTCGCCCGTTCAATCGCACGCTTTTGGCAAAAAATCACCTCATTTTTGACATTGCACCGTGTTTTTTGTATAATAATTGTATGAGGCGCAACAAAAAAGGCTTCACTCTTGTCGAGCTTATCGTCGTCATTGCGATTATATCCGTGCTGTCCGGGACGGTCGCGGGCACAACGGTAAGCATACTCAACAAGAAAACCGACGAGGTCAATTACATTTACAACGGCAGACAAATTACTGCGCAAATCATTTCGTGGGCGCAGGAAGTCGCCGAGCGTCCCGCATTCTTCACCGAACTTACGGGCATCGAAATCGACGTTTCCGACCTTATCCTCTATGGAAGTATCAGCGCGATTTGGACGGACGCCTACTCCGACTCCGCCTATGCCACGCTCAAAAACAAGTTTTCGTCGCTGAAGTGGGCGGATACTTACGGTGTCCCCACGAAAAAAGGCACGTTTTCCGCCGATTTCAACACGGTGGAAGTCGCGATTTACCTTTACTACAAGGGGAAGTCCAAAGACTACGCCGAGGTATATTACAAAATTTATTTCAACGGTGACAATCTCACCTACGACAAAGGCAGTGGCTTCTGACCACTGCCCTTTATTTATTATTGTAATTTCAAGAAGTGATGTGTGCCTGACGGCACGAGATGTTTTGCCTGACGGCAAAGCGATGTGTGCCTTGGCACGTTGCGGATAAAATCACCTTTACTTTGGCGTATGCCGAAATATAACTCTTTGCGATAAGCAAAAAAACTCAACTATAATGCAGTTCTATTGCTTTTCGTGGTTTCGGCGTTCGGCACAGCGGGATTTATTGAATTTCCTTATGCGGTCTTTTGCAATTTGGTAGTTTTTCGGCAAGACGTACATCCAGTTCCCGACGTCGGTGCCGGGGGTATTCATACGGGCGTCCGAGCCCTCGCCGAGGTAGTCCTGCATAGGCACGACCGCAAGTTTTGCCCGTGAGCGCATGACGGCGGAAATCGCCTTATCCAAGACGTTTTTTTCGGTAGCGTTGAGCGCGCGCGTGACGTAATTTTTCGCGCCGACGTCCAGCGAATCGAACCAACCTTTCAGCGTATCGTTGTCGTGGGTGCCGGTGTAAAAGACGGTGTTATACCTGACGTTTTTTGGCAGGTGCTCGTTGGCAGGCGAGCCGTCGAAAGCGAACTGCAAGACGCGCATACCGGGGAACCCGCACGACTTGACAAGACGGCGGACGCTGTCGGTGATGATACCGAGGTCCTCGGCGATGATACGGTCTTGGAGGTCGAGCCCCTTAAACACGGCTTTCCCGACGCCCTTCGCCCACCTACCGATTTTGGCGGACGTCGCACACTTAGGCACGCAGTAAAAACTTTCGAACGCGCGGAAGTGGTCGATGCGGATTTTGTCGAAATATTGCAGTTGTTTTTGCAGACGGTTATGCCACCACGAGAAGCCGTCCTTTTTTTGGACGTTCCATCGATACAGCGGATTGCCCCACAGCTGACCGTTTTCCGAGAAGTAATCGGGCGGTACGCCCGCAACCTCGACGGGGCGCAAATCCTTATCGAGGCAAAAGATCTCGGGGTGAGCCCAGACGTCGGCGCTGTCGTAGGCGACGTAAATGGGGATATCGCCGATGAGCGCGACGTTTTTTGACCTTGCGTAACCGACGAGGTCGGACATTTCCCTATGGAACTCGAACTGTAAAAACCGCCAAAAATCCGCCTCTTTGTTTAGCGTTGCGATTTTTTCAGCGGACAATTTTTGATGAAACTTTTCGTCGTCGCGCCACTTATCGAACGACGAAAACCCGTTTTTGACTTTCAACGCCATAAACAGCGCGTAATCGTCAATCCAAAATTTATTATCTTCCAAAAAGTCGAAGTAGGCGGTGTCGGGGACGAAGCGAGAAAACGCGGTGCGAAAAATGTCCAATCTTGTCGAAAACAGCCATTCATAATTCAGCCTATCCGTTTTGGCGGATTGCGCCTCGTCATTTGTCAAAAGTCCGCGTTTAACCAGCGTATTTATATCGATAAAGTACGGATTGCCCGCAAAAGCGGACGGCGACTGATACGGACTGTCGCCAAACGACGTCGGCGAAAGAGGCAAAACCTGCCAGTAATCGACGCCCGCGTCCGCCAAAAAATCGACGAAAGAAAGCGCGCTGTCCGAAAGCGCGCCGATGCCGAACTCTGACGGCAGACTTGCCACGTGCAACAGCACGCCGTTAAACTTATCCGCCACTATTTGGGAGCCTCCTCGTGCGTGACCGCCTGCCCGAGCGAATTCGCCCAACTTTCGCAATACAAGTCGTAATAGGACTTATTTTTATCTTTTCTGTAGGCGATACATTTTTTATTGTTGCACCACACGAACGACGGAATCCCGACGACAAACAGATACAAGGGCCCCAAAATCAGCGACTGAATGGTATGCCCGTACTCATGCACGATTGCGCCTTTTGCCCAATCGTCCCCGCGTTTCCCGTTGACGAAGATGAACGCGCCCAGCGACACCCCGCCCCAATCGCCCTCGTGGTAGGTCAAGATTGCGCCGTGGTAGTAGGCGTGTTTGCACCTGATATTTTTCAAGAAAAGGAAAAACCCGAGGACGTTCTGCACGACGCCCCAGGTAAACTGCAAGACGAGATAAAAAAACTGCAACACAAATTTCATATTTTAACCTTCCGGAGTTCTTATGCGGTATGTATATCTGATGGGATTCTCGGCGTTGGTTTGGTAAGCGCGGTTGAGCTGTTTCCCTTGCGGGTTGTCGGCGGTAGGATACCTTTGAATGTACTCCTCGTATTTATCGGTGACGTTTGTGACGGTTTCAGAGCCGTCAAACGGCTCAAACTGATTTTTGTCGTTGTGGTAACTGATGATGAGGTAATACTCTTTCTTGCCCTCGTTCATGACGCCCACGACCTGAATGACGATATAAGGATTTTTATTGTCTGCATTGACAAACGAATTGCGCTGTGGGGCGTTGAACCCTTCCGGCACGAGGGTTTTTTCCGTCTCTGACGCATCGGGATCGTAGTATTTGACGGGAATGTCCAACCCTATGACGGTCTTATAGATACGCTTGCACACCTCTTTGGCGTATGCGGGAAACCACCCGTTTTTCCCCTCGTCCTTATTTCCACGCGGAACGGGCTGATAAGGATAGGAATATTGCCTGTTCAGATAAGTGACGGCGGAAATAGCGTTCCTATACATAGTTTGTGTGTCGGTTTCTGCCGCGCTTTTCTGACGACGGCGCGTGGTGACGTAGACGGCAGGCGTAACCGCCCCCGCCAAGATAGCCATAATGGCGATGGTCACGATAAGTTCAACGAGCGTAAAGCCTTTCTTATTTTTGCCAAGGCGTGCTTTCATACATAATACATTATACTACTTGGCAGTTGCGCTGTCAATAGATGACAAAAAATAAGGATTTGTTGCAGTGTGATAGCGTGCTATCGCAACGTGCCGTAGGCAAAGCGGTTATATTTGCTTCGCAAGTTATATTTGCAATGCAAGTTATATTTTGACTTCGCCAAAGTTATATTTCGGCTTTCAGCCGAAGTTAAGGTAAATCCGCAACTTGCCCAAAGGGCAAATATCACTGCAACGCAATATCACTGTCGAAGACAATATCACGCCGTCAGGCATATCACTGCCAACGGCTATGACGGTGGCACAGCGTTGTACCGATACCCAAACATTGAAATAATTATAGTGGAGGATTAACATAAATGTTAAAACTTAGAAAAAACAAAAAGGGCTTTACGCTCGTTGAACTTATCGTCGTAATCGCAATCATGGCAGTCCTTGCAGGCACGATCGCCGGTGTTACGGTTTCACAGTTGAACAAGCAAACAGATAAAACCATGGCATCAGAAGCAAAAGGTGTCGCGGACTTTATTTCAACTTGGATTATAGAAAAAGAGTTTGACCTTTCCGCAGCTAATGACATAAACGATCTTCAAACTGCTTTAGAGACTCAATATGGTGATAAAGTTAAGGGCGATAAAGCAAAAATTACAGTAAGTTTAGGCACTGGAACACCTAAGGTTATTGAAGTTAAGTATGCGGGCAAACAATCGGGTGGCAAAGGCGACGCAGAGTACACAATTAATGAAGAAGGTATCGTTAAGAAGACGAAATAATTTCTTACACAAAACATTAAGCGAGGCATTTGCCTCGCTTTTTGATTGTTTTTTCTGTATGCAAGTGATATAATATTTTTTGGTATCAATGTGATTGTACCAAAAGGGGGTGGTTGTCATGTTTCTAATGATAACGAGATCAGCTCCCGCACGATACCGCGGCACACTTTAAGGTACAATCAATGCGCAAAATCAAAGCGAGGCAAACGCCTCGCTTTTTGTTATGTTTTGCTTGGTTATTCGTTGACTATTACATAAGTCCACGATGCCGTGGGTTCTTTCCCACGGGTGCCGACTTTGTTGCAGGATAAAGTAAATTTTATGCCCGTGACGGTTTCGCCTGTTTTCACTTCCGTCACCTGATAAACATACTTGTGTTCACCTGCTTTGAAATTGCCCGATTCAAACAGAATAGCCTTGTTATTATCCGTTTTCGCCTGCTCGCTGAACTCTTGTATTGCGGTTTTACCCGTTTCAACGTCAGTTATCACAAATCCGTCAACTCTGTATTGCGCCAGATAGTTTTGGAAATTTGTCAAAATTCCATTCGCTTCCGCCGCCGCACTGTCGTTTTTTGCCTTGTTCAAAGATGACACGGTAATTCCTGCGACCGTGCCGGACAACACCGCCAAAATCGCGATTGTCACAATCAATTCAACAAGGGTAAAACCTTTATGTTTGTTTCGTTTTAACATTTCAAAAAACCATATTATTCATATAAACTTTATTAAAAAAGCGAGACGCCGTCTCGCTTTTTTATGTAAGTCTATTAGTGTTTAGATTTCGTAAGTACGAGTTCCCTTGGGATCAGCACCGGTACTTCCAACCTTGTCACACCAAATTGTTAATGTAATGGTTGTACCCTTGTCCGCTGTTCCTGCCTCAACGCTTACAATATAACCATATTGATTAGAACCAGATTTGAACCCTGTGTTGCCTGCTGCTTTTTCAGTTAAAATATTATTGCTTAAGCCTTTAGAAGCTTTCTTTTCATCATTAAACTTGCCAATTGCCGTTTTTGCGGAAGCATCATCTGTAATCGAAGATGTATCATAACTTGCCAAGAATGTTTCAAACTCGTTTAATAAGTTCTTAATGTCCGAAGCTGCGGTATCATTTTTGGATTTATTCAATTGCGATACGGTTACACCAGCGATCGTACCCGCAAGAATTGCCATGATTGCGATTACGACGATAAGTTCAACGAGCGTAAAGCCCTTTTTGTTTTTTCTAAGTTTTAACATTTATGTTAATCCTCCAATATAATTATTTCATTGTTTAGGTATATCGGTACAACGCTGTGCGGTGTCCCTTCCGGGAGATTGCCACGCTACGCTCGCAATGACGTGTAAGAGAGCAATGCCTCACAATGACAGTGGGACAGTCACAAAACTGCAACAAATCCTTATTTTA
>CAKQMI010000029.1 GCA_934254835.1 uncultured Clostridia bacterium | reverse complement strand
TGGCGCTCCGCTATCACGAATAAATTCGTCCACTTCGCTATTACGCCTGTCGGCTACGAATCCCTTATGGTACACCAAAAAGACTCACTTCTTCGTGAGTCTTTTTATTTTGCATAAGGGCTTCTGCGTGTTTCTCACGCGTTGCTCCGCAACCGAACCCCTTCGGGCTGGCGCTCCGCTATCACGAATAAATTCGTCCACTTCGCTATTACGCCTGTCGGCTACGAATCCCTTATGGTACACCAGTGGCGTTGCAATAATGCAACGCCACATTCATTTTTACCGATAGGTAAATATGATTTTATTTTGACTGCAAGTCAAACTTTCATCGTTTGCCACGCAAACGATTTCTTTTTTGCATAAGGGCTTCTGCGTGTTTCACACGCGTTGCTCCGCAACCGAACCCCTGCGGGCTGACCGCAAGCGAAGAGAGAAGCAAGCGCTTGCATTTGCGAAAATCGAGCGAAACGGACATAGACAACGATTGTGCGATTTTTCGCACGAATGCGTAGCATTGTTGCTTGCAACAAATCGTTGTTGACGACCGCAAGCGAAGAGAGAAGCAAGCGCTTGCATTTGCGAAAACCGAGCGAAGCGGACATAGCCAACGATTGCACGAATTTTTCGTGCAAAATGCGTAGCATTGTTGCGTGCAACAAATCGTTGAGCGTAGACAATCGTTCTTGCGATATTTCGAAACCCCCGCGGGATACTAACAAGGGCACCCACGAGATACTTGTACTCGCGGGGAGAAGGAGTATGCGAGCGTAAGACAACCGACTGTCGCTTGCGATAATGCGATTTCAAAAGTGACGCGTGCGACGTTCGCGATGCGGGTTGTCCTTTCTGCCCGACATGGTGTTTATCTTTTTTTGGTGATATTGAATCCGTGACGCTTGACAAGCCAAACGACGTCGTCCATAAGTTGGTAATCGTATTTAATTACGTCAAGGTCGCTTTCGCTCTTGCCCGTTTGTTGCGCCATAAGTTTTCTGTAAGCAAGGAGCCCTTCAAACGTCGTGATATTTCGGTGCTTTCTGACGTTGATAAGTTGCTGTTTGCTTTGCGTCTTGATTTCTTCGATGGACGCGGGGATAACGCCGGCGCAAATTTCATAAGCGTTCCATCTTTGGTGCTCCTGACGCGCATACGCGTTTCTCACGGTGCCGTTTTTGAAATTTGCGTCATACGACACGACTTTTTTGCCCTTGATTTTCTTATCAAGATAAGTTATCGCGTCGTCACGGGTGTATTCCGCGACAAACTTATCCGCTTCGTCGTTGCCGTTTTTCGTGAGGTCATAGCCCAGAAGTTGCAATTTCGGTTTTATGCTCAAACACGCATAGATATTCGCCTCGCGTTGAGTTTGTTGCATGACGCCGTACCACTCGTCGGTGGCTTTCTTTATCGCCTCTTTTTCGTCTAAGGAATTGCAGTATTCCAGCGCGTAACAGACGTGTCTGTCCTTTGCCATCATCTCGTTGGTTTCGTTTGTGATTTTATCGACGTTATATACTGTTTCCGCCTCGTTGCCAAAAGTCAGATACCCGCTCTTTGGCGCGTACTCGACGTCAACGATATTTTCAGCCAAAACGCTGTCGCGGATTTTAACAAATAATTTCGTCCTGTCCGACAACCCCCATTCTTTCAGTTTTTCGGTCAGTTTTTCGGCGAAATCGAGGTTTTCCAAATCATCGCCGTAAGAAACGATGAGGTAGTTGAACGCGTTTTCCCCGCCGTTTTGCAAGTTTTCGCGTATGGATTTGTAAAACTCACCGCTGTTGATGTCCAACTTGAAAAACATCTCGTTGGCGGGTTTTTTCGGAAGCGGTAAATACTCGTCCTTACGGGCGATTAAATCGTCATACACGTTTTCGTATCTAAAGAAGTCGTGATTGAGCGATTTGTTTTCTTGCGCCGATTTTTTGTCGTATATAAAATAGTTGACGGTTTTTTCCTCATATCCGTTTCCCTTTTTAACGAGGAATTGGTTGTTGGCGACGGAAGTCAGGAAAATGCGACGAGCGGTTTTGCCGAATCCCACAAAAACGACGTTAAGTTGCGCGTCGTCTTTTATCGTGGCGGTGGCGTAGTCCAACTGTTTTTCCGTCATAAATTCGGTGAGAGGATATTTTTCGGCAAAGTCCATTGCGATAAGTCTGTACTTATCGACGTAACGCACGCAACCATTGGTTTTTTTGACGTAATGGAAAAACGTCGATTCGTTTTCCGGCTCGCCAAACACAAAACAGTTCAGCCCTTTGAGATCGTCCACGGAATACTCGAACAAATTATCCTTCAAAATAAGACCGCTTATTTGCTCCACGAAAATAAGGTTTTTTTCGTCATCGCAAGTATTGACGATGACGTTGACCGCTTTATTTTTAAAATCCGCGCAGTTCTTTTCCAAAAACGTACTTATCTTTCCGTCCTCGGGCAATTCCGCCACGGCGATTTTATGTTCGTACGCAAAGTCCAACGCCTCGTTTGTCAACTTTTCCACGAGAATAATCGCGCTTTTTTGCCCATTCATCGACTTTATAATCGACTTGTTTTGGTCGTTCCAACCAACAACGACGTAAATCGGCGAATTGCCTTTTATTATGGCGCGTTTTTTTGCGGAATTGTAAAGCTTTTCGCCCGTTATCGCAAGAATAAATGCAATGGCGTTGAGCGTCACCAGCACGAAACACAAGTACATTACCCCGCGATAATACGAGTTGTCCGCCAGAAGTTTGTCAACGTTGTTGTAAGTGAACTTCAAAACGACCAACTCCACCGCGCTTTTTACGGCGTCGAGAAAAGCGAACAGCCCCTTTCCGCCCGAATATGCTATCCCTATCCAATACAACGGTACGGCGACGATATAAATCGACGCGAACTTCCCTTTTTTGAAGTTTTTGAGATAGTTCATTCTGCCCATTCTGTCGAGCGAACAATACTTCCAAATAAATCCGCCCACAAGCAACACAATGTATGCAAGACTTATTGACGTAACGATGTTTTCAAGCATTTTGCCGTTCTCCTTCCTTTGGTTTTAAGCGTGGCGACGCCACTTTACGTTTTCAAATTATTCTGCAAAATCGGTTTTTCCGACGTTAATGCGAATGAGCGTTCTGTCGTCAAACGCGCCGTCTCTTTCGGCATTTTGTTTTTCAAATATCTCGTCCACGGTTTTCATTCCTTGAACGCTTAAAGCATTTCTTCTTAAAAATTCGCTTATCCCGTCGGACGCCAAAAACACGTTGTCGCCGTCCAAAAGCTCAATCGAGGAAACCTTGAAAAACGCATACACGCCCGCATCTCCGTTGACCACGCCGTAGCCGTGTTCGTTTGACGGTTTGTTGACGTATTTATCGTAAAGAAGCGCCCTGTCCCCTTCGACGTTTGCAACCTTGAACGCATATTCCGTCTGCGATTCGGTAAGTGCCAGAACCTGACCTTTCCTATACATCAGTATTGCGCAATCGCCGACGTGACCGTAATACAACGTGCCGTTGTACACCACGCCCACGACGAACACGCACCCCGGATTTTCAAAATAGACGCCTTTTTCTTTGGCAAGGGTTTTTGCACTTTCGCATACTTTAGCATAGTTTTTGTCTTGTTCAAGTGCATTTTTTGTCATATTAACCGCTTCGCTGAACGAACGATTGAGCATTATGTACGGATCGGCAACGTTCTCTTTCATGTTGGAAACGATGGCACCGTGCAAGTTTTCGCAAAAGGTTTTTGTATATTGCGACGCCGAACTTTTTTCGTCTGTATACCCTTCTTGTCGCGTTATGCCGTCGGCAACGACGTATATCCCGTTGTTTTTATCACAGACGAAAAAATCCTCCTGCGGTCTGTACGAAATGCCGTCGCGGGAGTTTGCTTTGGCTCCGCATTCAGCCGTGACTTTACTGAATACTTCCTTGCATTTTGCAAACAAAACCTTTTCGATTTTGGGAATGTGCGTCACGGTATCGGCGTTTCTTCCCTTGCAATACATAAGTTGATCGTCGTCGAATACCGTGGTCAGAAGTTTAATGTGTTTGGACGGCAAAACTTTGCCCGCGCGGAAAACCGATGCGATGACCGCTGATATTTGCTTGCCACCGGTCAAATCGACGGGGATAATCGTAATGCCCGCTTTCGTCGCCATATCGAGCTCGCGCATTACCGCCTCGCTTTGAATATAGTTTTCGCTGACGAAACAGATGAGGGCTTTCGCTTTTTTCATAAGCCCTTGAAACGACTCGTACCACTTTGAGTCGGGTGCCGAACTCATTTCGTCCAGTTTGTCGTCAAAGACGACGCCGATTCCCGCCTCCTGATACTCCAAAATATCGCAAAATACCGATTTATAATCGGCACGTGAATAGCTGATAAGCACGTATTCCCCGCGTTCCTGACACTTCACGAGGTTTTTGCAATCGTCAAACTTTTTGGAATTTATAATCTTGTTTTTTCTTAAATTGATTGACGCGGACTTTTTCTCGAAGTAGTTTTCCGTCATCTCGTAAAAGCGTTTGTACCGTGTTTTTTCGTCCTCGGTGGTGGCATATTCCAGCGCAATATCCACAAATCGCAGTATATATATTCTTATCGCCGAAGGCTCGGAATCGGTGACGCCCGCCCAATCGCAAGTGACGTTTTCGCACGACTTTACGCTTTTGAGCGACTTGACAATTTGATTGAATTGCTTTTTGTTGTATTCGTTTACCGCCCCGCCGTCAACCGTCAATGACTTGTCGGTGAAAAGCACCCTGACGTAAAACAGCAACTCGGCAAACTGAAAGTAGTATTTGGCATAAGAAGGGTTGTTGAGAATCGCTTTCACCGAATAGGACAGCGCGTTTATCAGCGTATCTTTTTGGAAATCCTTTGCGCCCTTTTCGTTTATCTCAATCGGGAAAGTCTTGGGATCGACGTGCTCGGTTTTGTAAAAAACGTCGTTCGCCCACATGCAGACGCCCTCGGTATAGGACACCCCCATAGCGACGTTTTTCGGCATCGCCCGACTGCCCGCCTCCGCGCTTGCAAGAAGTACCGCATAGTTCCTTGTGATTATTGCGTATCGGTTGACCAAATCCCAAATCATCGGATACTTTTCAAAGGAGAATTGCTTGTCGGCGTTCCCGACGTACTCGTGCAAAACGTCGAACATAATCTCGGCGTCGCGCTTTCGATAATAATGCAACGCCAATATATAAAACGCAACGAACGCCTCGTCCTCTCTGAACACCTTCAAATCGTAAAAGCCGTCGTTTTCCTTGTAAGTCGCCAGAAGAAACGTCAGCACCGTGACGTCGTCAAACGTGAACCTTTCATAGGTTTTCGTGCAGTCGAGAATGAAGTCGTAACTGAGCAGATAGTCTTTGCGCTTTGCTTTGTCCTTTGGCAATATATCGGCTATTATTGATGAGATTTCGTTCAGTTTCTTCCTCAAAAAGGCGTAGTTGTAATATCCTCGAACGTCGATGGCTGTCTGCATTTGCATCTCCTTATCAAAAACTTTTCATTCGTTAGGACGTTTCTGTCACTATTTTTTAATTGTACCATACGCGCGCGTGGTATGCCAACCGAAAAATGCAAGTTGGTATTGCCCTCGCGTTTTTAGGCGAAAACTTCGTTACGGCTTGTCAAATATAAAAAAACGCCCGCTTGATTGCGCAAACGGGCATTTAAGGGTTGTTCAAAAGGTTTCATATTTTTGGTTTTAGGTATTCGGTGTAGGCACCGAGATAGGCAAACGCCGAAAAGTAGGTGTCGCGGGATAAGGTGCTTTGAAGCGCGACGTCGGCGCGCGCATTGTCCGCTTTATGCAAATAATACAAATGTACGCCGTAGGAAAAAATGCAACGCTGGAGTTCGTCGTCAAAAGGGATATTGTCGCACGTTTCGATATCGTCGCCCATAAACAAGCGCACCGCCTGCATATAGCCCGTATGGTGACCGATGTGCAAATCCTTGTATTTTTGAAGCACGTCGGCAACATCACGCCCCAGTTGCACCGCACACGCAATCGCCCAAAAAAGCACTGCAACGTACATATCGTCGTCGTCTTCGGACAGCGCGAAACACTCGTCGAAATACCCCATCGCCTTTTCGTACTCGTACTTATAATACGCGCAACAGCCGAGCATATATTTGGTATCGAGCTTGTCCTCTGCCCGCTCGTCGCACCACAAAAAACCTGCCTCCGCTTTGTCGAGCCTGAGCGTTGAAAGGTATCTGCCGGCGCACTTACGGCGTGCCTGATAGTCATCGGGATTTATCTTGATTGCTTCCTCAAAACACGAAATTGCCTCGTTGTATCTCATCTGAAAAGCAAGCGCGTTTCCAAGCTCCATAAGCGTCTGAAACGAGGGATTTTCCTTGTGCTTTTTCCTTTTAAGCGTCACTTCTTCGTCGTCCTCGACGCTTTTCGAAAACGGCTTATCAAACAATATTTCTTGGTCGCGGACGGCGTGAATATCGCTTATCAACGCGTGTTTGTGATGTGGGTTTCCTGCACACATATTTCTTCCTTTTTTTGCCACAATCGGCACTTTATCGTTTATTATATATTGTTTATCGTGCTTTCCTGCACGATTTTGCGTCGGAACTCGATGTATTGATTTATCATATATATGGCAAGTTGCATGAGCATTATCGCGCACCCCGGCGCCATAATCCAGTTGTATTTTTTCAGCAGTATTCCGCCGTAGTTGAACGCATTTTGAATCATCACGCCCCAAGTAACGTCGGTGACGCTCCCCATTCCGAGAAAACTCAAAGTCGCCTCGACGAGAATGCAACTTGCGACCGACGGCATAAACCTTGCCAGCGCGACGTCCATAACGTTTGGCAGAACGTGGCGGAAAAGTATCCTGCCCGTGCCGTAGCCCATCGACCTCATAGACTTGACGTAGTCCGAGTTTTTGACGCTCATGGTTTTTGCCCTGACCGCTCTTGCCGTCGAGCACCAACAAAGCAACGATATGGTGAGGATAATGCTCATTTTATTCCCGCTCGTGTATGAGGCGATTACGATTGCCACGGGAAGCAACGGCAAAAGCAAAAAGAAGTTGATAAACCCGTTTATCGCCTCGCCCGCAACACCGCCGATATACCCCGCCAAAAGCCCCACCGATACGCCAATTACAAGACACGCAAGCGCGCTTGTCACGCCGACGATGAGCGTTGAGCGAGTTGCGACGATAAGTTGCGACCAAATGTCGTAGCCGATATTGTTCGTGCCCAAAAGGTGCTCCTTGGAGCAAGGCAAAAACTTGTCGAAACTTTCGCGCGGGGAGTACGGCGCAATCTTTTCGCCAAACACCGCAAACACAACGAACGTCAAAAGTATGGCTATCCCCAGCGCAAACACCACGGTGGATAAATTGCGCTTGGCTTTGTATTCTCGCTCGCGCAGATTACTCATTGTTGTCTCCTTTGCCGTGGCTCGCAAAGCGAGGCTATGACGTCGGCGATGAAGTTGGACGCAATCACGCTTATCGCAATCACGAACAATGCGCCCTGAAGCATCGGGAAGTCTTTGTCGCTTATCGCCCTGTTCACAAGCATACCGACGCCGTCGATGGAAAAAACCTTTTCGATGACAATCGAGCCCGCAATCATATGTCCGAAACTCGTGCCGAGCATGGAAATGAACGCGGTGGAAATGTTTGGAAGCGTATGTACGAGTTCAAGCCTTGCGTTGCCCAGTCCTTTGGCGCGCGCGTAGGTCATATACGGTTCTTCCTGTATGCTCGCCGACTGGTTGCGCACAAGCAAATACTTTTTGGGCGTGGACACGATGACAAGTGTCAACACGGGCAAAATCAAGTGTTGCAGTCTGTCCACCGCCACGTTGTCGGGGTTCGGCGAGTTCAGCCCGCCCGACGGGAGTATATCCCACTCGAAAGCAAACAGAATAAGCAAAATTATCGCAAACAAAAAGGTCGGGACGGCGTCGATTATCATCATACCGCCCGATATTGTGACGTCCTTTATTTTGGACTTGGCGTTGCCCGCGACAAGCCCCAGCCAGCACGCCAAAACCGCCGACAAAATCCAGGCAGGCAACGTTATCTGCAAGGTGCGCGGTATGTTTTTGACGATGATATTTCCGACGTCCGCACCGCGGTGATAGGAATAGCCCCAGTCGCCCTTGAATAAGGCGGAAACGTAGTTCTTGAATTGCTTTCCAAGTGGCAAATCAAGCCCCATTTCGTGATAAAGAGCGTCGTATTCCTCCTTGGTCATGGTGCTTTCGTCCGCGCCGACGAGGTTGCCCAAAGGATCGCCCGGCATAAGACGTGGCAAAAAGAAGTTGACGACAAATATCGCCACCAGTGCCACAATCGAAAATAATAAACTTTTGCCTATTCTCTTTGCCATACTTTTTTTGGCGGTCGCGCAAAAAGCGCAACCGCCACAAACCAACTAATTTTTGTTATACCCTTTTCAAGGTTTCAAACGTCACGACGTTGAGGATAGTTGCCGTTATATCGTCGTATCTGAACCCGTCAAGCGTTCTGCTTGCGCCGAACGTCACGCCCGAATAGAAGAACGGGACGCAAAGTACGTTGTTCATAATATAGTCTTGATAATCGCCAACCGCTTTGTCGTGTTCCGCTTTGTCCTTCGCCGTCATCATAGCGTTCAGGATTGTGCCGAACTCGGTAAGTTTTTCGTCCTTTTCGACAAGCATTTGACCTTGCGAAACGGGATTATCCGTGACCAAACTCGTGTTTTTTGCAAGCAAGTATTTCGAGCCATATCCCGCAACCATACCGTATCCGCCCTCGGTAATTGCAATCAAGCTCGCCATGTGTTTGCCATCTTTATAATACTCTCTCCAAGCATTCGTTTCTTTTGCCAACAACGTTACTTTGACAAGACCGGTTTCTTCGATTTGAGTTTGTAAAAGTTGCGCGTATTCGGTGTCGTTTGTTCCTGCACGAACTAAAAGTTCAAACTGGAATTTTTTCGTCTCGGAATACCCTTCGGCTTTCAACAATCTTTTGGCTTCGTCAAGGTTGCGCGCCCAATCGGGGGTTTCTTTGTATCCGTCGATACCTGCGCCGACCAAACCCTGCTTCGAGGGTATTCCGTCTTTTTTGAACTTCTCGCGAAGAGCCTTGTAATCTATCGAAAGAGCGATTGCTTTTTTCACGTTGACATTCGTCATTTTTTGGTTGTTGAATACCAACATTTTTTGGATTCCTTTGGCGGATTTTGAAATAAGTTGTACGTTTTTCGCCCCGCTCAAAGCCTCGACGGCTTGTTCGTTAAGTCCTTTTGCATAAACGAAAGTCGTGTCTATCTCGCCCTTTTTAAGAGCCAGCGCAAGTACGTCGTCCGAGCCGTATTTTTTGAATACGACTTTGTTGAATTGCACTTTGTCGGCAAGCGGATAATCTTGAAACTTTTCAAAAGTGATTGTGCCGGCATTCTCGTCTCTTCCCGCATATTTGAAAGGACCTGCGCCGATTACCGACTCCTCGTCGGTGAGCGTTTCTTTGGTTTTCCCTTCAAAAATATGTTTTGGCATCAACATATCGAGCGCAACTTTTTCAAGGAATTTGTTCGCATCGTTGACGGTGTAAATCAAAGATTTGCCCTCTTTTACTACGTTGACGTAATCTTTATCTTTTTCATAATATTTCAACGTATATTCAACGTCGTCGATGGTGACGTCCTTGCCGTCGTGCCATTTATAGCCGTCTTTTTGGGTGAGAGTGACGGTCTTGCCGTCCTCGGACACGGTGTATTTGCACGAGATATCAACGGTTTTGCCGTCGATTTTTCCAACCGGCGTAAGTTGCGATACGGTGTATGCGATTCTGCTGAAATTGTAGCCGGGATCACCGCCGTCTGCGTCAAGACGGTTGAGTGAATCGACCGTCAATGTTGTGCCTACGACGAGCGTGCGATTTGGCTCTTTGTTTTTGTATTTCTGTTGGCACGCCGTAAAACCGACGCTTGCCAAGACAACCATGACAATCACCAAAAGTGCGGTTAAAAACTGCTTTCTTCTCATTGTTTTGCTCCTTATAAAAAGTCTTTTTTATATTTTTTCGACGTTGCCGTCTTTTATCAAATATATCTTGTCTGAAAAGTCGCGCACCAGTCGCATATCGTGGGATATAAACAACAGCGACACGCCCTTTTCTTTCACCAGCGAGCCGAGTAACGCGACGATGTTTTGTTGAGTCGTGGAATCGAGCATCGACGTGGACTCGTCCGATACAAGCACTTGTGGGCTTAATGCCAGCGCCCTTGCAATCACCGCTCTTTGCGCCTGTCCACCGCTGAGATGAATAGGTAGCCTGGACCGAAGAGTGTGCTCCAATCCCACCGTGTCGAATAATTCCAGCATTTTTGCCTCGGCGTCCTTGCCGCGTTTTGCAAGTCCCGAGAACACCAAAGCCTCCTTTACCGCTCCGCCTATCCTTTGTGACGGATCGAGCGCGAGAAGCGGTTTTTGCGGTATAAGTTGCACGGCGCGCCCCGCTCGCTTATCGTACTTGTTTTTTCCAGAAAACAGCGGTTGCCCGTCCAACAAAACCTGCCCTTCGTCCGGCGAAATAAGCCCGCAAAGTATGTTGCAAAGGGTGCTTTTTCCCTCACCGCTCTTGCCGACAAGCCCGACTATCTCGCCGTTTTGTATTGACAACGACACGTCTTTCAACGGCTGTACGGCGGTTTGATTTTTGCCCTTTCCCGTCACAAAGGTTTTGGACACGTTCAGCACTTCAATCATACCGCGCCCCGCTTGCCGAAATCAGGCTTTTCGTATATTCGTTTTTTGGAGAGGCAAAGACTTCCTCGGTTTTTCCGTACTCTTGCACGCGCCCCTCTTTCAGCACCAAAACGTAGTGGCACATTTTGGCAACGGACATATCGTGCGTCACCACGATGAGCGACGACGACGCAAAATCCCTGTTCATACAATCCCAAAAAGCATCGACGTTTTCTTGGTCAATGCCCCTTGTCGCCTCGTCCGCGACGATAAGTTCGGCATGGGCGCACATCGCCATGGCAAGCACCACCCGTTGCGCCTCTCCGCCACTGATTTCAAAGGGATATTTTTTGAGGATTTCCTCGCCGTTCATAAGCCCCGCCCGCGCAAGATTGAACAAGGCAAACTCTTTTTTGTCCTTTTTGTCGAGTTTGTGTCCCGCTTGGCGCAACGCCTCGTACATTTGCGTTTTGATTTTGAGGCTCGGGTTCAGCGACTCCGCCCCGCCTTGCGGAATAAACACGATATTTTTGCCCAAATATTCATTTTTGTTTTTGCTTTTTTTGAGGAGATCGTCGCCGTTGAAAAGGACTTGCCCCGTCGCAAAACAGTTGTCGGCAAGCGAGGACGTGACCGCGTTGACAATCATCGACTTTCCACTGCCGGACTCGCCCACGACCGCAAGACGCTCGCCCCGTTTCAAGGCGAACGAAACCTCGTCGACAATCTTTTTCGTCGAGTTGAAAAAGTAAGCGAAAACGCATAAATTTTTGACTGTAATCGTGCTTTCTTCCATTGTTAAAATTATATCATATTATGATATAAAATCAAACCAAATAACCGCCTTTAGTACGGCAAAATAAATAAAAACAAAACAAATCGAAACATAATGTTTTGTTTATTTGAAAAAACGGTACACTATGTATTGACAAGCGAACACTATGTTTGATATAATACAAAAGAGGTGAAAATATGCACAAAAAAATATCCGCAACAACCGAAAAAATTTACAACGCTTTTGCCGAAGTTTTGCTGGAAAAAGAGTACAGCGACGTCCGCATTCAGGACGTCTTGGACGCCAGCGGTGTGGCAAGAAGCACCTTTTACGCCCACTACAAAACCAAAGAGGATTTGTTGAAATCCATATGCACCACGATTTTCGGGCACGTCTTTTCGCACACCTTGGAGGAGGAGCAAAGTCACGATTTTTCCAAGTCGTCGATTTTCGACTACAAGCACTTCATAACCCACATTTTTTATCACCTGCACGACGAGAAAACGCTTGTGCACGCCATACTTTTGTCGCAAAGTAAAAACGTGTTTTTGTCGTATCTTAGGGGGGAATTGAAAGAGTTTGCCACCGCCTGCGTCGAAAACAATTTCGTCGGCAACAAAGACCTGCCGAAAACGCTGAAAATCAACTCGGTCATCGAAAACTTTATTCTGCTTGTGGACTACTGGAACAGCACCGCGTTTTTGGAGACGCCGGAGCGTCTGACCGAATATTTTATCGTTATGAACTCTTAAAAAAAGGGACGGTCGCTAAAAACCGTCCCTTGTTTTTTGGGAATTTTTGTTATTTTTTCAGAAGATTTATTCTTTCGTACAATTCATTTTCCAACGCCTCGATTCCCTCGCCCGTTTTTGCGCTGACGGGGAAAATTTTTGCGTTTTTATTGAGCCTTTCGACGTGACCGACAAACTTTTTCATATCGAAGTCGAACGCTTCGAGGGTGTCGATTTTCGTGACGACAACCACGTCGCACTTTTCAAACATAAGTGGATATTTCAGCGGTTTATCATCGCCTTCGGGCACCGACAAAAGCATCAAATTGAGGTGCGCGCCCGTATCGAATTCCGCAGGACACACCAGATTACCGATGTTTTCCAGCACTACAAGGTCGGATTTTGCAAATTCCGCCTGTTCAAGCGCGTCCGTGACCATCTGCGCGTCGATATGGCAAAGTCCGCCGTTGTGGATTTGCACGCTATCGACGCCGGCGTTTTCGGCAATGCGTCTTGCATCGACGTCGGTCTCGATATCGACGTCCATCGCAACGATTTTTATTTTGTTTTTCATATCGTTGATGAGCCTCGTGAGGAGCGTCGTTTTTCCGCTTCCCGGCGAGGACATAACGTTCATCATAAACGTGCCTTTTTCTTTAAGCGACGCCCGAAGTTCGTCCGCGATTTTGTCGTTGTTGGAAAAAATATTTTCTTTGACTGAGATAACTTTCATTTCAATCCCTCGCGCCATTTTTTATAGGTGTCGAAAATCCAGTCCGCCAAAGTATCGATGCCCTCGCCCGTCTTGGACGATACGACGAAAACCTTGGCGTTCGGATTGATTTTTGCGATGTATTTTTTGCATTTTTCAAGGTCGAAATCGAAGTACTTTGCCGTGTCGATTTTCGTGACGACAACAACGTCGCACGTCGAAAACATAAGCGTGTATTTCAGCGGTTTATCGTCGCCCTCGGGGATTGCGAGCAGTGCCATTTTGAGGTGCGCGCCCGTGTCGAACTCCGCAGGACACACCAAATTTCCGATGTTTTCCAAAAATACGACGTCGGCACTAGTTCCGAACTCCTTAAATCCCTGTCTAGACATATCCGCGTCGAGATGGCACATACCGCCCGTGTGCAGTTGGATTGCCTCGGCGCCCGCCTCTCTTATCGTATACGCGTCCACGTCGCCGTCGATATCCGCCTCCATTACGCCGACGGTGCACCTGTCTTTCAGCACACCGATGAGCTTAACGAGGAGGGACGTCTTTCCACTGCCCGGCGCGGACATAAGATTGACGTAATAAACGCCTTTTTCGTCAAGTTCCGCGCGAAGTTTATCGGCGTCGGCGTCGTTATCTTCCAAAATGCTCTTTTTCAGTTCAATCGTACAAATCGAATCAATCATATTAAAACTCCGTATTTTAACGTTATCGGCAGGTATACCAGACGGGAATAATACGAACTGTGCCAAAACGCCGATATTTCCGTGCTTTTCGGCAATTACTCGCTTGTGGTACAAAAAGTACAACTGCGTTCGTCTTTTCCAAAAATCATCGAAAATCTCGACGGTTTGGTCTAAGGAGTATTGCCCCCGCGTTTTTAGACGAAAACAAGGCACGCGAGCGGGTTAATACTGTATGTATAAGCCGTGAGCGTAACGAGGTTTTAGTCAAAAACACGGAGCAAGACCACAGTTCGTATTATTTCCGTCTGGTATAACAAAGGAACGATTTGGTCGTTCCTTTGTGCTCTTTTTGGTTTATTCGGACTTGGTGTCGGCGGTATCCGCCTCGTCGAATTCGTCCTCGGGCACGAGAATTTCTTTTATCATAAATTCCCTTCCCGACAACAAATCTTTGTCAAAGGAATTGCACTTCGGGCAATATCCTTCGTTTGCGATGACGTTGAATACCTCTCCGCAGGCGCGACATTTTGCCATTCCGGGCACGACGTCGAGCTTCAACTTCGTGTTTTTGAAAAACGGCTTTTTGTCGATTGCGGCGGGCCAACACTCGTCGAGATATACGGGGATTACCCCGCACAGTTCGCCGACCTGCAAGACGATGGTGTCAACGGCGGGGAGGTGTTGCTCGACCGCCACTTGTTCCACCAGTTTTACAACTTCAAAAACTATCCCTAATTCGTGCATAAATCAGTCCTTGGGCGTAATAGGTTTGGTAATAATTCTGCCGACGCGCTTGATGGCGTGTTTTGCCATTTCGAGAGGCATCTTTTCGTAGACTTTCGCCACGACGGACTTCTCGTTTCTGACAAGCTTAATTGCGTCGAACTTACATTTCGTCGTGCACTGTCCGCAACCGACGCACATATAGGTGTCGACTTTCGCCGCACCGCATCCGAGGCACCTTGCGGTTTCCGCTTTCATTTGATCCTCGGTGAAGGTAGCGCGGGTATCCTTGAACGTGCCGTCGTTTTCTTTTATGTGCAACGGGCGTTGACGTTTGACGTTGTCGTAGCCTTTAAGTTCCAGATTTTCCTTGTCGAGCTCGATGAAAATCCTTCTGTCTCTGCCGTATTTTTGGGTTTGTCCCGGCCATACCGCTCTGTGCAAGGAGATTGCGCCTTCTTTACCGCTTGCGATCGCGTCGATTGCAAATTTCGGTCCCGTGACGCAGTCACCGCCTGCGATGATATTCTTGTCGCCCGTGACGTAGAATTCGTCAACTGCGACGGTGTTGTTTTTGTTGAGTTTGACGTTGGTGCCGTCCAACAGGTTGCCCCACTCGATTTTTTGACCGATTGAAACAAGTACGAAGTCCGCGGGGACAATCATCGTATCGTTTTCATCGTATTTGGGTGCAAATCTGCCCTCTTCGTTGAACACGGACACGCATTTCTTGAACTCGACGCCGACGACTTTGCCGTTTTCCACGACGACGCGTTTGGGGCCGAATCCGTTGTTGATGATGACGTTTTCGCTTTCCGCTTCTTCGATTTCCTCATCAAGCGCGGGCATATCGGCTCTTTGCTCCAAGGAATACATGTTGACGGTTTGCGCTCCGCATCTGACAGCCGTCCTTGCGACGTCGATTGCAACGTTTCCGCCACCGATAACGACGACGTTTCCGTGCAAAGGCTCACTTCTTTCAAGCGCGACGTCTTTCAGGAAATCGACGCCCAGGATAACGCCTTTTGCGTCCTCTCCCTCGATGCCGAGTTTTCTGCCTGCGCTTGCGCCGATGGCAAGATAGAATCCGTCAAAACCTTCTTTTTTGAGTTCGTCCAAAGACTTGTCTTTGCCGACTTCCACGCCCGTCACGAACTTGACGCCGAGCTCGCGCAAAATGTCGATTTCCGCCTCGACGACGTCCTTTTCAAGCCTGAACGCGGGGATTCCGAGCGTCATCATACCGCCCAGTTTCTTTTCCTTTTCAAACACGGTCACGCTATATCCGTCAACGGCAAGGTAGTATGCGCAGGAAAGTCCCGCGGGGCCCGAGCCGATGACCGCGATATTTTTCATCGAATAGTCGTGTTTTTTGTTGGGAATAAACCTTTGGCTGTTGTTTTTATCCTTGTCTGCGATAAACTTTTTGATTTCGTCGATTGCGACGCCCTTGTCGATTTGTCCGCGCGTGCAAGCGTCTTCGCACTTATGCGGGCAGATACGTCCGCAGATTGCGGGGAACGGGTTTTCTTTCTTGATAAGCTCCAACGCCTCGGTATATTTGCCCAAAGACGCAAGCCTTATATAGCCCTGTACCGCAATGTGCGCGGGGCAAGCCGTCTTACAAGGAGCGGTACCGCTTTCGAGAGTGTCTTGTCTGTTTTCACGGTAATCGACGTTCCATTTGTCTTTGCCCCAAACGGTGTTGCGAACTTTGTCGTATTTGGGGGTTTCGATGGGCGTTACCGTGCAAAGCTTTTGTCCGAGTCTTACGGCGTTCGTGGGGCAGTTTTCAACACACTGACCGCACGCGACGCAGTTTTCCTGATCGATTTCGGCGTGGTAGTTACTACGCTCGGCGTCGGGACAATTGAACATCGTGGAGATGCGGATTGCAAAGCACGAACATGCACAGCAGTTGCAGATTGCCGCCGATTCGCCCGGTCCTTCGAGGTTGGGCATTTGGTGCATAAGTCCGTTTTCTTCGGCTTTTTTGAAAATCGCCTCGGCTTCTTCACGAGTGATTTGTCTTGCCTTTCCCGTCTTGATGAAGTATTCGGCACCCGATCCCATTTGGACGCACATATCGTCTTCGAGGTGTCCGCAACCTTCGTCCAGCAAACGTCTGGAACGTCTGCACGAGCAGGGAGACACCGAGAAAGTGTCGTATTTGTCAAGATAATAAGAAATCTTTTCGTAAGGAATCGCTTGGCTGTCGCCTGCAATCGCCGATTCGATGGGGATAACCCTCATCATACTTGCGCCGTACGGCAACATCGTGCCCATAGACTCCATAATACCGCGGGTGTAAGCCTCGAATGCCTTTGCGATTTCCGGGTGCTCTTTGACGTTTTCGGTGCAACCCACCATCATTTCAAGCGTGCCCGGCGCAAAAATCTGCATGAAATACAGGGTTTTCTCAGTCCGAGACTTGCGGCAACGTCCGCTTCTTCGTCGGTCAAACAATTAAGCGCATAATACTCGGGGGAGTCTTCTGTGATTTTGGTCATCATTCCGGCGATACCGCCCATAACTTTGACCAGATGAAGAATGCTTTTTCTCATAGCCATAATGTACCTCTTTTTGATTTGTTTATGTATTTTTTGATTTTTCGTTTTTCGCGCGCACGCGAAAGCGCGACATTATAATAACGCCTTGTATTCTTCGGGGATTGCGTTGTCGATTTGACGCGCCAGCTCTTGTCGCGACACCCGCCTGTTTCCGAAAACCCAGTCTTTGACGGCGTATACGCAACCGTAAATTATGAGTTTTGCCGTGAATAGTTCGTCCTCGCGCAACCCGCTTCCGCGCTTTTCGATGCACTTTTCGTTCATTCGGTTGAACGAATACTCGAAAACGTACTGCTCGTACGAGTTTGGTCCGAGATATAAAAAGGCGTGTCTTACCCTGTTTATGTCCTTCTCGATAAACGAAAGTATGCTCAAAAACAACTCATTCCAACTCTTGCAGGCGTTGACGGCGAAAATCTCGTCCAAAACCCGCTTGTAGTTGTAATTCATGACGTCGTATTTGTCCAGAAAATGCCGATAAAACGTCGACTTCGATACGCCCGCCGCCTCCGCTATCATGTTGACGGTTATTTGGTCAAGTTTGTACTTCCTCGACAGTCCGTTGAAACTGTCCGTTATATGTTGTTTGGTCGTATCCTTGGACATCTTTCCACCACCCGAAAAAAGAAGGCTTCGCCTTGTCGTCTTCTTTGTCTCGTTTCTTTAATCATAATATCATATTGTTAAAAATTTATCAATAATTTTAGGTCTTTTCTTTATTTTCGTTCTATTTTGGGACGTTTTTGCCTTTTAGTCCCGTATTCTCTATTTACAAATACCATTTCGGCGGGTATCCTTTTATCGATTGAAAAATCAAAAAATCCTATAGGAGAGAAATTATGGACAGCGAAAAAAAAGTAGCGCGAGCCGAAAGACTCAAAAAAATGTTTGCACCCGGTCCTGAAGCGATTGACTACAAGGTCACGCCAGGCCTCGACACCATTCTCAAATGGTTTATGTTTACGGTGACGATTCTCGGAGTTTCCGTCATTACGTCAAAATTCCAAGCGTACGGCAATATCCCCTTCAACCTCGTGCTCGGTATCCTCGTCTTGATCGCGATGAAGCCCGTCTTCTTCGAGACGCTCAAACTTACCACTTTGCTCGTTGGCAGAACTATCGTCTTGTTTGCTTGCTTCGGTCTCCTCCCCGGCGATATCTTTGTGGTTGTCGTGTTGGGACTTTATATCATCAACGTCTTGGAAGCAACGATGACCGACTTCTTCAAGAATAAGCAATATTTCAACGGCGTTTCGGGGCTCTTTATGGCTATCGGCGCGTCGGCGCTCTTCTTGGGTTCGACTTGGGGTACCACTACAACCGCCAACTCCCCCATTTACTTCATCGACGGTTTCTCGAAACTCGGCACGGAAGTTGCTTTCACTTCCTCGTATTTCACCAGCCAATCCAACCTCTTCAACGGCGCGGTCTCCGGCACGACAAGCGTCGGCCTTGGCATCACCATCGCCACAATGATCGCTTACACCATTTGGAACTGGTTGTTCGTCACCGGTGAGTTCTCTTCGTCAGTTGCACTTATGCACGTCGGATTCCTGCTTGCGCCTATCATTGCGGTCTTCGTCGGACCTCTTGTCGGAATGGGCAGATTCGGCATGGCTCCCGATCCCGGCCTCTGGCTCCTGTTCAGAGCAAGCACCCTTACCTTCGGCGGTATCATGCAGATCGGCGGTAAGAACTGGTTTGAACAAAACTTCTACTATGAAAAATTCGACAAGAAAGTCCAACATATCAAGAACAGCAAACCCATTCAAATCACTTGTATGGTCATCTGTTGCTCACTTATGATTTTCGCGGTTGTCGCAGGCTTCGTCCCCGCAAAATAACAACCCCGCCAATCTCAAAAAACCCATCGAGACGCCCTTTTCGGCGTCTCGTTTCTTTTTGCCCGTTTTTTCATTTCCCCACCTTTATCCCCTCTTTTCCTCCCCCTAAACCTATTGTTTTTCATTTGCCACAATCTATTCCCGAAAACCTTTTATGCATTTTTAATCAACACACCTTTCTCTTTATCATATAAAAACGACTGTCTTCACAGTCGTTTTTGGTACTCCCGGCGGGAATCGAACCCACAACTAACCCTTAGGAGGATATATCTGCCCCTGACGTAGGGTTTGCAAAATACATAAAATGCGTATTTTGCGTCATTTCCGCCATTTACCCGCCGTATTTTGCATAATTTTTACGCCTTTTAACAACTTTTATAGCGTTCAAAAACCCAAGGCAACCAAAAAGGTCACCAAATTTGGTTGCCAAATCTTAGGTAAAATAAGGCATTTTATAAACCCTGGTCACCAAAATGTGTGCTATTATGTTCAGTATACTAAAAATCATTTGTCCATGCAAATTTTTTCAATCGAATTCATTATGGATTTGCACTTGGTAACAGATAACCTGAATTCCTTTGCTACCGCAAGCAAATCGTCTTTGGTCGGATTGCCGTTACCGTTTACCGTCATTTCGTGCTCATATTTATCGGTTACGCGCGTTAGGTCGTATGCAGGAGAAAGCGCGTAGCCGTTAAGCGTTTCGTCGTAAATGAATGCAAAATTCTTTCCATGATCGTCTTTATTGTTATAGAACACGTTAAAACACATACGGCGGAACGCCTCGTATAAATCATCGGTAGGTTTCGCACTAATGGTTTGAATCACCTGGAATAGATGCATATAGTCAAGGTTTGGTATTTTGTGAGTAGTTTCCAGGAGAGCAGCAAGCGAAATCGTATGGACACGCCTTTCACCTTTTCGGTCAAATCGCTTTACTCCGAAATAGCCCATGCATAACTTGGACGGAAACAGTTTATATTCGTTTACGTTGATACCGCATTTTTCGGCAGTTTGGTTTGCGATAAATTCTTTTTCGCCTATGTTTTTCGGGTCGATTCTGCAAGCGAATTTTACAATCCATTCTTCGCCGTTTAGTTTAATGTGCGCCTTTGGTCTTGCGCCGCCGCTGGAGCCGCCCAAACCGTAAACCAAATCCAAATCATCGGTTTCGTTTTCGTCGTTTAATATCTTTTCGATTTCCTTTGACAGTTCGTCAAAATTAAAATCGCCGTATTCGTATTCAAAAGGTTGAGTAGGTTCGTACGTCAATCCGCCTAAGCCGTTTTTATTCACGAGCGACAACTTGGTTAAAATGGAAATTTTGTTGGGATTTATTCCTTTCTTGCTCAATAAACGATTCATCAGCAATTCGCCCCAGCCATCGGGGAGAGAATCCCAAAACACGCCGTATAATCCCGCGAATAAGTCTTTTTTGCTAACGTGAACGGCATTATTGAGAGGTAACGATAAAGGAGATATGGAAAAGCCGTTTTTCACCCAGGCGTCGTCGTATTGAAAGGCGATGACGGACGGTTCGATTTCGGCAAGATATCCGACTGTGCGACCGTTATACTTAACTGTAACTTTTTTTACGTCTTTAATCATAACTTCAAGTCCTTTAAGCTCGTTATTCTTTTACTGCCGAAAAGCTCGTTGAAATCTTCAAGACAATTGAGTGCGCTTGCGATTTTTAATAAGGATACGAACGCTATATCGCCCGTACTTTCAAAACGTCGAACGGACGCGTAAGAAACCCCCGACTTTTGTGCAAGGAGTTTTTGAGATAACTTTAATTCCTTTCTGCGCGCTTTAACCCTGTCGGTCAAAGAAACGAGCGTCGATTGAATTGTGGGTGCGTTTACGAAATCGCTTATATCAAACTTTCTTTCCATAGTGCTAATATATTAGCATATTTTAGTCTTTTTGTCAACAATTTGCTCGTATATAAGCAGTATTCAATTTTTTTTGAAAAACTGCCAACTATACGATAATTTATTTCGTTTGTTTTGGTCAAAAATTCATCGCTTTATAAAAAACAATTTCAGAAAGTCAAACGATTTTCGGTAACGGCATGTTTTCCCCTGTTCATATGTAAATTATCAACTCTAATAAACATAATTAAAAAAAATTTTAAAATATGTTCGCAATTTTGTTGACAAATTATTTTAAGTTGCATATAATACTAATGTAAGCAAAAATGCGAACATATATTAAAGGAGTAAGACTATGGCAAAATATAAGGCTATGCCCAGAAGAGAAGACGGCGCAGTAATTGCAAACGCAGAAGGCGTTACCTTCGGAAAAATGATAAAGAAGTTAAGAGAAAGGTGCAATTTGTCGCTCCGTGGTGCTTGTGGAGAAATAGGAATATCCCCGGCATATCTTTCCGACCTTGAAAACGACAGACGCTATCCGCCCGTAGGCGAGGTTCTCAAGAAAATCCTTTCTGCTTACAGAGTGGATGAAAATACCGAGTATGAGGTTATGGAATTGATCGGATTAGGAAGAAAGGAACTTGCTCCCGATATGGCTGAATTCTTACGCAAAAATCAATTTGCCAGACTAGTAGTACGCAAACTAATGCAAGTGGACAACTTGGATTCGCTAGTGGTCGACAACGAAGACGAATCGCTTGCGATAATTTCAGCCGTTGACGGTCTTATATCAAAAGGAGTGGCAATTCGTAAGTTTGACGCCGACGTAGAAGATTAGTCTGTTCCCTTCCTAAAAAGGAATTGCCGATTCCTTTTTAATTTTACCCGAGTGTTCGCAAGATTGCTAACAAATATATAAACAGGAGGAAACACGTTGATAACTAGTAGGAACTACATAAAACTGGACGAAAAAGTGAATTCTATCACTTCTATTCCGCCACGCGCAAAAATACTGCATGGAGAGATTTGCGCCTTATCGCAAACCGACGGGTTTTGCTTTGCATCAAATAAGTATTTTGCAAGGCGATTAAACCTGTCAATTCAATCGGTGAGCAGATTGATAGGGGTACTTAAACGTTACAAACTCATAACCGTTAGTCGCATTACAGACGATAACGGTTATCGTAAGCGTATCATTAAACCGAATTCTTCAATAGCGCTGTCAAAAATAAGCGTGGGTAACGCTCAAAAATGCGAAAAGCATACGCTTAAAAACGCTAACCATAATACAGTAAGTAGAATAGATAAAAATAATATTTCTTACGAAAGTAATTACGGTATCGACTGGGGCGAATAAGATTGATGAAAACGATTGTACTACAAACCGACGAATACTTGGGCGACGACGGACTTGCCTATTGCAAAAACTGCCACACGCCAAGGGTATGCCGTATTGAAGACAGTTATTTTCCCGTCGCCTGCAAATGCCGTGAAGAGGCTTATAAAAAAGCCGAAAACGAGCGAAAACTGCATGAACGGAAAGTAAAAGCAGAAGAATACCGCCGTAACAGCGCGCTCGGAAAGCATTTTAGAAACTGTACGTTCGAAACGGCTACGATTATACCTAACAACAAGGAAGTCTATCAAATGTGTCGGAACTATTGCTTTCATGCGGGCAAAATGTACGCGGCGGGCGTCGGCGCTTATCTTTACGGCGTTCCCGGCGTTGGCAAAACTCATCTTACCGCATGTATGGGTAACGCCCTGGCGGATAAGTTATACACCGTACTGTTTACCAGTTTCGTGGAGATTGAAAGAAAACTAAAAGAAGGCTTTGGAAACAACTCGGCGCAGTCTGCCGTACTTAACAAAGCCGAAACGGTTGACTTTCTCTTTTTGGACGATATCGGCGCAGAAAACGTTAAAGCGGGTACGGGTTGGCTGCAAACGATAGCGTTTGACCTTATCAATACTCGTATCAATGCTAAAAAACCAACCATCTATTCAAGTAATTATCGCATCAGCGCCCTAATGGAGAATTGCAATTACGAAGAACGGACGGCTCACCGAATTAAAGGCTCGTGCCTATTCGAACGGCAGTTAGACTGCGAAAATATGCGTGACCTCGTACGCAAACAAAACGAGAAAAAACTATTAAAATTTATTAACGGAGACATTTAACGTGGTAGAACTTAAAAACTCGCAAGAAAAAAGAATGAAAAATATTATAGGAATTTATGCTCAAGAAAGCGGTAACGACGGCTGGGAACTCAGCACCAAGAAATTGCAAGATATCTACAACGACGGATTGCCCAAAACCGAACGAATCGATATTATTACCACCTATAATTTGACGTTTGAATTAGAATAATTTCTGACCCGTCGTTGCTATATTAAGCACGAGTACGAGCAAGAACCTGACGGTGCGTACGTGCACTACTTTGCCCTGATGGAATGCGATGAAATCAAGAAAATGGAAGACGAGAGTGGTAGGGTCTAATTGCGTTCCCTGGGGGGATGTCAAATCTCTACGATTTTTAACTCATAAGCGGGGTGGCAATCATACGTGAGTTTCCGCATAATCAAAAATCAAAGCGCAAAATCAAAAAATATTTTCAAAACTCGTTCGAAGTGGCGAAAAAGGCGATTTTAGTGACAAATCTTTAAAAAAATGCTAAAAATACGCCACTTCGTTTGATTTTGATTTTCGATTTTAATTCAAACGAAAATCAAAATTTATTCAAAAATTCAAAGAAATTAAGATACGAAGAACGACGCAACAATGCAACGAAGATACGAAGATTCAAGGAAAAGGAGAAAAATATGAGAAAGAAGGAGTATTAGATGACAATTCCCAGAATGAGAACGATAACTGAAACCATAGCCGAAATTAAGGCGATAGACCCTATGACGGCGGTAACCCCTAACTGCGTTCGCAGCCTTTGCAAAAGCGGTAAAATACGCTGCGTATTTACGGGGAAGAAACTTTTAGTGGATTTAGACGATTTATTTAAATATTTTAGCGGTTTACACGACTAAATCGCTAGACTTTTCTAAAAATTTACGGCTTTCTTTTGTTAAGGGAATTGCTATGCCCCTTAATAAAACGCCGTAGGAGGTAATTTAATGGCAAGTATAAGCAAACGCCCCGGGAAAAGCGGTATGACCTATCGGATACAGGTCAAAATTAAGGATAGGGGTAGCGGTGAAATCAAAGTTCACTCTACCACTTGGAAACCGCCCGTCGGGCTTACCCCAAAACAAACGGAACGGGAAGTAGTGTTGTTCGCCGCCGAATACGAAACAGCCGTTAAAGCGGCAGAAACGGCGTCGGGAGAGCCGACTCAATCCCCCGAAACCACTTTCTCGGACTACGCGCTTTGGTGGCTAAAAAGGCGAAAAGACGAAGTGGCTGCGAGTTATTACGTAAACTGCGAGAGCGCCATAGAATTGACGAATAAGCATATCGGCGGATACAAACTCAAAGAACTTACGCCGAATATCATACAGCAATACTACGATAAACTCGACCGTATGAAAAAGATCGTTACGGTCGTTACGGCAAAACCAACCTTGCGTGAGAAAATGAACCAAACGGGTATCGGTTATATGAAACTACGATACGAAAAGAATTTCAGCAGTTGCTCCCTATCCAACGCGTTGGCAGGTAAGCAAATCAGTTACGAGTATGCCAAACGGCTAGCCGAAACGCTGGGCGAGAAAACGGAAAACTTATTCAACGTCACGCATACGACGCAAAAGTACGCTTACGAAACGATAAGCAAAATAAAGCGCACCATACGGGCGGTGCTTGCTACGGCAAAAAAGCAACGGCTGATAGCCGATAACTACGCTAGCGCCGACTACATATCCTTCCCTAAGCGACCGCCACGGGAAATTGATTATATGGATGACGAAGACGCTAAAAAGTTCTATAAGACGGCGGACGAGTATTCCGATATCCGCTATAAAACGGCTATGCTTACCCTTCTTCTAACGGGTATGCGCCGTGGAGAACTGTGCGGACTGGAATGGTCGGATATCGACTTAGAAAACGGTGCGATAACCATAGCAAGGTCGCTCACCGCCGTTCGCAAGGTTGGGTTGGTGCTGAAAGAACCGAAAACGGAAAGCAG
>CAKQMI010000028.1 GCA_934254835.1 uncultured Clostridia bacterium | reverse complement strand
TGACTTCGGGCGGTCCTCTGTTACGGACAATCGGGAACACGAACGCTTAGTTAATTTTTTTGGAGGTAAAGTCAAATGAGCAACATTATCGATTTAATTGAAAGCGAAGGTATCAGAAAAGATATTCCCGATTTTCAGCCGGGCGACACCGTCAAGGTGTTCGTAAAGGTCGTTGAGGGCAACCGCGAGCGTCTGCAAGCGTACGAAGGCTTGGTCATCGCAAGAAAGAACGGTGGCATTCGCGAGACGTTCACCGTACGTCGTATTTCTTACGGCATCGGCGTTGAGCGTACATTCCCGCTTCATTCCCCGAAGATCGACCACATCGAAATCGTCCGTTACGGCAAAGTACGTCGCGCAAAACTGTACTACATCCGTAACCTCAAAGGCAAGGCAGCGAAAGTCGAAGAAATCAGAAAATAAAAAGATAATAGATTGCAGTCTGTCACAACGGACTGCAATTTTGCTATTAGAGGGCTTATGAAAAAAACAATATGCACTATTCTTGCCGTAATAATGCTCGTTGGTTGTTTCTTTATGTTCACCGCATGCAACGACGACGCATACGGAAAGGAACTTATCGAAAACGGCTCGTTCGACAACGGCAACAGCGGTTGGTACATCGTAAAAGCCGTTGACAAAAAAGAGGACGGAATGACGACGAAGAAAATCGATTCCGACAACGACGACAACCCGTACCTCGTTTTGAGAAACGGCAGTACGGTTGGCAACTACGTCAAGCTGTATCAACGCGTCGCGGTGAAGAAAAACGCCATTTATAAGGTTAGCGCGCGCATAAGAAACGACAGTTTGAGCGTCGGCTCCGACGACACTTATCAGGGCGGTGCAATCGAAATTATCGAAAACGGCGCACGTATTATCAAGTCGGGCGTCGAGGTGTCCGACAACTGGACGACCTACACCGCATACGTCAAACCTACCAACACCAAGGAAATCACGGTTGCGATGACTCTTGGCGCAAGCGGTGAAAAAACCATCGGCGAGGCGTCATTCGACGACGTTTCCGTCCAACGCGTCAGGGCAAAGGACATTGGCAACGCCGAAATCGTCAAAATCAAAAAACCGCACGAAAAGTCTTATCCGCTTTCGACAAAATCCGGCACGATTTACATCGTTATGCTGGCAATCGCCACCGCCGTGATTATTGCAGGCGCGTACGTTGCATATCGTTATCTTTTGAACAGAGAAGACAAACCCGTCTTGAAAAAGACGTGGTTGACCGCGGGCGCAATCGCATTCATTGCGCTTTTGATCCGCTTTATTTTGGCGGGCGTCATGTACGACCAAGCGGGCACGGCTGAGTTGCGCGCAATCCTTTGGGATATCGCGGGACAAGACATCGGCAGTGCGGGGCTTAAATATACTCAATATGCGCCGTTGCAACTTTACTATATGTGGGTTGTCGGCAAAATCACGATGGGCAACTATTCGTTAAGCACGCTCAACGTACTTTTGCAACTTGTGCCTATGATTTTGGAAGGCGCAACCGTCGTGATGATTTACTACTTTGCAAAAAAATATACGACGGACGCAATTTCTGCGCTTCTTGCGCTCGTATACGCCGTTCTTCCCGTTGCGTTCACGCTGTCGGGCGGATACGACGTCGAAGTCCCCGTGCTGACTTTCCTTTTGTTCGTGACGTTCTACGCGCTCATCGAAAAGGACTTTGTTATGTTGTTAATCGGCAGTCTTTTGACCTGCTTGTGGTCGCCCATCGGCATTTACGTTTTGCCGTTCATCGTGGCGTACGAGATTTACATTATGGCAAAGACCAAAGACAAAAAGACGATTATCACGATTTGCGTCGGTTGGTTTGTCAGTTTCTGGCTGTTCCTGCTCATTTCGGCGGGCGCCGTCGCATCTATGTTCAAGGCGGGGCATATCGTATATATCTTCAAAAATTACTACCTCAACATGTTCAACAAGCAAGTGTGCGTGTCAAATGCGTTCAACCTGTACGCGCTGTTCGGGCTCAACGGCTCGGCGGTCAACAACACGGCGTTCTGGCTTAATATCGTGTTCAGCGTGATTCTTATCGTATATACAGTGTCGCTGTACTTCAAAAACTTCAACAGGGCGGAGCTTGTGCTTATCGCGGGATTCTTCCTGACGGCAATGTCGGTGTTCAGCCTCAATATGAACGAAGCGTCGCTTGCAATCGGGCTTATCCTTTTGCTTATGTACGTTGCGATTACCGGCGAAGAAAGGCTGTTTTGGGTGTTCGGCGTGCTGGCGTTTATGTCGTTTGTGAACGTCGCCACCATTATGAACTTCTCGGGCTTCCTCGGCACGGCGTTCAAGACGACCTACTTCAATAAGGGCGACGCCGGCTACGTTATCGCCAACATTATCGTGTGTCTGACGGTGATATTCTACGGCTACGTCGTTTACGATATCACGACCAACGACAAACGAGTGTTCATTCAACCGCTTAAACTGAATAAGAAGGCTGAATTTTAAGAAACAAATCACCAAAAGCCACGCAGACCGCGTGGTTTTTTTGTGGGGAAAATTTTAACTATAATTTATCCATATATATTATATAAATATATATAGGTTATACTTCCTTATAAAGTCGATGAAAAATCGCAAAAAAAAGTAGCGAAAACAGTTTGCAAATTCCGATTTATTTGCTACACTCTTACTTATACCGGACAGAAATAATACGAACTGTTAGAAAACGCCGATATTTTCGCGCTTTTTTGAAAATACTCGCTTGTGGTACAAAAAGTACAACTGCGTTCGTCTTTTCCAAAAATCATCGAAAATCTCGACGATTTGGTCTAAGGAGTATTGCACCCGCGTTTTCAAAAAGTTTGTATTTTTCGGTTGGCATTCCAACCGACAATTATATGGTATTCTTATATATGCGATATGGTATTTACATATATTCGATTGATAATAAGGAGAAGGGGATAAAATGCTTTCAAAAGTTACGTGTTACGCGTTGACGGGTGTCGAGGGATACGCCGTTGACGTCGAAACGGATATCTCGGCAGGGCTTACGGGCATCGACATCGTGGGACTTGCGGGCACCGCCGTCAAGGAGTCGAAGGAAAGAATTCGCTCCGCCATAAAAAACAGCGGTATGATTTATCCGGCGAAAAGGATAACCGTCAACCTTGCGCCCGCCGACACGAAAAAAGACGGACCGACTTTCGACCTTGCGTTGGCTGTCGGGATACTTTCGGCGTCCGAGCAAATCTTGACGAGAAAGTACAAGGAATTTGTGTTTTTGGGCGAGTTGTCGCTGGACGGCAGACTTCGCGGAGTATGTGGTGTAATGCCACTTTTGATATCCGCGGTACAGCAGGGCTACACAAAGTTTATCGTGCCCAAAGACAACGCAACCGAGGCGGCATATATCGAGGGCACCGAGGTTTACGCCTTTGAAAAACTGTCGGACGTGGTCGGCTTTTTGAACGGAAGCGTCAGTTGTATGCCCGTTTTGCATACGTCATACGACGCGTCGCTGAAAACCTACGGCTACGACGTGGATATGTCGGATATAAAGGGACAAGCCGTGGCAAAACGCGCCGTCGAAATCGCCGTCAGCGGTGGGCACAACATATTGCTTATGGGACCTCCCGGCGCAGGCAAAACCATGCTGGCAAGGTGCATTCCGACGATTATGCCCGATATGACCTTCGAGGAAGCAATCGACGTCACGAAAATCCACAGTATTGCGGGGATTTTGGAGGCTGAGCAAGGCATTGTGACAAGACGTCCTTTCCGCACACCGCACCACACGACGACGATACCCGCGCTTATCGGGGGCGGGGCGAAAGCCACCCCGGGAGAAGTGAGTCTTGCGCACAACGGCGTGCTGTTTTTGGACGAAATGCCCGAATACCAGCGTCACACGTTGGAGGCGCTCAGGCAACCTTTGGAGGACAAAAAAGTGACGGTGTCGCGCGTGCAACGCACCGTCGATTATCCCGCCAACTTTATGTTAGTTGCCAGTATGAACCCGTGTCCGTGCGGAAATTACGGCAGTAAGACCGCCGAATGTAAATGCACCGCAAGGGAAATAAGAAATTATCTTGGCAAAATTTCGGGACCGCTCCTCGACCGCATCGACCTGCAAATCGAGGTGGATAATATCTCTTATGGGGAGTTGACCGACAAAACCGCACTGGAAACGTCCAAGGACGTCAAGGCGCGCACCGACAAGGCAAGGGCGATACAACGCGCAAGGTTTTCGGGCACGCCCATAAACTGCAACGCACAGATGACCAACGCGATGATCAAAAAGTTTTGTCCGTTGTCCGAGGGTTGCGAAAAACTCTTGAAACGCGCGTTTGAAAAGTTGAATTTGTCGGCAAGGGCAACCACGAGAATTGTCAAAGTCGCAAGGACAATCGCCGACCTCGACGGGCAAAAAGACATCTCGGAAAAGCATATCGCCGAAGCGATACAGTACAGAAGTTACGACAGGAAATATCATGATTGAATACAGTAACGTCGACGCTCTGCTTTTGATGAACTGCGCCGACTTGGGGCTGAAAAGAAAACACAAACTTTTGAGCATTGCCGAGCCAAAAGACCTTTTGACCGACACCGCAAGATACAAGGACGCTCTTTTCAAAATTTTGGGAGCCGATGTGTACGAAAGGCTGTTGTCGCTGAAAAACTCGGACGCTCTTCAAAAAGAGTGGGACGAAATAAATAAACACGACGTGAAAGTCGCCACCGTCTTTGACGATGACTACCCCAAGCGTCTTTTGGACATCGACGAATATCCGCTTTTGTTGTATTATAAGGGCAACTCGTCGCTGTTGAAAAACCGTGGCGTCGCGGTCGTCGGGACAAGGGGCGCAAGTCGATACGGCTTGAACGTCACCCGTGATTTTTCGATGGAATTCGCGCGGGCAGGGCTGAACGTCATCAGCGGTTTTGCAAGGGGCGTCGATACTATGGCGCACAAATCCGCACTTGACGTCAACGGCAACACTATCGCGGTGGTTGCAAACGGGCTTGACTTGTGCTATCCCGCCGAAAACCGCGCTCTTATGGAAAGGGTGCTGGACAACGACGGCTTGTTCGTCAGCGAATATCGCATGGGGACGTACGCCGCACAGTTCAACTTTCCCGAAAGAAACCGCATAATAAGCGGACTTGCGGACGCCGTGTTCGTGCCTGAAATGCGCATAAAAAGCGGAACGATGATAACAGTCAATCACGCTCTCGAACAGGGCAAAGACGTGTTCGTCGTGCCCGCCAACATAAATCAGCCGACCGCCGAAGGCAGTAATATGCTGTTGAAGCAGATGCAAGGCGCGCTTGTGCTGTCGCCCGAGGACGTCTTGGACGCGATGGGCGTAAAAGCCGACAAAAAACAAAAAGAAAGCGTGCAACTCGGCTTCCACGAGATGAAAATCCTCTCGGTTTTGGAGCAGGGCGAGACGCACTTCGAGGAACTGATGGAGGCAACGGGGCTGAACGCCAACGACCTGCAAAACGTCATTTTCAATATGGAAATGAACGACTTAATCGACAGAACTACGGGTAATTACTTTACCTTGAAATAACGGAGACATAATGACGAAAACACTTGTTATAGTCGAATCGCCGTCAAAGGCGAAAACAATCCAAAAATATTTGGGACAAGGGTACACCGTACTCGCATCGGGCGGTCACGTTTGCGACCTTCCGCAAAAAACGTTGGGTATCGACGTCGATAAACGATTCGAGCCCGAATACGAAATCAATCCCGAAAAAAAGGAAACTATCAGACGCCTGAAAAGCGCGCTGAAACAAAACGACGTCGCTTATCTCGCAACGGACCCCGACCGCGAAGGCGAGGCGATAAGTTGGCATCTCAAAAACTGTCTGGATATCCCCGACGGCAAAAACCGCATCGTTTTCAACGAAATCAGCAAAAAAGCGGTCAATAACGCCATCGAAAACCCCAGAGAACTCGATATGAACTTGGTCAACAGCCAGCAGGCAAGGCGCGTTCTTGACAGACTTGTGGGTTACAAAATCTCGCCCATCATCGGCAAACGCATCAAAAAGGGCAGTTCGGCGGGACGCGTTCAGTCCGCCGCGCTCGAAATGGTCGTCAACAGAGAAAGAGAAATCAGAAACTTCGTGCCCGAAGAATATTGGACGATAAACGCCTTTTTGTCAAAGGAGCAAAATCCCAAGTCGAAAAAGGATATTTTCAAATGCACTTTCGTCGATATCAACGGCAAAAAGTGGAAAATTCACAATCAGCACGACGCCGAAAAAATAATAAACGCCACGAAAGGCGCAAGATTTACCGTTGACAGCGCAAAACGCGCCGTTGCCAAAAACCGTCCCGCGCCCCCGTTTACGACGTCCACGCTTCAACAGGACGCCTCGGCAAAACTGTCGCTGACCGCGCCCCAAACGATGCAAATCGCACAGCAACTTTACGAAGGAGTCGAAATCGCAGGGGAAGGCGCAACCGCTCTCGTGACGTATATCCGTACCGACAGCGTGCGTATCTCGCCCGAAATGCAGGCGAACGCGCTGAACTTTATAAGAACGCACTTCGGCGATAAATACGCGCCCGAAAAACCCAACTTTTACAAGACGAAATCGGATGCGCAGGACGCTCACGAGGCAATCCGTCCCATATCTTTGGAACGCACGCCCGAAAGCCTGCAAAACAAAATCAACCGCAATCAATACAGACTGTATAAACTCATCTACGAAAGGTTTTTGGCAAGTCAGATGGTGGACGCCGTTTACAACACTTTGAACGTTCATATCACCGCCGACGACAATCCCGTTTTGAACGGGGCGACGCTCGGATACAAGGTGACGGGGCGCGCGCTTGTCTTTGACGGCTATACAAAAATCTACAACAACGTCCCCCTCGACGACAAAAACGACGATGACGACGACGCCACCGAAAAGACATTGCCCGATATGAAAGAGGGCGACGAGATGTTCTTGCAGGACACCAAGCACGAGCAAAAATTTACCAAACCGCCACAGCGTTTCACCGACGCGACGCTTGTCAAAACGATGGAAGAAAACGGTATCGGACGTCCGTCCACATACGCTTCGATTATCTCGGTGCTGGCAAAACGTACCTATACGGACAAGGACGGCAAAGCAATCGTGCCGACGCCCCTTGGCGAAGCCGTGTGCGACTTTATGGTCAAAAATTTCCCGCCGATTATGGATTTGAAATTCACGGCGAATATGGAAACCGAACTTGACAAAGTCGAAGAAGGCGGAATCGAGTGGCAAGCCATAATCGAAAAGTTTTATCCCGAACTGATGACGCTTGTCAAGCGCGCGAATTCCAATGGCGCAAAGGTGCATATCGCCACCGAAGAAAGCAACGTCGTGTGCGATAAATGCGGTGCGAAAATGGTTGTCCGCGACGGGAAAAACGGCAAATTTTTGGCATGTCCGAATTATCCGTCGTGCAAAAATACCAAGCCTTACGTCGAGCCGGGCGCGCAACCCACGCTCGATGACGAAGCGGTTTGTCCCAAGTGCGGGAAGCCCGTTGTGAAGAAAAAGAGCAAAAAAGGAAAGACGTTTTACGGTTGCTCGGGATACCCCGAATGCGACTTCGTCAGCTGGGATTTGCCCGCTCCGTATTTCTGCCCCGAGTGCAAAGAAAAGGGCATCGAAAGCGTGATGAAAATGACCAAAACCAAGGCGGGCAAGAAGTACACTTGCACGAATAAAGAGTGCAATCATACCGAGGTTTTCAAAGACGGTGACGAAAAATAATAAGGTAATCGTTATAGGTGCGGGGCTTGCCGGGTGCGAAGCCTCGTATCAATTATTAAAGAGAAATCATAAGGTCGATTTGTACGAAATGCGACCTTTAAGGTCTTCTCCTGCGCACAGAACCTGCGATTTTGCGGAATTAGTGTGCAGTAACAGTCTGAAATCGGACATTCCCGACACGTCGTCGGGGCTTCTCAAAACCGAGTTGAAAATGATGGACAGTCTGCTTATCGACTGCGCCTATAAAACTCGCGTCGAGGCGGGCGGTGCGCTTGCCGTTGACCGCACGGCGTTTTCAAAAGAGGTTGAAAAACGACTTGCCGAATTCGACGGGTTGACGGTAATTAGACAAGAGGTCGAAAATATCCCGACGGACGTCCCCGTCATCGTCGCGAGCGGACCGTTGACGTCGGACAAACTTTTTCAAAGTATTTCGCGACTTACGGGCGACAGGCTGTACTTTTTCGATGCGGTTGCTCCCATCGTTGACGCACAGTCGATTGACCTGAACTTCGCTTTTGAAAGCGGACGCTACGGGAAAGGCGACGGCTATATCAACTGTCCGATGAACAAGGAAGAATACGACGCTTTTTACAACGCGCTTATCGACGGCGAGACCGTCCCCTTGAAAGACTTCGAGGGAAGCGAGGTTTTTGAAGGTTGCATGCCCGTCGAGGTTATGGCGAAACGTGGCTATGATACTATGCGGTTCGGAATGCTGAAACCCGTGGGACTGACCGATCCGAAAACGGGGAAGCGTCCTTACGCCGTCCTGCAACTGAGAAAGGAAACTGCAGACGGCTCGGCGTACAACCTTGTCGGCTTCCAAACCAACTTAAAATTTTTGGAGCAAAAAAGAATATTTTCGATGATACCCGCCTTGCGCAACGCCGAGTTTTTGAGATACGGCGTGATGCACCGCAACAGTTATTTGTATTCCCCCGATTGCCTGACGCGGACTTTCAGATTAAAAGGCGACGCGCCCATATACTTTGCGGGACAAATCACGGGGGTTGAGGGGTACGTCGAAAGCATAATGAGCGGACTTCTTGCGGGGATTCATCTTTCGCGAGAACTCGAGGGCAAAGCCCCGTCCGAACCGCCCAAGACCACGATGTCGGGCGCACTTTCGAGATATATTACTTTGCACGCAAAGAATTTCCAACCGATGAACAGCAATTTCGGCATACTCCCCGCAATCGAGTGTCGCGACAAAAACGAGCGCAGAAAAGCGTACGTCGCCCGCGCCGAATCCGACCTCAAAGTGTGGATTGAAAATAATTTGCGTCAACCTATTGATTTTACCGTTAAAATATGATATATTTTACGGTAATCAAAAGCCCTTATAAGGAGATACTATGACAACATTCAAAGGCACTACAATTTGCGCCGTCAAGCGTGACGGCATCACAGCAATCGCCGGCGACGGACAGGTTACTATGGGCGAAAGCGTCGTTTTCAAAGGAAACGCCGTAAAAGTGAAAAGAATTTACAACGATAAAGTTATTTTAGGCTTTGCGGGGACTGTCAGCGACGCCTTTGCACTCAGCGAAAAATTTGAAGAAATGTTACAAAAATACAGCGGAAACCTTATGCGTTCCGCAGTCGAACTTGCCGAACTTTGGCGCAACGACAAAGCAAGAAAACTCGAAGCGATGATGATTATCGCCGACAAGGACGTCATGCTTATCGTCAGCGGTACGGGCGAGGTTATCGAGCCGGAATACGGCGTTTGCGCAATCGGCAGTGGCGGAAACTATGCGTATGCGGCGGCGCGCGCTCTTTATGAAAACACGACGCTTGGCGCAGAAGAAATCGCCAGACGCGCAATGAAAATCGCAAGCGATCTTTGCGTTTACACCAACGACCACCTCACGGTCGAAGTTTTGGAGGCGTAATTATGGAATATACACCCAGACAAATCGTGAATGAACTCGACCGCTTCATCATCGGACAGGACGAGGCGAAAAAAGCGGTTGCAATCGCACTCCGCAACCGTTACAGAAGAAGTATGCTTTCCGAGGAATTGAGGGAAGAAATCACACCCAAAAACATTATTATGAAAGGTCCCACGGGCGTCGGAAAGACGGAAATCGCCAGACGTCTTGCAAGGCTTGTCAAAGCGCCTTTCGTGAAAGTCGAGGCGACGAAATTCACCGAAGTCGGCTATGTCGGACGTGACGTCGAAAGTATCGTGCGCGACCTTGTCGAAGCGTCGATACGCCTTGTCAGAGAAGAAAAATATAAGGAAGTCCAACCCAAGGTGCAGGACATTGTCGAGACGAAACTCGTCAGTCTTATCATGCCCCTCAGAAAAGAGGCGGGACGCGACGAACCCGACGTTGCGCTGAAAGAGGAAATTTTGCAAGAACTGAGAAAAGGCAATCTCGATAAATTGCAAATTTCCATCGAGGCTGTGGACGAACCGAAAAATATGCAAATCGACGTCGGTCAGGGACAAGAAATCAATATCGGCTCGATTTTTGGCAATTTTATGCCCAAGAAAAAGAAAAAACGTACCGTCAGCGTCAAGCAAGCGCGTGATATTTTCACCGCCGAAGAAAGCGCGAAACTTGTGGACAACGACAGCATAGCGTCCGAGGCGTTAAGGCGTGCCGAGCAAGACGGCGTGATTTTTATCGATGAAATCGATAAGGTCGCGGCGCGTGGCAACTCGCAAGGTCCCGACGTGTCGAGAGAGGGCGTACAGCGTGACATTTTGCCAATCGTCGAAGGTTGCGCGGTACAGACGAAATACGGCGTCATTCGCACCGACTTCATTTTGTTTATAGCGGCGGGCGCGTTCCATATCAGCAAAGTGCAGGATTTAATTCCCGAACTTCAAGGTCGTTTCCCCATTAAGGTGGAACTCAACAATTTGACCGAAAAGGATTTCGAGCTTATCCTGACGCAACCCGACAACGCGATTTTGAAGCAATATAAGGAACTTTTGCACGTTGACGGGGTGGAACTCAAATTCACCGACGACGCCATCAAAGAAATCGCGCGGATCGCCACTATGGAAAACGAAAACAGCGAAAACTTGGGCGCAAGAAGACTGCACGCCGTCATGGAAGCACTGCTCGAAGAGGTCAGCTACAACGCCGGCGGAAATTCCGAACCCGTGACCATCACGATAAACCAAGAATACGTTGACGAGCACCTGTCGGGCACGCTCAAAACGATGAATTTAAGACGATATATTATTTAAGAGGAAGTATGAGTTTCAATATCCCGAAGGGTACGAAAGACGTCCTCCCCGAGGACAGTTACAAATGGCACTATATCGAAGACGCCGTCCGCGAAACGGCGCGACTTTTCGACGTCAAGGAAATCCGCACGCCGACCTTTGAACATACCGAATTGTTTTTGAGGGGCGTGGGCGATACCACCGATATCGTCAATAAGGAAATGTACACCTTTTTCGACAAGGGCAACCGCTCCATTACCTTGAAACCCGAGGGCACGGCGGGCGTCGCAAGATGTTTTGTCGAAAACAGTTTGTATGCGGGACCGCTTCCCGTCAAGACTTATTATATCACGCCGGTGTTCAGATACGAGCGTCCACAGGCGGGCAGGCTCCGCGAGCACCATCAATTCGGCGTCGAACTGTACGGAAGCGCGGGCGCGGAAATGGACGTCGAGGCTATTTCGATTGCAAAGTCGCTGTTTTGCAGGCTCGGGCTTGACAACCTCACGCTCAATATCAACAGTATTGGCTGTCCGACGTGCCGAAAGGAATATAACAAGGCGTTGAAAGAGTACTATGCGGGACACATCGACAAAATGTGCGTCACCTGCAAGGAAAGGCTCGACAAAAACCCCTTAAGAATTCTTGACTGCAAGGAAGAAGAGTGCAAGAAAATCAACGAGGACGCCCCCGTCATTTTGGACTACCTTTGCGACGACTGCAAAAAGCACCTTTCCGACCTCAAAAAAGGACTGGAAACTTTGGAAATTCCTTACGTCGTCAATCCCCGAATCGTCAGAGGTCTGGACTATTACACCCGCACGGTTTTTGAGTTTGTGTCAAACGATATTGGCGCGCAGGGCACCGTATGCGGTGGCGGACGATACGACAACCTCGTTGAAGAAGTCGGCGGAAAACCTTGTCCGTCGGTCGGCTTCGGTATGGGTATCGAAAGGCTTATTCTCGTTTTGGAAAACGCCGGGAAAATGCCCGAAAAGTCCGACAACGTCACAGTGTTTGTCGGCTACGTCGGCGACGAAATCAAATTCGACGCATTGAAAATCACCAACGATTTAAGGCGCGCGGGCATATCCGCGGATACCGAATTTACGGGAAGAAGCGTCAAGGCGCAGATGAAGTACGCAGGAAAAATCGGCGCAAAATTCACTTTAATTATCGGCGCGGACGAACTTGAAAACGGCGTCGTCAACGTCAAAAATATGGAAACGGGCGAGGCTATCCCCGTCAAAATCAACGAAATTACGAAATATTTTTTAGAGGCATAATTATGGCAGAGTTATTGAACGGATTGAAACGCACCGATATGTGCGGAACTCTCAGGAAAACAGACGAAAATCGCGAGGTGGTCGTCATGGGATTTGTCGCAAAAACGCGCGACCTCGGCAACCTTGTGTTCATCGACCTTCGCGACAGAACGGGCATCGTACAACTTGCTTTCGACGCGGGCGTCAACTCGGCGCTTGCCGATAAGGCGCGCTCCGTCCGTGCGGAATACGTCGTGTCGGCAAAGGGCGTCGTAAGGTTGCGCACGGGCAAAAATATCAACGAAAATATGCCCACGGGCGACGTTGAAATCGACGTAAAAGATTTGAAAATCCTTTCGGAAGCGGAAATTCCGCCTTTCGTCATTTCTGAAAAAGCGTCAGTCGGCGAAAACCTTGCGCTGAAGTACAGATATCTTGAACTCAGAAAGTCTTACCTTCAAAACAACCTTATTATGCGCGACAAAATCACGAGGACGGCAAGGGACTATCTTGCGGACAACGGATTTTTGGAAATCGAAACCCCGTTCCTCGGCAAGTCCACGCCCGAGGGCGCAAGGGACTACCTCGTTCCCAGTCGTATAAAAAACGGCGCGTTTTACGCCTTGCCTCAAAGCCCGCAACTTTACAAGCAACTTTTGATGATTGCAGGTTTTGACCGCTATTACCAAGTCGCAAGGTGCTTCCGCGACGAGGACCTTCGTGCCAACCGCCAACCCGAGTTTACGCAAATCGACATCGAGATGAGTTTTGTCGAGAACGACGAGGACGTGATGGAAGTCGCCGAAGGCATGATTAAAGACATCTTCAAAAAATGCAAAAATATCACCTTTGACAAGCCGTTCAGACGTATGACTTGGACAGAGGCGATGAACCGCTTCGGAAGCGACAAACCCGATACGAGATTTGCGCTGGAACTCAACGATATTTCCTCCGCCGTCAAAAATACCGAATTTGCCGTGTTCAAACAGGCTCTTGAATCGGGCAGTGTCCGCGCAATTTGCATCAAGGGCGGGGCGGATAAATTTACCAGAAAAGAGGTGGATTCGTTTGCCGATTTCGTGAAAGACTACGGCGCGAAAGGACTTGCCTGGGCGTCGAAGAAAAACGACGGCACGACAACTTCCACTTTCTATAAATTCCTGAGCGAAGAAGAAATTAAAAATATCGAAGATATTTTGTGCGCCGAAAAGGGCGACCTTATCCTGGTCGTTGCCGACAAGAAAAACAAGGTTGTGTTCGACAGTTTGGGCGCACTTCGCACGCACGTCGCCGAAAAACTCGGGCTGTTCGACAAAAACGAATACGATATTTTGTGGATTACCGAATTTCCGCTTCTCGAGTGGAGCGACGAAGACAACCGCTTTTATGCGATGCACCACCCGTTTACGAGCGTCAACGTGCAGGATATCGACAAAATCGACAGTCGCGACCGCGACGTTTTGGCAAGTATCCGCGCCAACGCCTACGACCTTGTCATCAACGGTCAGGAAGCGGGCGGAGGCAGTATCCGTATCCACACGCCCGAAATGCAACGCAAAATGTTTGAAATTCTCGGCATGAGCGAAGAAACCATCAAAAACCGCTTTGGATTTTTCGTGGACGCGTTCAAATACGGCGCGCCTCCTCACGGCGGTCTGGCGTTCGGTCTGGACAGGCTAACGATGCTTTTGACGGGCGACGACAACATAAAAGACGTCATCGCATTCCCGAAGGTACAAAACGCGTCGTGTCTGATGACGGGCGCACCCGACTTTGTCGAGGATATCCAACTGAAAGAACTGGGGCTTGAAATTCCCGCGGAAAAATGATTGAAGTAGGAACGGTATCGAAAATCAAACGAAACGGCAACGTCGTCGTCAGTTTTGACCGAAAATCGGCGTGCGACCAGTGTCGTATGTGCGCCGTGTCAAAAGGCGGAAAGACGGTGGAAGTGATACTCAAAAACACTTTGGGCGTCGACGTCGGCGACAAAGTCGAGGTCACGATGGGCAGTAAATACGTGCTCACCGCCGCGCTTATCGTATACGTCATTCCGCTTATTCTCGTGACGATCGCCGTGTTTGCGTTTTTACCGCTTGGCGAGATTGCCGAGATTATCGCAAGCGTCGTCGCATTGTTTTTGGGACTGGGACTTGCGGTCGTTTTGGACAAGTGCGTCATAAGAAAGAAAAAAGGTTTTGTGCCCGAGATGACGCGCATCGTGACAAGAGCGGGCGAAAACGACGAGGACGATTTTGACGAAATCGAGGAAGAGGGCGAGGACGAAACCAATTCCGACGACGATGCCGAAAATATTGACAATAATTGATAATAATTGATAATAACCGAAACTTATATAACAGTAAAAAAAGGAGATTTTTATGTCAGAAAGAATTATACACGCAACCGTAGCAAACTTTGATGAACTTGTAAAAGACGGCTTGTGCCTTGTTGACTTCTGGGCAAGCTGGTGCGGACCTTGCAAAATGCTTGCGCCCGTTATCGATCAGTACGTCGCGGAGTACGGTGATATCACCGTCTTGAAAATCGACGTCGACACAGAGGACGCGCTGGCAAAACGCTTCGGCATTATGTCGATTCCCACGCTCATACTCTTTAAGGACGGCAAAGAGGTCGCAAAAGACGTCGGATATAAAAACCTTCAACAATTAAAAATGTTCGTCGATAACAATAAATAGTCGGCGCAACCCTTATACGAGGAGGACAGTATAAATGGTAGATTTGAAAACTATTAAAGCAATCGATCCCGAAGTGTACGAAAGTTTCGTGCAGGAATTCGACCGCCAGCAGTATAATCTGGAACTTATCGCCAGCGAAAACATCGTGAGCCCCGCAGTTATGGCGTCTATGGGCACCTTCTTTACGAATAAGTACGCTGAAGGTTATCCCGGAAATCGTTATTACGGCGGTTGCGAATTTGTCGATATCGCCGAAAATATCGCAAGAGACAGGCTGAAAAAACTTTTCGGAGCAGAACACGCAAACGTCCAACCCCACTCGGGCGCGAATGCAAACTTTGCGGTTTTCGAGGCGGTTTTGAAGCCCGGTGACACCGTTTTGAGTATGAGCCTCGATGGTGGCGGACATTTGTCGCACGGAAGCAAAGTCAACTTCTCGGGAAAATGGTTCAACGTCGTTGGTTACGGCGTCACCCGTGAAGAAGGGCTTATCGACTACGACGAGGTCGAGCGTCTTGCCGTCGAAAACAAACCTCAACTTATCATCGCGGGCGCGTCGGCGTATCCCCGTATCATCGACTTTAAGCGTTTCAGGGAAATTGCGGACAAAGTCGGCGCATACCTTATGGTTGATATGGCGCACATCGCAGGACTTGTCGCCGCGGGCGAACACCCCAGTCCCGTGCCTTACGCCGATTTCGTGACCTCGACCACGCACAAGACATTGAGAGGTCCTCGCGGTGGCATTATTCTTTGCAAAGAAGAGCACGCAAAACTCATCGATAAGGCGGTTTTCCCCGGCACGCAAGGCGGTCCTTTGATGCACGTTATCGCGTCGAAAGCCGTTGCATTCAAGGAAGCGTTGTCGCCCGAGTTTAAGGCGTATCAACACCAAGTCGTGCTGAACTGCAAAAAACTTGCCGAAACTTTCCGCGCGCGCGGTATCAATATGGTGTCGGGCGGTACCGACAACCATCTTATCCTCGTCAACCTTTTGGGGACGGGCGTATCCGGCAAGGAACTTACCGACAGACTTGATCACGTACATATCACCGTCAACAAAAACGCCATACCTTTCGATCCCGCGAAACCCGCCGTCACAAGCGGTATTCGCGTAGGCACGGCAAGCCTTACGACCAGAGGAATGAAAGAGGACGATATGGTGGAAGTCGGAAATTGCATTGCCGATATTTTGGAAAAGGGCGAGGAGGCTTACGACGACGTTAACAAACGCGTACGCGCACTTGCCGAAAAATATCCCATCTATAAAAACGACGTAGTTTTCGGGTAAAGCCAAAAAGACTGTCACCTTGACATATTCACACATGTTGATGTGTCCGCATATACTGTGCGCAAGAGGTGAAAGTCATGAAAATCGTATGTTTTAACCCGCCCGAATTTATCAAAAAGTTTTTGCGCATATTTAAGCGCAACAAGAAAAAGGACGAAACCGTCAGAAAAGACTAATGAATAAGTCGCGTCCCCAAAAGGGGAGCGACTTATTTTAATTATTATCGTTCTATTTTAATTTTTAATAATATACTTATATTATTACCCGAAAAAGGGCAAAAAGAAACCGCCGAAAAGGCGGTTAATTTTAATGCATTAAGCGCGCTCGACTTTTCCGCTACGCATGCATCTGGTGCAAACGTATTCAGAACTGATCGAACCGTCTTTATTGACAATCTTAACTTTGTGGACGTTGGCGCCCCAAGCCCTTCTCGTTTTACGATGGCTGTGGCTTATCATATTACCGCTCATTTGTCCTTTTCCACAAACACTGCATACTCTCGACATACTCTGATACCTCCTAACTGGCATAAAACATAGGTATTTTAGCACTAAATTTCACTTTTGGCAAGCATAATTGTTGCTAAATTTTTATAATTATAGTAAAATATAGCAAAAGTAAGGTATTTTACAAGGAGAACTATGGCGCTTAGTACTTACAATAAATTCGGACACATCACCGTATCGGACGAAGCTGTTGCGATTATCGTCAGCAAGACAGCTTCCGAGTGCTATGGCGTGGTGGAGCTTGTGTCGCGCCGTTTCTCCGACAACCTTGCAAAAATCTTCAATAAAAAGACGTATGGCAAAGGCGTTCGCGTCGTTACGACCGACAACGTCGTGCATATCGATATTTTCGTCATATTAAAACTGGGCGTCAACGTTGAGGCCGTCAGGGAATCGCTGACCAAAGCAGTGGCTTACAGCGTCGAAAAATACACCGGTATGCGCGTCAAAAACGTGACGGTCAATATTGTCGGCGTCAGAGTATAATTAAGGATATTTATGGTGGAACTTACAAGTGGCGATTTTCGGAAAATGCTTATTTCCGGCGCCAAATTACTTGAAATAAACAGACCGCTCGTTGACAGTCTGAACGTTTTCCCTGTTCCCGACGGGGACACGGGCACAAATATGTCGTTGACGTTCAGTATGGCGGTGCAGGAACTCGGAAACCTGAACACAAATGCAAGCGTTGCAGAGTGCGCGACGGCTTTTTCAAAAGGCGCATTGCGTGGCGCACGTGGAAATTCGGGTGTCATCAGCTCACAAATTTTCAAAGGATTTGCCGTCGTTTTGACGGAAAATAAAAACGTACCGTTCACCGCGTACGAGTTTGCGCAAGCCCTGAAAAAGGGCACCGAGATTGCATACAGCATGGTGCAAAAACCCAAAGAGGGCACAATTTTGACCGTCGTCCGTGCAATGGCGGAAAAAGCGCAACACCTTGCAAAACGCAAAAAATCGGTTGAGTTTTTGCCGTTTTTGGAAAAGGTCATCGCCTATGGCGATGAAATATTGCAACAAACTCCCGAAATGCTCCCCGTTCTGAAAAAAGCGGGCGTCGTTGACGCAGGCGGAAAGGGATTGATGTTTGTGATGAAGGGCATGTACAACGCTCTTGCCGGCATCGAAATTCCCGACGCTCCCGCAGAAGACAAAGGCATCGCCTTAAATCCGATGGACGCTTTCACGGCGGACGACCACGAGCACATCAATTTCAGCTATTGCACCGAATTTTTCATAATCAATCTTCGCCAAAAGGCCACTCTTGCCGACATCGACAAACTGCGCGACTTCTTGACGACAATCGGTGACTGCGTGCTTGTTATCGGCGATTTGGACCTTGTGAAAGTGCACGTCCACACCAACCGTCCCGACCTTGCGATGAAAAACGCCTTGAAACTTGGCGAGCTTGACAGCGTTAAAGTCGAAAATATGGTGGAGCAAAACCGCGTTCTCAACGAAAAGCGCGAGTCTGAAAAAACCGAAATGAAGGAATACGGCATCATATCCGTCTGCTCAGGCAAGGGTATGGAAGCGATATTCAACGACCTCGGCATCGACAAAATCGTCGAGGGCGGTCAGACGATGAACCCGAGCGTTTACGACATTTTGTCGTCGATAAACGAGGTCAACGCAAAAACCGTGTTTATTTTGCCCAACAACAAAAATATTATTTTGTCGGCGGAACAGGCGCGCGACCTCGCCGAAAAACCCGTGTACGTCATTCCCACCAGCAACGTCGCCGAGGGTATCTCGGCAGCGGTGGCGTTTATGCCCGAGGCTTCTGCAGACGAAAACGTCGAGGCTATGACCGCCTCCATCGAGAACGTCAAGTGCGGACAGGTCACGACTGCGGTCAGAAACACCCGTATGGACGGATTTTCGGTGCACGAAGGCGACATCATCGGACTTTTCGGCAAGAAAATCGTCGCAAGAGGGCACAGCGTGTCGGACGTCGTCAAGCATTCTTTGAAGAAAATGATCGACGAGGACAGCAGTGTCGTGTCGCTGTACTACGGCAGTGACGTCACCGAGGAAGACGCCAACAACCTCGCGTCCGAACTCCAGGAAGAATACCCCGACGTCGAGGTTATGGCTTTCGACGGCGGTCAACCTTATTATTATTACGTCTTTTCTGTTGAATGATGAGGCTCGAAGAAGTAAAAGGCGTCGGCTCGGTCACGCTCAAAAAACTTCAAAGCATTGACGTTTCGACGGTCGAAGACTTAATAAATTTTCTGCCCAAAACCTATATCGATTTCAATTCGCCCGTTTCGCTTAACGACTTATGCGACGGGCAATTTTCATTGATAAGGGTAAAAATCGTCAAGACGACTCGCCCCGTGAAAACCAAAAACGGGCTCAACTTTTTCACCGCCGACGCGGTGGATTTCGACGCCTCGGATAACGCGACGCGCACGCTGAAACTCGTGTGGTACAACCAGCCGTATTTGCTGTCGAAAGTCAAGGCGGACGAGCAGTATTTGGTGTTCGGAAAAGTCAAGTTTTCAGGGAAGCGACCGGAACTTATAAACCCCAAAATCGAGCCGTTTGACGTTGCCAAAAAACTGACGGGAATCATGCCCGTTTACCGCACGAAAGGAGCGGTGCAACAAGGGGTTTTCAAAAGCATTGTCGAGGACGCTTTGGGGAAGTTTTCGGTGGCGGATATTGCGGACGAAAATACGCGCGAAAAGTACGGCATCGAAAGCGTGAAAGACGCCTTTTTCAAGGCGCATTGTCCGACGAGTGTCGATGAGGGATTAAAGGCGCAGGAACGCATCGCCCTCGAAGATACGATGAAAGAAATTTTGTATTATAAGATTATAAATTCACAGGCGAAAGACAGCCGAGTTTTCAGATACGATTGCGACAAAAAGGCAATATCTGACCTGGTAAAATCCCTGCCTTATTCCTTGACCGAAACGCAAAAAACGGCACTTGACGAGATATTCGAAAACCTTAAATCAACTCGCCGAATGAACAGGTTGCTTATCGGCGACGTTGGCAGTGGAAAAACAATCGTTGCGCTCATAACGGCGTTTTATGCGATAAAATGCGGGTATCAAGTGGCGATTGTTGCACCAACGGAGATTTTGGCGGAACAACATTTCCACACTGCACAAAGGATTTTTGAAGGATTTGACGTCAATATTTCTTATCTTTCGGGTGCCGTCAAGGGCAAGGAAAGAAAGGACATCGAGAAAGAAATCGAAAGTGGAAAAGTCAACCTTGTCATCGGCACGCACAGCGTGTTTTCGCGCACGGTAAATTTCAAAAATCTGGCGTTTGTCGTCATCGACGAACAGCACAAATTCGGCGTTGCGCAGAAATTCGATTTGCAGGAAAAAGGCGCGGGAGTTGACACTTTGACGCTCACGGCAACGCCCATTCCGCGCTCGGTTTTGATGCTGTTGTACGACGAGTTGCAACTGTCCGAAATCGACAAAAATCACAAGACAAAAGTCAAGACTTTGCTTGTGCCCGATTACAAGAAAAACGGTATGTTTTCCTATATCCGCGACGAGGCGAAAAAGGGCAATCAGGCGTTTATCGTCTGCCCGAAAATTTGTGACTCCGAGGGGGTGGAAACTTACGGCGCGAAAACCCTTTTCGAGGAGTTGAAAAACGGCGTTTTTTCGGACGTCAACGTTGCGCTGATTTACGGCAAAATGAAAGCAAAAGAGAAATCGAAAATCATGCAAGGTTTTCAAAACGGCGACGTGGACGTGCTTATCGCAACGACGGTTGTCGAGGTCGGTATCGACATCAAAAACGCAACGACAATCGCCGTATTGAACAGCGAAAGATTCGGGCTTGCAACACTGCATCAATTGAGAGGGCGCGTCGGACGCGGAGAGAAGAAAGCGTTTTGTTTTTTGCACACGCTCGACATGACAAATCCGCGCGTCAAAGCGTTGACCGAATTTGACGAGGGCTATAAACTTGCCGAACTCGACTTTACGCTTCGAGGGGGCGGGGACTATCTCGGCACAAGGCAGTCGGGTGACGCGGACGGCGGAAAATACGCGATAAAAATCACGCCCGAACTCATATTGTGCGCAAAGGAAATCGTCCAAAACGGCATACTTCCTTCGGGTTTTGAAATCGACAAGGACGACTATTATTTTTACGAAAAAAAATTCAAAGAAGTTACTGTAAGCTAATTTAGGTAAACTTTAACTTTATTTTATACGATATAAGAAAAAAAAGGGGAACTTATACATGAAGTTATTGCTTGCAGAGGACGAAAGAGAGTTATCCAACGCAATCGTCCGCGTTCTAAAACACAACAACTACACGGTAGAAGCCGTTTATGACGGTGCGGAAGCGCTGGAATACTTGACGTTTGGCAACTACGACGGCGTAATTTTGGACATAATGATGCCCAAAGCCGACGGTCTGACGGTGTTGAGAAAGGTTCGTGAAAGCGGAAACAACGTTCCCGTACTTTTGTTGACGGCGCGAAGCGAGGTTGACGACCGCGTCGAGGGTTTGGACGCCGGTGCGGACGATTATCTGACAAAACCGTTTGCGATGAAGGAACTTTTGGCAAGAATCCGCGCGATGACTCGTCGCAAAAACGACGTTATCAACACATATTCCGTGGGCAATCTTACGCTTGATCCCCGTCAATACACCTTAAAATCCGACAAAGGCGAGGTGCGTCTTTCGGGCAAGGAGTTCCAGATGATGGAAATGCTTGTCGCCAACAACAATATGCTTATCTCCACCGAAAAATTTATGGAGTCGGTGTGGGGCTACGACAGCGAGGCGGAAATCAACGGCGTGTGGGTGTACATATCGTCGCTTCGCAAAAAGTTGGCGGGCATTGGCGCAGACGTCAATATCAAAGCGGTGCGCGGGCTTGGATACAAGCTTGAAGAAACAAGATGATTAAGAAACTTCGCATAAGATTCATAGCGATCGCGATGGGTGCGATAGCGATAGTGCTGGCGGTGATACTGTCCGGCATTTTCGTCGTGAGCCGAAAAAATATCCAAAACTACTCGGACAAAATTTTGATGATTCTCGCCAAAAACAACGGCGAATTCCCGGAGCACTACAAGGCTGACAAAACCCCGACGTATCTTGGCATTCAAAGCACCAACGAGACGCCTTTCGACACCCGATATTTCACGGTGACTTACGACCAAGCGGGCAATCCCTGCGACTACAACCTTGAAAAGACGGAACTTGTCAACACCGAAGAAGACGCAATCAGATACTGCAACGAGGCACTTTCCGAGGGCGACGTTAAGGGCACGATAAACGGCTATCGCTACCTCGTTTACCACGACAGACCTGACGGCAAAAAGATGGTGTTGTTTATGGACTGCCATCGCCAGACCGACGCATTGACAAGTTTTATGCGTTCCAGCATGATTTTTTGCGTGAGCGCGATGGGTGCGGTGTGCATACTGCTGATATTGTTCTCGAAACGCGCGGTTGAACCCATTGCAAATTCATACGAAAAACAGCGTCACTTCATTTCGGACGCCAGCCACGAACTCAAAACTCCCTTGGCGATAATTTCCGCCAACAACGAGATTTTGGAAATGGACTTTGGCGAAAACGAGTGCACCGACGCCATACAAAAACAGGTTTTGAGAATGGCAAGTATGACCAAAAACTTGACGACGCTTGCCAAAATCGACGAAAGAGCCGCGTTGGAAGAAAGGAAAAATATCGACGTCGGCGCGCTTATCTCGGAAGTCACCCAGCCGTACTACGCACTTGCGAGGACGACGGGCAAAACAATCGATGTCAACATAACCGACGGATATATCCTGCTTGGCGACGAGGGGCTTTTCAAACAAATGACCGCGCTCCTTCTCGACAATGCGATGAAATACGGCAAGTCTTACGTCAAGGTGTCGGCGCGACGCACGGTTACTAGGTTGAAACGCGAAATCGTCATCGAATTCAGAAACGATACCGAGTCGGTGGAACAGGGCAACCTCGACAAATACCTTAATAGGTTTTTCAGAAGCGAAGGCGCAAGGGCGTCGGGCATCGAGGGCAGTGGCATCGGTCTTTCGATTGTCAAAGAAATTGCCGAACTTCACAAAGGCAAGGTCAGTGTCAGAGGCGAAGACAACGAGTTTGTCGTGTATATTTCCTTTGACAAATTTGCTTTCGGACGAAAATCCAAGTTTGAATAATCAAAACAAGATACTAAAAAACGCAACGGGGACGTTGCGTTTTTTGTTTAATAATGAATTTATTATAAATAATATATATAACTAAAATATACAGTTCTGTGCCGAAAAGAGGAAATACGGGGTTTTCGGACGGGGGAAATTTAACTTAATTTTAACAAAAGATTTAGGTTTGCTTTATTTTTAAGTAATAATATGAAATCAAGAGGAAACGAAAATGAAAAAGGATAGCGTATCGAAAGTATCAATCGTTGCAATTATCGCGATTATTTGTTGTCTTTCACTCACACTTACCGCGTGTGTCGCATCCGGGAAAAGCGCGTATGACGTCGCCGTAAAAAACGGATACACCGGCACCGAAGAAGAGTGGTTGGAATCTTTGAAAGGCGACACGATATACACAGACTCCGCCTATGACCTCGCCGTCAAATACGGATATAAGGGCACCGAAGAAGAATGGCTCGAATCATTGAAAGGCGAAAAGGGCGACAAGGGCGAAACTACAACGACAAACGCCGTCAACAAAGCGATTTTGTCGGTTGTGTCGATAAACTCGTACTTCACGAAAACCACGTCTTCGCTGGGCTTTTTCAACAATAAGGAGACCAAAGAGTATGCTTCGGCAGGCTCGGGCGTCATCATCGGCGGTGACAAGGAAACGGGCGAGGCGTATATCATCACCAACTACCACGTCGTGTATGACTCGGACGCCGACAGCAAAATAAGCAACAAAATTTACGTTTACCTTTACGGGCAGGAACTGGACAAATACAAAATCACGGCAACGTATATCGGCGGTTCGATGAGCTATGACGTGGCGGTTTTGAAAATCCAAAGCGACGTCTATAAGGACAGCAACGCCCACCCCGCCACAATCGGCAAAAGCGGAGATATGACGGTCGGTGATACGGTCATCGCAATCGGCAATCCCAGCGCAAACGGAATCGCCGTGACGCAGGGCATACTCTCGCTTGAAAGCGAATATATCAAGATGACGGCGGCGGACAACGTGTCCAGCGTGCAAATCAGGGTTATGCGTGTCGATGCCGCGATAAACGGCGGTAACTCGGGCGGTGGATTGTTCAACGATTCGGGCGAGCTTGTGGGCATAGTCAACGCAAAGGTCGTGTCCGAAAATATTGAAGGCATGGCGTACGCGATCCCCATTGACTTCGCCTATCCCGCCGTACAAAATATACTGAAAAACTGCGACGGCAAAACAAATACGCAAATATTGCGCTCGTTCTTGGGAATTTCGGTGCAAGTCACCGACAGTAAGGCGGAAATCGCCGAGGACGGCTCGGTCAAAATCATCAATACCGTGTCAGTCGCAAGCGTCGAGGCGAACAGTCCGTCGGCAAAGGCGGGCATACAAAAAGGCGACGTGATTAAATCGTTCAGGTTCGACTCAAAACTCTATGCGGTCGAGCGCGAATACGACATCACCAACGTGGGACTTCTCTTTTCGGAAGGCGACGTTGTTGAAATAAACCTTTTGAGAGACGGCGTCGAGGTCACAAAAAGTATGGCCATCGGAAGAGGAACCGCCGTCAAATAAGGAGGCAAACAGGACCATAAGTAATTTTTCGTAATTTTATCCCCCTAAAAAGAAAGAAAACCACTTGCAAAATTTCGCAGGTGGCTTTCTTTCTTTATGTGTAAAATTAGTTATGGAACAGGTTGTATGGCATTGCGCGTGAACTATGTTATTTGTCATTCCGAGCGAAGCGTGGGAATCTCCCGTGAGGGCACCATGCTTGCGCGATGAAGTGATGGTTTTGCCTATGGCAAAATCGATGAGCTTTCGCGCGATGTGTGCCGTTGGCACGATATGGTGTCCGTGTCCACTGTTTTCGACACAGCAAAAGACGACGCAAAAATGATAAAATGCCGAAAACCGTGACTGCTCACGTCACAAACTGCGCTTTTGACCAAACAATTGCCGTAAACGTCATTTGTTTGTCTTTTGCTTGTTTATTCCTTTTCCCCGCGAGTACACAGTATCCCGCGGGGGCCCCTTTGTGCAAGCAACCGCCGAACACCACCACGGTGTGGCTGGTTCGTATTCCCACAGTATTTCGACACAGCAAAAGACGACGCATAACTGCGTCGTCTTTTGCTGGTGCCGAAAACCGGACTCGAACCGGTACGGATGTTACTCCGAGGGATTTTAAGTCCCTT